>JAAFHV010000007.1 GCA_013297655.1 Myxococcales bacterium | reverse complement strand
CCGTCAATTTGTCGCGCCATACGCGCACGGACGAGGCGGGGGCGGTGGTGTTCGACTTCGAGAAGCTCGCGTGCACGGTCCGTCGCGCCGTGCGGCAGCTCGACCGCGTGATCGACCTCAATGCCTATCCGATCGAGAGCGCCAAGAGCTCCAACCACCGATGGCGCCCGGTCGGTCTCGGCCTCATGGGGCTCCAAGACGTGTTCTTCCAAATGAAGATAGCGTTCGACAGCGACCGGGCGCGCGCTCTCTCCCGCAAGATCTCGGAGGAGGTCTACTTTCACGCCCTCACCGCGTCCGCCGAGCTCGCCGACGAGCACGGAAAGCACCCCGCGTTCTCGGAGACACGCGCGGCGCGAGGAGAGCTCCAGTTCGACGCGTGGGGCGTGACACCCGACGAGCCAGCGCGCTGGGAGGCTCTCCGCGCCCGCATCGTGGCCGGGGGACTCCGCAATTCGCTCCTCTGCGCGATCGCGCCCACCGCGACGATCGCCTCGATCGTGGGCTGCTCCGAGTGTATCGAGCCCCAAGTGTCCAATCTTTTCAAACGGGAGACTTTGTCTGGCGATTTTCTGCAGGTGAACCGGTATCTCGTGGCGGAGCTCAGAGCGCTCGGCCTGTGGAACGACGACGTTCGCGCGAAGCTCAAAGTGGCAGAGGGCTCCGTGCAAGGTCTCGAGGAGCTGCCCGTTCATCTGCGGGAGGTGTTCCGTACAGCGTGGGAGGTCCCCATGCGCGCGCTCGTCGACATGGCCGCCGATCGAGGCGCCTTCCTCGATCAGAGCCAGTCGCTCAACCTCTTCGTGGAGAGCCCGAACATCGCCAAGCTTTCGTCGATGTACTTCTACGCGTGGAAGAAGGGCCTCAAGACTACCTATTACCTGCGGTCGCGGCCGGCGACGCGAATCGCGAAGGCCACCATCTCCGCGCCCTCGCCGCCGGTGGAGCCCACGTGGACTCCGTCGCCTCCGACCGTGGCGGCGACGAGCGCCGGCGCGAGCGCGCAAGTTGCCTGTTCGCTCGAGAACCCCGAGACGTGCGAGGCCTGCCAATGATCGACGTAGAACGACCGCGAAATATCCTCGACCCCGGGCTCTGCCTCACCCTTCGGCCGATGGCCTACCCCGCGTTCTTCGAGATGTATCGCGCAGGGATCAAGAACACCTGGACGGTGGAGGAGGTCGATTTTGCGACCGACGTGTCCGACCTTCAGAAGAAAATGACGGAGGCAGAGAGGCACCTCGTGCGGCGCCTCGTCGCGTTCTTCGCGACCGGGGACAGCATCGTCGCCCACAACCTCGTGCTCAACCTCTACAAGCACGTGAACTCGCCCGAGGCGAGGATGTACCTCTCGCGGCAACTCTTCGAAGAGGCGCTCCACGTTCAGTTTTATCTCACCCTCCTCGATACGTACGTTCCAGACGCGGACGAGCGTCACAAGGCTTTCGCGGCGGTCGAAAATATCCCGTCGATCCGCAAGAAGGCCGAGTTTTGCACCCGCTGGATGGGAACCCTATCGACCGTCGATCGTTTGGACTCGCGGGAGAAGCGACGCCGGTTCTTGCTGAACCTCATCGGCTTCGCCGCGTGCGTGGAGGGGCTCTTTTTCTTCGGCGCGTTCGCCTACGTCTACTTCCTCCGCTCGCGGGGGCTCTTGCACGGGCTCGCCGCCGGCACGAGCTGGGTGTTCCGCGACGAGAGCGCGCACATGGAGTTCGCGTTCGAGGTCGTCCGCACCGTGCGCCGGGAGGAGCCGGATCTCTTCGACGCGGGCCTCGAGGCCGACGTGCGCGCGATGATGGAAGAGGCGGTCGCGTGCGAGGCGCAGTTCGCCGAGGATTTGCTCGTCGGCGGTGTCGTGGGGCTGCAGGTGCGCGAGGTGCGCGCGTACCTGGAGCACTGCGCCGATCAGCGCCTCGCGACCCTGGGAATGCCAATCATGTACGGAACGAAGAACCCCTTTTCGTTCATGATGTTGCAGGACGTACAAGAGGTGACGAACTTCTTCGAGCGGCGAGTGTCGGCGTATCAAGTGGGCGTGACGGGGGAGGTGTCGCTCGATGCCGCGTTCTGACCGCGTCCTCGACGTCGCCGAGCGCGAGATCATCGAGGCGGGGGAGCTCACCGCGGCACGCTTCGTCGAGGTGGTGTTCCCCGGACAAACGAACCACTACGGAACGCTGTTCGGCGGGCAAGCCTTGGCGCTCATGGACAAGGCGGCCTTCGTCGTCGCGTCGCGGTACGCGCGGCGGTCGGTCGTGACCGCGAGCAGCGAGAAGGTCGACTTTCACGTACCGGTCAAACAAGGCCAGCTCGTGGAGCTCGTTGCGCGCGTGGTCTCGACGGGAAAGAGCTCGATGGCGGTCGAAGTGGATCTCTTCGCCGAAGATCTCTTGACGGGTGACAGGCAGCTCGCCACCCGCGGGCGCTTCGTGCTCGTCGCCCTCGACGCGCACGGACACCCCACGAGCATACCCAAGCTCGCCCTCGGGAGCTGAATCGGAAAAGGCGTGGAGCGCGCGCGTCTAGAGCGCCGATCAGGTTGAAGAACTGAGGATTTCGTGCGGTTAGCAAGCTGCGTCACCAGGTGCGCGCGACGACGACGACGCTACAGGGCCGCAAGTCCCTGACGAGGGACGGATAGTCTTCTATCTTAGGAGGAGCAACGACCCGCAGCGCCGCTAACGCGCGAAAGCCGACGACGCTACAGGTCAGCAAGTCCCTGACGAGGGACGGGATTCAACCTGTTTCGATGCTCTAAGACCGCCTCCGCGCTGATTGGGAGCATGGAGGCGCAGCGGCGTTCGCGCGCCGAGCGATGGCGCCGCCTATGGGTCCCATAGGTTTCGCCGATGGCCCACGTGCGGGGCGGAAGGTGCCTTTTGGAGGTATTCGGGCTAGTTTTGGGACATGAAGCTCGACGCTCGTTCTTTTGCTTTGGTTGCCTTCGTTGGCTTGGCGGCTTGCTCCGCCACTCTGCAGGCCACGCCTGGGGGCGGCGCCACCGATACCGACGGGGGCGCGGAGGCTTCGTCGAGCGCCGACGCGGCGACGGCGAGCCCGGACGCGACCACCACCGTGCCGAGCGAGGCCGGGCCAGGCGAGAACAACCCCTACGGGGTGCCCTATCCCACCGCGAACCTCGGTTGGCGCGCGCGCGCGGGCCGCACGGCGGGGCTCGTGATGCCCAACGTGAAGCTCGTCGGGTATTTGCCCGGCGCGAGCGCGACGTCGCCCGTCTCGCTCGCAGACGTGTTCGATCCGCAGGGAAAGACCCACGATCTCGTCGCGGTCTTCCTCTGCGCGTCGTGGAGCGCGCCGTCGAATCAGCTCATGGCCGAGATCGACAAGGGGGCGCCGAAGCGGGTCGCGATGCTCGCGGTGCTCGGCGAGGCGGCCTCGGTCGGCACCCCCGCCACGCTGGGCTCTCTCGAGGCGTGGCGCCCGAAGGTGCCCGCGACCGTGCACAACTTGCTCGATCCGAGCTGGTCGAAGTTCACCGGGATCACGGTCGACGCGGTGCCCTACGTGGTGCTCCTCGACGCGCGAAGCATGGAGATCGTGAGCGCCTCTCCCGGGTTCTCGGCGAGCCCTGCCGCCGACCTCGAGGCCGCGGCGGCGGATGTGAAGGCGCGCCCCGTGTCGTACTGAGCACGAGCAATCACCGACTCCACGCCCACGCGCTATATCCTTTCAAAAGAATGCCAACGTGGATCTGCGTGCCGAGCGCGACTTCATGCGTTCCGCGTAGGAAAAGAGGCCCGAACGAGAGCGTCGCTTGTGGGCCGTGGGTCTGGTCGAGGGGGGCCCAGACCCAGCCCGCGCCGAAGGCGAACGCGCTCGTGCGAACCTCGGCTTCCGCGTAGAGCGGGCCGACCGTTTTGCCCAATGCCCGTATCGCCGTAAACCCGAGGTTCAGGCCGTATCCCCACTCCATGAGGGGGTACGGAAATCCGTCCGGGCGACTCGAACGGGTGATTCCTTTCGCGAGGCTGACCTCGGTGCCGAGGCCATACGACACGTCGCCGGGTGGACCGGCGCGGCCGCCGACGCCGGCAAAGAGCCCGTAGCTCAAGACGACGATGTGACCTCCGGGATCGGCGGGTACCTCCACCGCGTGCGGAGCCTCCGGCGAGAGGTTCTTCGGGGGCTCGCGGATCTCGGCGATCCCTGGCGCGTTGTGGTCGAGGTAGTGCGTCCCGCAGCCCGAGAGCGCGAGCGTCGCGGCGACCATCCGGCCGATCGCTTCGAGTCGTTCGCGGCGTCCGCGGCCTTCGTTTCGAGGCTCCTTCATCGGTCCTCGTCCGGCCCGGCGTCGGGCGGATCGAACGCCGCGCCTGCGTCCGGCGGATCGACCGCGAGGAGGAGCGGCGCACGCTTCGGCGCCGACGCGCCGGAGACCGTGGCGTGCGTCCACGTGTGCTGCATCACGAAGCGAAGGACCACCGGCTCGCCGTCGGCGACGATCGCGATCTCCAGGCTCCCCGCGCGCTCCCCGTCGTTCCATGCCTTTTCGTTGTCGAAGAGAAACGGGAGATAGGCTGCGCGTTCCGCCCGAACCTCGGTCGGAAGGGGGCTCGCGGCGATCGCCTTCTCGCCGACGAGGAGCGTGGCGCGGTCGAGCCTCACCGTGCAACCGACGGGCCCCCGCGCCGCGATCGCGATCCCGACCCCCTCTTTTCCGGACTTCGCGACCCACGCGTCCACGCGCGCGCAGCCGGCCACGCGCGTCTCCGAGCCGACCACGTTCCACGCCGCGAACGGTCGCGGGTAGGGCGACGTCGCGAGCGAAGCGGCAGCGGCCACCACGAGGCCGACGCGCTCGAGGTGCTGGGGGCGTGGCGAGGGAGCGGTCGCCCCGCTGCCAGATCCGCTCGACCGGCGCGAAGTACGGATCATATACACATATGCGAGGGCGAGGGACGGGAGCGCGGCGAGGTCCGTCGGATCGTACGTGGTTGTGGCGACGTGGGCAGAGAGCCAGTCGCACGCCGTGGGCGAGAGCTTGATCGCGCCGAACGCGAGGCCCGTCACCGCGACGGCGAGCGCAGCGGCGCGCGTCGTTCGGCCGCGCGCGCCGAGCACTTGCGTCGCGAGCCCCACGAGAAGGATCGGGAAAAGGAAGAGCCCCGCCACGTCGCTCAGCTTCCCGGTGAGCCACGTCGGGAGCAGCTCTGCCCCTTTGAGCGCGTGATCGTTGACGACGAGCAGCAGCGTCGCGAGGAGCGGGAGGGGACGCGTGAAGGTTCGCATCGGTGGCGCGACGGGAGCGTAGCGAAGGTCGGCGCGTCGAGGCGTCGTGATTTCGGCTCGCTCGTCGAGGTGTCGCGATTCAGGTCGGCTCGTCGAGTCGCTCGAGCTCCGCGTCGAGGCGCGCATCGTAGGAGGCTTCGGCGCGACGATCGGCGTCCGAAGTCCCCCGCGTGCGCGCCACGACGGGCTCACGACCGCGCCGGAGCCACCGCGCGAGCGTCGCGCCCATCGCGCCGAGGCCGAGGAGAACCACGAGCGCCGAGACGAGCGCCACCTTCGCTCGTGGCTCTTCTCCGCGCGGCACCGCGCGAATGCGCTCGCCGTACCTCGACGCCATGTCGTCCTCGATCTGGGTCGCGCTCTCGCCGCGCCGTACGCGCTCGTCGATCTCGTTTCGGAGCGTCGTCGAGAGCTCGGACTCGTGGATGTCGAGGGTTTGGGTCCAACAGCAAGGCGCGAGCAACCGGCCCGTGACGTAGGCGGCCGACACGGCGGGCGCGGCCGCGGCGACACGACCGAGCGTTACGAGCACGAGCACGAGCGCGAGCACCGAGAGCCACGCGCGCCGACCGAAGGACATGGTCATCTCGCGAAGGGGTAGGCCTACCGGCACGAACGTCAAGGCGCGCACCCCGCGCTTGATCCCCGGCCCGCGGGATACTACAACAATTCACTAGGTGGTGAAGTGATGTCCCGGAGCGAGCTCTCGAATCCAAAATTGCCGCGATCGCGTCGTGCGTCGGACGCGACTCACGCCCGCGCTCCGCACGATCATCACGATCATGACGATCACGCGCATGATCATGGCGCCCATTCGGCGGACCACGGGGACGGGCACGGGAGCCACGATCATCACGGCGCGCTGCGGTCGACGCCCTCGGCGAAGCTCGGGAGGGCGCTCGCGCTCACGTCCGGGTTCATGGTCGTCGAGGTCGTGTTCGGAGTCGGCACACACAGCCTCTCGCTGCTCTCCGACGCGGCGCACATGCTGACGGACGCGGCCGCCCTCGCCCTCGCCCTCTTGGCCCAGCGCCTCGCGGAGCGACCGCGTACGGCGACGCTGACGTACGGCTACCGTCGCGCGGAGACTCTGGCCGCGCTCGCGAACGGCGTCGCGCTGGCGGCGAGCTCGTTCTTCATCGTGCGGGAGGGCATCGAGCGCTGGTCCCGACCAGCGGAGATTCGCGGGCCGGCGATGCTCGTCGTGGCGACGCTCGGGCTCGTCGTGAACCTCGTCTCGGCGAAGATGCTCTCCCACGGCCACGGCGCCAAAAATGCCAATGTTCGCGCGGCGATGGCACACGTCATGGCCGACGCGCTCGGCTCCGTCGCGGCGATGGTCGCGGGCGCGCTCGTCGTGTGGGCGAAGCTCGACAAGGCCGACACGGTGGCCTCGATCCTCATCGCGATTTTGGTGCTTCGCGGCGCGTACGGGATCGTGAAGTCCTCGTCGCGGGTGCTCATGGAGAGCGCGCCAGAAGGGCTCGACGAAACGAAGGTCGCGGGCGTGCTCCGCAGCGTGGAAGGCGTCGCGGGTTACCACGACCTCCACGTGTGGCAGCTCGCCGAGGGCGAGCCGATGCTCACGGTGCACGTGATCCTCGCCGAGGAGGCGCACGGGGTCGATGTCGCGCGGAGGGTGTGCGCGGCGCTCGCGCGTGATTTGGAGATCGTGCACTCCACCGTCCAGCCGGAGGCCGCGGGCGCGGGGCTCGTGCCGGCAAGTCGGCTCGCCCGCGGCAAATAGGCAGGCCCGAGATCGGCCCCGAATCGTGTCGTGACGCAGCGGAGCGCACGGTTCTCCCCTTTGTCGCCAATCCTTGCTATTTCCTCATCGCGATGGCTTCGATTCGACGGTCCTCCGTTCGCCCCGCCCTCGCCAAAACGACGGCCCTCCTGTTCCTCGCGGTGGTGTGCACGCTGCTCGCGTTTCCCGGCAGGGCACGCGCGGCGGTGGAGACCCACCTCATGCGGATCGACCCGCGCGCTGGCGTCAACGACGGCCAACCGGTGCTCACCTCCGTCGTCGAGCTCGTCCAGTTCTCGTCCTTGAGCGAGGTCGCGAGCAACAACGGTTGTGGCGTCATGAAGGGCGACGCGCTCCTCCAGTGCGTGAGCGACGCGGTCGAGAAGCCGAACGCGATCGCGAAGCCGTTCCCGTTCCCCGACGCTCAAGCGCGCCTCTTCGTGCGCGTCGACGGGAGCGAGAGCCCCGCCACGTTCGCGGGCAAGACGGCGTGGGGCGCGTCGAAGAAGGATCCGCTCGTCGGCACCGCGTGGCTCATCGCCCTCGACGCGTCGAGCATGATGGGTGCGCGTTACAGCGACGCGCGCGAGGTCGCCAACCAGTTCATCGGCGCGATGGGCCCGAACGACATCGCGAAGCTCATCATCTTCGACGACAAGCTCAACGCCTACCGGGCGAACACCGAGTGGACGATGGCGAAGGAGAAAGCCAAGCTCGTCGCCGTGCTCGCCGCGAACACCACCACGTCGCCTTCGAGCGGCAGCGGTCGCCCGTTCGGCGGCCAAGTGAAGAGCATCGTGAAGGCGTTCGGCGACCTCGGAAACTCCGGGTCGGTGCAGACGATCCCGATGATGCAGGCGATGGTGCTCCTCTCGAACGGCGCAGGCCGCGAGGACGGCGGCAGCGTCGCGGCGACGGCCGAGGTGATGAAGCAGTTCTTCACCAAGGGCCGCTTCCCGGAGGACAACACCGCCTCCCCCAAGACGCCGCTCCCGGTCATTTCGATTTACTTCCCGAACTCCCGCGGGCTCGTGAACGACAAGCTGGCGCTCAACGATTTCCAGTACATGCAGGACATCTCGAACCTCGAGATCGGCGGCTTCTTCGACATCATCATGGCGGGCCAGTCGGTCGCGAAGGCGCGCACGATCGTGAAGATCGTGAACGATCGCTTCGATAAATTCTGGGTCGTGAAGTGGAAGCTCTCGTGCCTCGCTCCCACCATCGAGCAGTCGTTCAGCCTCGCGTTCGACAACACGAAGCCCGCCATCAAGCCCGACTCCTCGTTCAAAGACGTGCCGATCGGCGTGAACCCCACGCAGTGGCCCCTCGACTTGAACATGGCGCAAACGAAGGCCGAAGCCGACGCCAACCCGCTCTACCCGGGAGGCACCTTCCGCGTGTACGGCAACTTCTGCTGGGGCGGCGACAAGTCCCGCGCCGAAGCCTACTTCGTACCCGCCGGGAGCCGGCCCGACCCGAACGTGAACAAGAACGATCCGAAGGTCGCGCAACAGGCGATGCAGACCCTCATCGCTCAGAACATGCGCGGTGGCGCGACCGAAGCCTCCGACACGTTCGTGCTCCTCCAGGTGCCGGACGACGAGAAGATCTTGGAGGGCAACGGCGAGCAAACCGTCACCCGCCTCGTGCTCTACGACAACAAAGCGAAGCGCGCGTCGGGCTACGACGAGAAGACCGTGCTCACGCTGAAGGCCCAGAAAAAACCCTTCAACGTGCTCCTCATCGCCGGCATCGGCGGCGCCGTGCTCGTCATCATCTTGCTCGTCATCGTCATCGCGCGCGGTGGTGGCGGTGGTGGAAAGAAGGGCCGGTCCGCGGCGCCTCCTCCCGCCCCGGTCGTCGCCGGCGGCCCCCCTCCGCCCGGTGGTTACGGCGGCGGTGGTGGTTATGGCGGCGCGCCTCCGGGCGGCGGCTACGGCGGCGGTCCTCCTGGCGGCTACGGCGGCGGCGGTTACGGTGCTTCGCCTCCCAACCCTTTAGCGTGAGCCCACCTCCGGCTCCGCCGGGGCCGGGGGTCGGGCCAGCGATGCACGGCGCGCACGATCCGATGTCCGCGACGCCTTTCGGGGCGCCGATCGCGGCGTTCGGCTCGAACCCACCCCCAGCACCCGCGTACGCGCCGCCCGCGTCGGCGTACTCGGCCCCGCCCGCATATGCCGCCCCCGCCTCCGCCTACGCGCCGCCCCCGGCACCCGCCTACGTGGCGCAGTCGGCTCCCGCGCCTGCTCCTCAGCCCGTGTATGCTGCACCTATCGCAGCGCCGGCGCACCAGGCTCCGGCGCTCCCCGTCGCGACCCGCAAAGGGGGCACGGAGGCGGTCGGTGTCGTCGGCGAGGTCATTTGTCCCTCGTGCAAAATGCCCACGATGGCTTCGCCGGGCGCGGCGTCGGTCTGTTTTTCGTGCGGCCAGCCGCTCGACGCGTCGCGTCCTGCCGAGGGCGGCCGGCAGGCCTTTCCGCTCACCGGCGCGATGCCCTCTGCCCTCGCACCGCCGGTCGACCCTTACGCGTCGAGCGGTCCTCGCTTGCGCGGCGAAGGCGTAGATTTCATTGTTTCGGCGGCGGAGGCGGGGGTCGGACGCGATCCCGCGCGCTGCAAAGTGCTCCTCGCCGAGCCGCGGGTCAGCGGAGTGCACGCCTACGTGAAGCTCGAGGGTGGCCTCGTTTACGTGAAGGACGAGGGCTCCAACAACGGCACGTTCGTCGACGGCGCGCGCATCGCTCCTCATCTCTGGGTTCCCGTTCGCGTCGGGGTCGAGCTACGCTTCGGTCCAGTGGCATTTACGGTGACACCGTGACCCGCGAGAATCACGACACAGTGGTCGAGCCCGCGATCGAGGTCGATCTCGCGTTTCGCACCGATCCGGGCCGCGACCCCGAAAAGCAGGTCAACGAGGACTCGGGTTTCCACATGGTGACCCGGTTCGGAACCTTGTGCGTCGTGTGCGACGGCATGGGCGGTCACGCGAACGGACAAGACGCCTCCCGCGCCGCAGTCTCTGCGATCCGCGAGACGTTCGACGGGGCAGGGGAGGGCAGCGTCGGTCGCGATCTTCTCGTCACCGGCATCACGCTCGGGCACGATCGCATTCGTGCGTTGCCGCTCGCCTCGGGCGAGGGCCGCTCGGGCTCCACCGTGGTCGCGGTGCTCGTCACGCCGCACGGGGCCGAGATCGCCCACGTAGGCGACAGCCGCGTCTACCACGTGACGCGCGGCACGGTGCAGCAGGTCACGCGCGATCATTCGATGGTGCAGCTCATGGTCGAAGCCGGCATGATCAAGCCGGAAGAGGCCGCGACCCACCCCGACGCGAACAAGATCATGCGCGCGCTCGGCATCGCCGCCACGGTCGAGGTCGACGTCCGTCCCGCGCCGCTCCCGTTCTCTGCCGGCGACGTCTTCGTGCTCGCGAGCGACGGGCTCACCGATCTCGTCTCCGAGGCCGAGATCTTGAGCCACACCGCGCTCCCCGGGGAGCAGGCGGTAGGGCAGCTCGTCGATCTCGCGAACGCGCGCGGTGGGCACGACAACATCACCGTTCTCCTCGCCCGCCCGCGCGAGGGCTCGCACGACGGCCCCCACGCCGCCGCGCATGGTCCCACGAAGACGGTCCCGGTCACCGCCGTGGATCCGGTGGAGATGGGCCGCGTCAGCCCCGCCACGGTGCTCGCCGCGCCGCTTCCATTGCCGCTCGCTCCCGCTGCGAGCCCCCAAACGGCGATGGGCCCGCCGCTCCAACTCGCGCCGCCCGCTGGCCCCATCGCTGTCGCGCCTGCGCTCGCTCCCGGCTCTGGCCCGCACCTCCCGCCCGCCCCCGAGTCGACCAAGAAGCGCGGTGGCTCACGTGTGGTCGGCGTGATCCTCGGCCTCGTCGCGGTCGTCGCGCTCGTGGGGGGAGCCGTTGCACTTTACAAGCTCCTCGAGAAACCCTCCCACCACAGCCCCGCGATCGTCGTGCCTTCGGCCGGCCCGAACGGCGACGAGGCCGGCGCACCCGCGCCAGACGCCCCGGAGAGCGTAGAAACGCCGACCGAGACACCGCCGCTCGCGCCCGCGATCACCGCGAAGCCGCCTCACCACCACGGTCACAAGCCGCACCCGTCTCCGTCGTCCACCGCGCCGGTCGCCGCCCCTCCGAAATAGTCAAGAAATTCCACGCGTTCCCGCGGGTCACTTTCTCGGAGAAGCCGCGCGTGTCGGTGTACCATCGCGGCCGATGATCCCCGGGTTTGGCAAAGAGCAGATTTCGCTGGGTTCGGCCCCTGACAACGACGTGGTGGTGCACGGCCCGGGGGTGGCCCCGAAGCACGCGCGCATCGTGAGGCAAGGCAGCCAGCTCGTCTTCCTCGACAACGGCGTCGCGCAGACGTTCGCGAACGGCGTGCCGGTCGCCCCGAACCAGCCAGTGCCGTTCGATTTTCGAACCGCGATCATGCTCGGGCAGACGGCGCTTCCGCTCGCGCACCCGGCGCTCGCGCTGATGGCGATGTCGCAAGGCCAAGCGCAGGTTCCGCGCGGACAGCTCATCGTCGGGCGCGAGGCGAGCACCGCGAGCCTCGTGCTCGCCAACGCGGCCGTGAGCGGCAACCACGCCACCGTCATGCTCGACCGCATGCACGTGGTCGACAACGGGTCCACGAGCGGCACCTACATGAACGGCCAGCGCATCCCCGCGCAGCAGCCGGTGCCGATCGATCCCAACGGCGTCATCACGTTCGGTCCGGTGCCGGTGCCGGTCTCGGTGCTCCTGCAGCTCGGGCAGGCGATGGGCGCACCGATGGGCGCACCCGCGGGCGCTCCTCCGATGGGTGCACCTTCCACCCAAGGTGTGCCGATGGGCGGCCCACCCGGCCCCGCCGCCGCTGCGCCTGCAGATGGGCCTCGCAAGCACCGCACCGTGATCGGCGAGCTCAACATCGCCGACCTCGCCCAGAACGTCATCACGATCGGCCGCACGCCGGACAACAAGATCGTCGTCCCTCACCCGCAGGTGAGCTCGAAGCACGCCATCCTCACCAAGGTCGGCAACGAGTTCTTCCTCGAGGACAAGGGCTCCGCCAACGGCACGTTCGTCCGCGGCCAGCGCCTCGCCCCCGGCCAGAAGGTCCCCGTCGCGAACGGCGAGAAGATCTTCATCGGTCCGATGCCGGTGCTGCTCCAGCTCGCCGGTCAGCAGCTCGGCCTCGTCGTCGAGGACCAGCAGGCCTCGTGGGCAGGGAAGCCCCTCTACGACATCGAAGCGTGGGACCTCACCCTCGAGGTGCCCGATCGCGACGACAAGTCGAAGATGAAGGTCCTCTTGGACCACGTGTCGTTCAAGGCGATGCCGGGCGACATGATCGCGCTCATGGGTCCCTCCGGCGCGGGCAAGACCACCTTGCTCATGACGCTGAACGGGTACCTCCCGCCCACGAGCGGCCAGGTCCGCGTGAACGGCGAGGACCTCTACGCCATCTACGACGCGCTCCGCGGATCCATCGGTTACGTCCCGCAGGACGACATCGTGCACCCGGAGCTCACCGTCTTCGAGGCGGTGAAGTACTCGGCCAAGTTCCGCCTCCCGCCGGACTACTCGGACGCCGAGATCGATCAGCGCGTGGAGCAGACGCTCAAGGACCTCGGCCTCGACTCGCTGAAGAACCTCGAGATCGGAAAGCCCGAAAAGAAGGTGCTCTCCGGCGGTCAGCGCAAGCGCGTGAACATCGCGCTCGAGCTCGTGACCGATCCGGTCATCGTGTTCTTGGACGAGCCCACGTCCGGCCTCGCCGCCGACGACACCACCGCGCTCATCACGCTTTTGTCGGAGCTCACGAAGAAGACCGGCAAGACGATCATCATGACCATCCACCAGCCCGCGAAGGAGGAGTACGAGAAGTTCAATCTCACCTTCATCATGGGTTACGGCGGAATTCCGACGTATTACGGGCCCACCGGCCCCGCGTCGTACAACTTCTTCGGGAACCTCATCGAGCGGCCGGGGAGTCCCTTCGCCGCCCTCGCGCCCAATCAGGTCGGCGTCCGCATCGACAACCCGCGCGACATGTTCGACATGCTCAACGTGCGCGAGCGCGCCGTCCTCGAGGACATGAAGCGGGTCGATCCCAACACGCCGAAGAACCCGGCGCGCCTCGAGGCCGCACGTCATTGGCGGGCGGAGTTTTTCCGGAACGAGAACCCCGTCTTCCAGCAGATGTTCTCCGGGCAACGCGCGGTCGGCTCCCAGGCCGCCGCGCGCGGCGTTCCCCACGCGCCCAACGTCGCGCTCATGAAGCAGCTCTTCCTGCTCATGTCGCGCTACTGGAAGGTCCGCATCCGCGACCGGGCCGGCGCCGCGATCATGTTCCTCCAGGCGCCGATCATCGGCGTGATGCTCGCGTTCGTCTTTGCGCGCCAGAAAGAGGCGGTGCCGTTCTGGTGCCTCGGCGCCCTTCAAGAGCTCTCGAAGCGAGGGCAGGGCAACGCGACGAGCTCGGTCGATCTCCTCGGCCAGATGAAGGCGACGAACGACCACACCGCGGCGCTCTTCTTCGTCGTCGTGAGCTGCGTCTGGTTCGGCACCTCGAACTCCGCCCGAGAGATCGTGACGGAGCGCGCGATCTACATGCGCGAGCGCATGGTGAACCTCTCCCTCTTCAACTACGTATTTTCGAAATACATAGTACTTTCCTTTATTTGCGTTCTCCAGTGCACGATGTTGCTCGGGATCGTGTTCTTCGCCCTCGGCTTCCACGGAGGGGCCGGTGCGTTCTTCGCGGAGCTCGCCGTCATGGTGGGGGTGAGCATGAACGCGACCGCGCTCGGGCTCTTGATCTCGACGATGGTGAGCTCGGCCGAGGCCGCGATGGCGCTGACGCCGATCGCGCTCATCCCACAGGTCGTCTTGGGTGGGCTCATGGTTCCGATGACGACGAACCCCGACCTTCGCCTGCTCATGTACGTCATGCCGGCGCGCTGGGGCTTCGAGGGCTCGATCGTCCACGAGCGCGAGGCAATCCAAATGGATCCCGCTTGGTACATCAATCTTCACAAACCGGGCTTGGCGAGCGCCCCCGACTTCGTGGAAAATGGCCACTTCAAGTGCGCCATTGCCCAGATGGCGTCCGACACGTTGGCTGGTGGCTGGGGCTTCGTGAACTACGCCGAGATGTGGCTTCCCTTGGTCGTGCTCTACGGGATGACGGCGCTCATGCTCGTCCTCCTCTTGATCTTGCTGAAGCGACGCGATCCGGTCTGAGCCTGTCGCTCCGTCCGCTCGCTCACGATCGCCTCGATCGACCAAGCACGGGCGGCCTGCCGCCCGAGAGGTGCCCTTGAGAGCTCCACCTGACGCACGAAAACCGGGCGATTTCGTTTCCGGAAAGTGGAAGGTGGAGCGCGTCATGCGGGTGTCGTCGACCGCGACCACCTACGCGGCGACGCACCGCAACGGCGCCGGCGTGGCGCTCAAGATCCTCCACCGCCACCTCGCGCAAGATCCGGAGCTCGCCGAGCGCTTCCGCCGCGAAGCGTACGCCGCGAACCTCGTGCCCCATCCCGGGGTGGTGAAGATCGTCGACGACGACACCGCGGAAGATGGATCCGCCGTGCTCGTGATGGACCTCGTCGAGGGCGAACCGCTCGAGGATCTTCGTCGCGCTTGGGGAGGCCGGCTTCCCCTCGACGTCGCGATCGACTTCGTGGGGCAGCTCCTCGACATCGTCGCCGTCGCCCACGATCTCGGGATCGTGCATCGTGACCTCCAGCCCGAGAGCGTGGTGATCGCGCCCGGTGGACGCGTGCGGCTCTTCGACTTCGGCATCGCGAAGCTGCGCGACCACGCCGGGGCGGAGGAGGAGCTCACCCAGAACGGCGTCATCCTCGGCGCGCCTCCGTTCATGGCGCCAGAGCAAGCGCTCGGCCGCCGCGAGCTCGTGGACGCCCAGACAGACATCTTCTCGGCCGGCGCGACGCTCTTTCTGCTGCTCTCCGGGCAAGGCCTCCATGACGCGGTGAGCGCTCCCACGCCCCTCGCGCAGATCATCACCGCGTCGAGCACGAAGGCGCGCAGCCTGCGTACCGTCGTCGGAGTGGATCTCGTGCCGGACTCCGTCGTCGAGGTCGTCGATCGTGCGCTCGCGTTCCGGAAGGCCGAGCGTTGGCTCGACGCGCGCTCGTTCGCCGAGGCTCTGCGCGCGGCGGCCACCATCGTCGCCGCGCCTCACCCCGCCGACGAATCGCACGAAGAGGACCCCACGTGGACGACGGGCCCGGAGCTCGAGGCCGAGCTCGTCGCGACGCTCGTCGCCGCGCAAGGAATCGCCCCGCCGCCCGCCGCGCCGGCGATGGCGCCGCTCCTCGAGCCCTCCGAGGACAACACGATCCCGGTCCCGGAGGGCGTGATCGAGGCCGCTCGTCGCGCCGGCGCGCCCATTCCCGGCACCGCTCCCGAGGTCGCACGTCGCACGGAGAGCCCCGCCGCTGGCATTCCGAAAGCACCGTCGAGCCGCCGGATCGTTCGCAAAATCACGCCTTCGGCTCCGCGCCTGCAGGCGGTGGTGGACACGAGCTCGCGCGCCTCCTCGTCGCGGTCGAACCCGCTCGTCGATGCATCCGGCGGCTTGCGTCCGCCCTCGGGTGAGCTCCTCGCCGCCGTCGAGCTCCCCCAGCGCGAGCCAGGTGCAAGCTCTCCCGCGGACGACGAGCCCCCCACGAGCGTGGCGAAATACCCTCCGCGCCGGAACCCGGAGCTGTCGCACGCGGCAGACTCGGTCATCGTCCATGCCACGCCGGTGCCTCCCAAGCTCGAGCCGCCGCCGGAGCCGCCGCTCTCGGCCACGTCCTCCGGCCGACTTCCCGCGTTCGTAGGGCCGGCCCCGTCGTCCTCGCGGATGGGCGCGTCGGCTCCCGTCGTCCGGCGCCGCAGCGACGACGCGACCCTGTTGCTCACGCCGAAAGCAGAGCCCAAATCGAGCAACCGCGTGCTCATCGTGCTCCTCATCGTCGCCGTGTCGATCCTCGCGGTGTTGCTCGCGGCGAACCTCGTCCTGATGAAGAAGTAGCTCCCCGCCGAACGGCAAGAGGCGCAGATCGGCCGGAAAGCGCGTGCTAAAATTCTAGCATCGAGCGCTTGCTAAATTTTTAGCAGGTCCCTATGGTCGGGTCATGGCCAAGGCACCCCTGTCGCGCCGCGAGCGCGAAATCCTGGACATCCTCTATCGGCTCGGTCGCGCCACCGCGCACGACGTGCTCGCGGCGATGCCCGATGCACCGAGCTACTCCGCGGTCCGCGCCCACCTCCGTATCCTCGAGGAGCGCGGCCACGCGAAGCACGTGGAGGAGGCGGGGCGCTACGTGTACGCCCCCGCCGTCGCGCGCGGAGAGGCGCGGAAGAAGGCGCTCTCGCATCTCGTGTCCACGTTCTTCGGCGGGTCGGTCGAGGAGGCCGTGCTCGCCCTCGTGGAGACCTCGCGTGACAAGCTCTCCGCGGCCGAGCTCGAGCGTTTGTCCGCCGCCGTCACCCGCGCGAAGAAGGAGTCCAAATGATCGCCCTGCTCGTCGTCGCGCTCGTCCGCGCGTTCGCCCTCGCTGCCCTCGCGCTGCTCGCGATGCCGCTCTTGTCCCGTGCGCCGGCCGCGGCGCGGCGGACGTGCCTCACGATCGCGCTCGGGTTGTCGCTCGTCGCGCCGCTCGTCTCGTCGCTCGCGCCGGCGGGGCTCGTGCCGTCGTCGGTCGTCGCGCGCGCGCGGGCCCCGTTCGCCGAGCCTTCGGAGCACGGTCCCGTCGTCGCGCAGGCGAACGGCGTCGCGCCACTTGCGTCGGAGGCTCGCGACGCGAGGGGCCCCTCGATGCACTCGGTGCTCGTCGTGCTCGTCGTGCTCTGGGCCGCGGTCGCGCTCGTGCTGGTCGTTCGCCTCGTCGCCGCGCGCGCTCGCGCCTCGCGCCTCGGCCTTGGTGGTGCCGCCCTCGAGCCCGGGATCGTGGTCACGTCCGACGTCGACGGTCCCGTGGTGGTGGGCACCTTCGCGCACCGCATCTTGCTCCCGCCGGCGTCCCTCGAGTGGAGCGACGAGCGGCGCGAGGTGGTGCTCGCGCACGAGCGCGCGCACGTGTCGTCTCGTGACGGCCTCGTTCGTCTCGTGGCCGACTTGGCCTGCGCGGTCTACTGGCCATCGCCCTCGACCTGGCTCGTCGCGCGGCGCTTGTCGCGGGAGTGCGAGCTGGCGGCGGACGAACGCGCGGTCCGCTCCGGCATCGCGCCCACCACGGTCGCCGAGCACCTCGTCGCCGTCGCGCGCGAGTCGCTCGCGCCCGCGCCAGCGACGACCTTCGGGATGGGATCGGAGCTCGAGCGCCGTGTCATGGTTCTCCTCGAAGGTCGCGCGTCGACGTGGTCGCGGCGGCGCTCGCTCACGGCGCTCGCGACGCTCGGCGCGGGGCTGTCGTTCGTCGCGTGCGCGGGAGCGGGTTCGGGTTCGGGCTCGGGCCACGCCGAGAAAGCGAGCACGACCACCGCCGCCGCGCCTACGTCGAGCGAGGACGCGCAGGTCGCCGCGATCGCGGAGGAGGAACGATCGCGCGTCGTCACCGAGCTCGGGGCCAAGGGCGCCGCCGTGCTCGTCATGGACGCGACGAATCACGTGCTGCTCGCGGCGAAGGGCGACGTGGACACGGCTCGTGTGCCTGGGTCCACCGTGAAGCCGCTCGTGGTCGCGGCCGCGCTCGACGCCGGTCTCCTCGACACGAAGACCGCGATCGACTGCGGTGGCGGCGCTCGCATGTACGGTACACGGAAATTGTCGGACGCCTCGCCGCACGGGGCGCTCGATCTCGCGGGCATGCTCGCGGTCTCCTCCAACGTCGGCGCGTCGCGGATCGCGGATCTCCTCGGGAAGGCACGCACCGTGCGTGCGTTCGAGTCCGTCGGTCTCGGCGCGGGCCTCCCTCCTCGCATCGACGACGACTTCGAGCTCGCGGTCGTCGCGGCGGGGGAGGGGCTGCGAGCGACTCCGCGCGCCCTCGTCACCGCGTACGGCGCGCTCGTCGACGGAAAAATCGAGGGCCGTGAGGTGTTCCGTCCGGAGACCGCCGCGCGCGTTCGTGTCCTCCTCGAGGACGTCGTCTACGCGAAAGAGGGTACCGGCGGTCGCGCCGCGATTCCGTCCGCGCGCATCTCCGGGAAGACCGGCACGAGCGAGAACGGCAAGGAGATCTACGCGAGCTTCGTCGGCTTTTTGCCCTCGCGCGCGCCTCGCTACGTCATCTACGTCGGGGTCGACTCCCCACGCGACAACGCGCCCGGCGGGCGCGCGGCAGCCCCCGTCTTTGCCAGGATTGCGTCGCGTCTCTCGGCTCGCTGAGGGATTCGTTCGCCTCGGCGGGCACATCCGAGACGCGGTGCTATCCTCTTCGAGATGGCCAGGAACGCACGCGAGGGCGCGAGATGACTCAGCCCCCGAAGCGGCCGGTGGAGCTCTTCGAGCTCGCGTTCCTGGCTCCGGTACCCTTCGGGAACGACGTCCTCGTCATGCGCTTCATGCGCCGGCGCGAGATCTTCCTCGAGATGAACGGGCCGCTCTGGGTCGTCATCGACCGCACGACGCGTGTCCTCTACGGCGACGAGAACGTCTGGACGCTCGCCGCGCAATCTCCGTCGTTCGTCGACGATCCGGTGAAGGCGCTCACGATCGACTGGCGGGCGGAGCGTGTGGTGGTCGGAAAGAGCGCCGGCGCCCTGGTCTTCACGAGGGGCGAGGGCGAGAGCCTCATTCGGACGCGGCTCATCGTCGCGCCGAGCGGCAGTGAAATGCCCGGCCCGCTCCGTTGACGCACACGGTCGCGCGGCGGGTCGTGTGGGCGGTCCGCCCCGTCGTCGCACTCCGTCGTTGAACCGCGGGAACGCCCTTGCGACACTGCCACATCCGAACGTTCCCGGAGGAGAAGGCATGAGCACGTCCGATACCAAGAAGCCCATTACCGTGAACGGCGATCGCCTGTGGAAGTCGCTCATGGAGCTCGCCAAAATTGGCAAGACCGCGAAGGACGGCGTCTGCCGTCTCGCCCTCACCGACCTCGACAAGCAGGGGCGCGATCTCGTCACCTCGTGGGCAAAAGAAGCCGGAATGAGCATCACGATCGACAAGATCGGCAACGTGTTCATGCGCCGCAAAGGCAAAAACGACGCGCTTCCGCCGATCATGTGCGGGAGCCACATCGACACGCAGCCCACCGGCGGCAAGTTCGACGGCAACTACGGTGTGCTCGCCGGGATCGAGGTCGTGCGCACGTTGAACGATCACGGCATCGAGACCGACGCCCCGATCGAGGTCGCCTTTTGGACGAACGAAGAGGGCTCTCGTTTCGTCCCCGTCATGATGGGCTCCGGCGTATTTTGCGGCGCGTTCACCCTCGAGCACGCATACGAAGCGAAAGACACCGAAGGCAAGACGGTAAAGGAGGAGCTCGCTCGTATCGGCTACATCGGCGACGAGGAGCCCGGAAAGCACCCCGTCGGCGCCTATTTCGAGGCCCACATCGAACAAGGCCCCGTCCTCGAGGACGCGAACAAGACCATCGGCGTCGTGCGTGGCGTGCTCGGGTTGCGCTGGTACGACTGCGTGGTGAGCGGCATGGAGGCCCACGCCGGCCCTACTCCGATGGCCCTCCGCAAGGACGCGCTCCAAGTCGCGACCCGCATCATGCAAGAGGTCCCCGCGATCGCGAACCGCAGGCCGCCGCACGGCCGCGGCACCGTCGGCTTCGTGCAAATCCACCCGAACAGCCGCAACGTGATCCCCGGGCAGGTAAAGTTCTCGATCGATCTGCGCAACATCGACGACGAGAACCTCGACGCGATGGACGCCGAGATCAAGGCATTCATCGAAAAGACCTCGAAAGAGAGCGGACTCCCGATCGAGCTCAAGCAAGTGTCGTATTTCAAACCTTGCCAGTTCGAGAAGGGGTGCGTCGAGGCGGTCGAGAAGGCCACCAAGATGTTCGACTACTCCCATATGGATGCGGTCTCCGGCGCCGGTCACGACGCGGTTTACGTCGCTCGTCTCGCCCCCGCCGGCATGGTGTTCATTCCCTGCAAAGACGGTATCAGCCACAACGAAATCGAGGACGCCAAGCCGGAGCACATCACCGCCGGCTGCAACGTTCTCCTCCACGCGATGGTCGAACGCGCCAATCGCGCGAGCTGAACGAGCACCTCGCCTCGTATCGAACTGTGGCCTCGGCGCCCGGAGCGTCGGGGCCACCCGCTTTTGTGCTACTCGGCTATCGGGTCGTCGCGGCTTCTGGCTCGTTCACGAGCTCCCAAAAGGTCGCATAAGGTTTCGTCGCCTCGCGCGTCGTAAACTCGTTTGCATACTGCAGCAAGGTCACCGTGCGATGCCCCTCCACCGCGCGGGGGTGCTTCTTTCCTTGGTCGAGGTACGCCCGAACGATCACGGTCTTTGGCTCCGTGGGCAGCGCGGCCACGTTCTTCGCCCACGTGGCGAGCTTTTGCCCCGTAAAGAGGTATTGCTCCACGTTCGAGACATACAATGTGGTCACGACCAAGCGCTCGTCGGTGAGGTACTTCGCGAGGGCGGCGAGGGCGTGGTCGCCCGCGAGATCGCCCACGAACGGAACGACGCGGTTCTCTCGTTCCAGCGTCGCGACGAACCGGAAGTCGTCGTCGGTCGCCAAAAAACCTCGCTTCGACCCGGCTCGGTCGGTCGCGGCGAGGAGCTGGCGGAGGCGTGGGTACGCGCGGCCGTTCTTCTCCTTGAGCTCGAAGGAGAGGTCGAGCTGCTTTTGGAAGAAGGCGCGGTGGGCGGTGTCGAAGCTCTTTTGGTCCGTGGCGTCGAGCGGACCCCACGTCGCAGCGATCGACTTCGTGAGCTCGTCGTGGGCAGTCGCATACGAAGCTTCGGTCGGGGCCAGCTTCTCGGCGTGCCGAATCACGTCGTCGATCGTCGCCGCGGGCGAAGGGCACGTCGCGGCTTCGTAGGGCCGGCCCACGAGCAGCGCGACGAAGTGCGATCGCGAAGTCGCGAGCGTGAACGCAGCTTTGTAAAGGAGGTGAAGAATCATGTTCTCGCGCCGAATGTCGATGACGAACGCGAGCTTCGGTCGAACGAGCGCGACGTACGAGAACGTCTGCTCCGGGCCGACTCCCAAGTAGACCTCGTTCGCGCTCGGCTGCCGCGCGAGGGCGCCCGCGACATGCAAGTACGACGTCTCGTTCGATACATAGTTGTCGCTGAAAAAGGGGCGGTCGGGCTCCGACAGGCGCTTCGATAGGGCGCGAAATGCCGCGTCCGCTAGCGCCGCCGGAGAGCCCGCGTCTCCGCCCCCGTTCGACGACGAGGATGACGACGACACCGCAGGAGCGGGTGTGGAGCTCGCGTCTACGTCGCTGTCGGCGACCCGTGATCGCGAGCAACCGACGAGGGCGGCGAGGACGACGATCGTGACGAGACTTCTGCGCGCGTTCATGACGGATCCCCCGAGGCTCGGTGGCGGCACCACCGTGTCGAACGCCGCAGCGCGCGGTTTTCGTCCCTCCCGTGCTCGTGGTTACTCGGCGCTCCCGGAGGCGAGCCCATCCAAGAGCGCCGCGAGCGCCTTTTCGTAGCTCGCGGGCGGCGCGCCTTCCGCTATCGCGATCGCGGCGCGATCGAACGCGGCCGAGAGGAGGCCCGTCAGCGCGTCGAGGGGAATCTTCTTTATCGCGCCCTCGCGCATCGATGCCTCGAGGCCGACGCGGAGCGTGCGTGCGGCGTGCTTCGCGTCGAGAGCGTCCATCTCGGTTCGCCCCAGCACCGCCGGCCCGTCGAGGAGGAGAAGGCGCGTCCTCCCCGGCACCGCCATCGCGCGCAGGTACGCGCGCGCCCCTGCGAGGAGGGCGGCGATCGCGCTCGAACGAGAGCGAGACGACGAGGCAGAGCTCGATGCATCGATCCGCTCCGCGACCTCGGCAGCCTCGCTCTCGACCACCGCGCGGAACAGGGCCTTCTTGTCCTCGAAGTGGTGATAAAGCGCGCCACGGGTGACCTCCGCCGCGGCGACGACGTCCGGCGTGCTCGTCTCCGCGTAGCCGCGCTCCGCGAAGAGGGCGCGCGCCTTGGCGACGAGGTGCGCGCGCATGGCTTGGGTACGCTCGGCGTTCGAACGGCGGGGAGCCTTAGGTTGCATACATACAGCCTGTATGTTAATGGTTCGGGTATCGGGTCGCGCGAAGACGTTCGACCGAGAGGAGCCCGTGATGAGAACGACTGCCTATTATCCCGTGCTGATGACGAACGATGTCGCAAAAACCGCGGCGTTCTATGTGGAGCACCTCGGCTTCGCGCCGCTCTTCACTGCCGATTGGTACGTGCACCTCCAATCGGTCGACGATCCCGGCGTAAACCTCGGGATCGTGGCGGCGGGGCACGACACGGTGCCGGAGTCCCATCGCGAGCCCGCGCGCGGCCTCCTGCTCAACTTCGAGGTGGAGAGCCCAGACGCCATCTACGAGCGGGTCGTCGCCGCGAAGCTGCGCGTGGTGCGCACCCTCCGTGACGAGCCCTTTGGTCAGCGACACTTCATCTTCGAGGGGCCCGATGGCGTGCTGCTCGACGTCATCAAGCCGATCCCGCCGAGCGCCGAGTACGCCGCGCTCTACGCGTCGAGCGCGCTGCCGGTCTCCGACGGCTGAGGACGCGCGCCGTCAGGGGGGGCTGACTTTGCCCTTCGGATCGTCGGAGAGGTTGCGCAAAAACTTCACGATTTGGCTCTTTGCTTCCGGCACGTCGTACGCGACGAAGTGACCGTCGGAGCCCTTCTTCGGCGCGTACTGGGCCAAGACACCGGAGGCCATTCCGCCGCCGAGATTGCCGACGAGCCCCTCTGCCGGCACCGTCACGTCGCCGAGCCCGGCGAACTTCGCCTCACGGATAGGCCACAGTCCCGGGGCCTGGCGCGGGAGGCCGAGCGCGACCGCGCCGACCTCGATCCCGTGCGGAGGCGCGTAGCTGTCGCCCTTGCCGTCGGCGCCGATGCCCTCGGTCTCGAAGATGCTTTTCGGAGTCTGGCCTTCGCGCGGGCGCTGGATGATGCGACCCATATAGTGGATAGGATCGGTCGTATCGACGATCGCCTGCGCGAGGTTCACCACGGGGTGAAAAAGGTCGAGCTCTTTCGCTTCGTCTGGATTGGTGAGCGACAGGAGCGTCTTCAGCGCGCCGGCGACGCTCGGCTTCGGCTCGGTCTTCTCGAGGAGCGCGATCGTGATGAGGCTCCCCGTTCCCGAGAGCACGCCCCCGCGCGACGACGGATCGGCGGCGAGGTAGAGCGGGCCGTTGAGGCCGCCTTGGGAGTGCCCATAAAACGTGAGCTTCTTCCCGTCGAGCTTCACGTCTTTGCCGTTCCGCGACACGGCACCGGGGATCGAAAACCCGGACTCCGTGAAGAGGCGCGCCTCTTGCGCGACGTCGATCGCCGACTGTCGGCCGTTGGTCCGCGCCGCGGTAGGGTTGTTGAGATTGAAGAAGAGGAGCTGAATGTTGCCCTCTTTGTTCGGATCGGAGTCCGGCGGAGCGCCCGGCCGCGTGCCGTGAAAAATCTGGTCGGTGCCGACCGTCGCGAGGCACGCTTCGGCGAGCGAGGGGCCCACGCTCTTGGAGAGCGAGCTGCGGTAGTCACCGCCCGTGCCGTGCGCGTAAATGACCACCGGATATCCGGTCGCCGGCTCGGGGCACTTCTCCGAATTCGGGATCACGATGGAGAATCGAACGTCGAACGTGCCTTGAAGGACGGGGCCCTTCGCGTCGAACACGAACGCGCCGCCCTCTTTCGCGAACGGCACTTGCCCCGATTGATAGTTGGGAGTCGGCCCATAGTTGCCTTCGTAGACGTCGAACCCCGTGCCCTGGTCTTTGGCGACGATGTCCTTTGCGGTCGGAGCGGCGACTTGAGTCTTCAGGCTGTCGACGATGCGGAAGAGGTCCTCGGTGGGATCGTTGGTCGTGAACACCGTCAAGTGAACGATCGCGTCTTTGGTTATCCCTGCTGCCGCGAGCTCGTCGAGGGCCGGCGTGTAGAGTGCACGTACCTTCTCCGTCTTCGCCGTCGCGGCGCTCTTCCCGAGCACCTCGGCCAGATCGGGGGCGGGCGCGAACGACCTTTGATCGGTGGTCTTCAGCGCGTTCGTCGCCACGAGCGCGTAGCGGGTCTTCGGGCGGAGCGGCATGCCCGGGAGCGGCAACACCGAGAGCGTGTCGGCCGGGATATAGACCCCCTTCGGCGCGCGGAACGCGATCTCGATCGGCCTTCGCTTGCCACGATCGGGCGAGGCGGGGTCCACGTCGACGAGCTGAATCGACGACCCGGTTTGCGCGCTTACCCCCGGATCGGCAGGCAGGGTCGACGGATCGATGTCGGCGGTGAAGCGCATGTACATCGCCGCAGCGGGCGAGAACCCGGAGAGCAAACCCCGCGTCGCCGCGACGTAGTCACGGAGGAGCGTCGACTGGAACGGATCGTAGAAGCCCTCGTAGACCGCGTGCCCGGTGTCGTCCCTCCGGAGATCGCTCGGGAACGGGTGATCGAAGAACGCCTCGCCGGACAGCTCGCTCAGCGCGCCCGGCACCACGAAGATGCTCGCCGGCGCCGCGGTTTCGGCGGGGGGCGTGGTCGCCGAAGTGCCACACGCCGTCACCACTCCGGAGACGAGCGACGTTCCGAGGGCGAGCACGAGGAGGGGGAAGGAAGGGCGGCTCATGGGGCGAAGCATACACAGAAGGCTACGAAATGCCCGACACGCGCCGTCTCTTGCGGGTCGCTCGTTCGGTCGACACGGCACGCTGCGTCGTGCGCTCCTCGCACGTCACGCGGTGGCGCGCGGCGTCTCGCTCGTGGTCCGCGGCATCTTCGGGCCCACGAGCTCGTAGTCGTCTGCGTACTCGGAGCGCAGGTCGCCGCGCGCGTCCACCATCCAGGCGGGCGCGGCTCCGCGCGGAACACGCAGCCTCGTCACGGAGTCGAACGAGCCGGTTACGTGGTCCCAGAAGGTGCTCGTGACGCCGTGGTTCAGCTTCGGAGTTTTGTGGTGGTGGAGCAAATGGTGGCGACGCACGGCGCGGTCGTACGCGTTTCGCGGAGCGTGGGTGTGCACGCGGCGATGCACGATCTCGTAAGCGGCGTAGGTCGCCGAAAAGCCGAGGCTCAGCGCGAACGCGCGTCGCGCCCCTAGCAGAGGGCCCAGCGCGGCGATGCCCGCCGTCACCGTCGCGACCGCGGCCGCGACCTTGTGCGAGGTCGGCGCGAAGTAGCTCGGATCGGCGTGGTGGGCGAGGTGCTCCGAGTTGAACGCATAGAGGAACCTCGTCGGCGAGAGCTTCTCCGCCCACGTGACGGGCTTCTTTCGTCGCGGCCCATGCCCCACGAACCTGTGCAGCGCGTACTCGCTCGCGCTCCACGCCACCGCACCCACCGCCACGGACGCAATAAATCCGACCGACATGACGCCTCCACGAGCTCGCCAAGGGCTAGGCTCCCGTGAAATGTGAACGACGTTCACTGTTTCGTCAAGGCGTTCACTTCACGATTTCGACGGCGGGTTTTTCTTTCGGCGCGTGCGGATCGGGGCCGTCGTGGAGCGTCCAGTAGCCGGCGAGGGAGAGCAGGAGGAACGCGGCGAACACGAAGAAGAGGGCCGCGGAGGGCTCCGGCTTCGTGCGCGCGGCGAGGTCGAGCGCGGCGTCGCGGAGGGCCGGCTCGGCGTCCTTCGCGAGGGCGAGGGCTCCTTCGCGTGCACGCAGGTAGTCTCCTGCCTCGAAGAGCGCGACGAGGCGGCCGAGCTCGGCGTCTTCGGGGTACGCGGAAGCGAACGGGGGCACACGCGGCGCGCTCACGCCGCCACCATGCGCGAACGTGTGATCTCGCCGGAGGTGATCCCGCCGAACACGAGGGTCGGCGCGAGCCCGGGCGCGGTGACATGGGGCGTGACCTCGCTCGACGAGAGCATTTGCACGAACCCCGGCGCGCGAGACACACGCGAAGCGACGCTGCGCTCGAGCATCATCGAGGTGTACTGCCGGGCGTAGAGCTCGGGCGTGTTCGAGTTGAGCACCACGTCGAGGCCTTGCATTTTGGCGGTGAAGGCGAGCCCGCGAATGCGGCTGTCGAGGGGCGACCAGTTGTCGGCGCAGGTTCCGTTCTCGCTTATGCCCCACACGCCATTCTCCGTGCTCACGAAGAGGGTCTGGTTCCCGGACGTGTGCCCGGGAGTGCGTAGAAGCAGCACCCCGTCGCCGAGCCGCAAATCGCGCGACGTGAGCAGGACGTTGCTCTCGATCACGCCGCTCCGCCCGCCCTCGACGAACCATGCACGCTGCATGGGATGCAGATCGTTCCACTCGTCCCACTCGACCTTCGGGGCGAGGAGCGTCGCGTTCGGGAACCGCGGAGTGAACGCGCCGTCCTTCGTTCCGAGGAGGCGACGGAGATCTTGGGTGTGGAAGTGGTCGAACGCGACGAAGTCGATGTCGTTCGCGGACAGACCGAGCGCGGCGAGCTGCGTCTCGAGCGGGTCGAACGTGTGCGCCATCCACGAGGAGACGCGGTCGCCGACCTCGCGCGCGAGCCTCTCGAAGAAGGGGGTCTTGCGCGCGCCGTCGAGGTCGGTCGGGTTGAAGAGCAGGTTCTTCGGTTCGCCGCGCTGGAGAAACTGCACGAGCAGACAGCGGTGGGTCATCGTGACGAACGGCGCGGGAGAGAACGCGGCGCCGCCGAACGCGTAGCGCGTGGGGTAGGGGAGGGTCGTGAGCGGAAGCGTGCGGACCGCGAGCGCGCGTGGGCCCGCAGCGAGCGCTTCACCCAGCGCCGTCGCGGCTTCCACCGTGACGCGGAGCTGCTCGGCGTGGGAGGTCGTGAGGTACGCCTCGTCGAGGACGTCGAGGGTGCACTCTTCGGGGAGCCCGGTCATCCGACAGACACTAATTCAGCGCGCCCGATTCTCGAACAAGAAGCCCGTGCGGCGTCGCTGTCGCGCACGAATGCGTCACGCCCTCCGGCCCCGAGCGCGAGCCGCGGTTCGGCGCCTCGGGCTAGGATAATTAAGTGATATCATAGGTTTGCAGGGGCGCCGCGGACGCTCGAAGCGGGCTCTTCGCAGCGGCGGAGGACCCGCGTCGCGACGTCGACCGCGACCCTGTCGCGTCGCCCGAGACGAAGCGCGCGGGTGGCGGCTTCGCGTGCGGTGTCGCAGCGTCCGAGGGCGAGCGCGTGCTCCGCGATCCGGAGTCGCTCGTCCATGCCGAGGAGCAGGTAACGATCGGTGAGGTCGCGCTGGACCACGCGGGCGGCGGTGCCCACCACGAGGAGCAGACATGCGCCGACCACCACGCGCTCGGCGCGCTTTCCGTACGTGTATCCGCGCCGCCAAGAAGCCGCGACGAGCGCGCCCGCGAGCGCACCGCCGCCGTGCGCCCAATTGTCGAAGTGCGCGACGGTGCCGAGGGCCATCGTGACGACGAGCCACACCGCCATCTGCGTGGTGAGCGGCCCGCGCGGACCTTGGGTGCGGTACCCGAGCACCGCCGCCGCGCCCATGATCCCGCAGATGGCCCCCGAAGCACCCGCGCTGAGCCGTTCGGTCGCCGTCCAGCCCACGAGCGCGCTCACCACGCTGCCCGCGATCCCTGCGCCGAGCACGAGAGGAAAGAACCGCGCCGGGCCCACCGACCGCTCCACGTACGGCCCCACCGAACGGAGCGCGACGATGTTGAACGAGAGGTGCAAGAAGTCGAAGTGAAGGAAGCACGACGCGAGGAGCGACTCGAACCGCCGATCGCCGACCGTGAGCGACGCCAAGTTCGCCCCGAAGAGCAGCATCGTCTCTTGGGGGACGACCAGGATCGCGCGCGGTGTTCGCGCGTGGATCACGCACGCGGCGTACGCCACGAGGCACAGGGCCACGAGCGCTCGTGTCACCTTTGCCTCGGAGAGCTCGGGAGGCCCGAAGAGGAGCTCCTTGGCGCGGGATGCCCACGTCGCGCGCTCCGCGTCCTTCGCGGGGGCCTCGTCGTTCACGCGCGTACGTTACAACGACTCGTCACACGGCGCGGCCGAAAAACCGCGAGATCGCGCCGTTCGTGACCAGAAATTGGGCCCGTTCGAACCCGAGCTGATAGCGGAAGAAAGCTCGATGGAACCCTTGGTCGTGGCCGTCCTCTCTCTTCGCCGTGCGGCACGAAAGGGAGTCGCCCTCGCTGCGATAGGTGGTCTCTCCGCCTACCTCGCCGCCATCGGGAGCCTCCGAAGCCCGACGACGGACGCGATCGCGTTCGGCTTGTTCTTCGTGGTCCTCGCGCGGGCGGTGCGGGCGCGGGTGAAGGTCACCGGCGAAGCCCCGTTCCTCGTCGACTTCGAGGCAGGCGCGCTCGCGGCCACGCTGGTGCTCCACCTCTTGGCGCGGTTCGACGGGAGCCTCGACGGGCGTCTCTCGCCGTCGATCTTCGTGCTGTTCGCCCTCGTCGCTGCGCTCGCGCGGCCTGGCGCCGCCGGCACGACCCTCGTCTTCGCGCTCGGGTACGAGGCCTTCGTGCGCAGGTTCGGCACCTTCGAGAGCCTCGCCCCCTTGATTCCGCGCGCCATCTTCGGGGCCGCGTTCACCGCGCTCAACGTCGCGTTCCTTCGCGCCGAAGCCGCTCGTGTGCGTGTGCTCTCCCGCGCCAAGCTCGACGACGAGCTCAAGAAGCTCAAGGACGACGCCCGGAGCTACCGGCTCCTCGGCGCCGGCGAAGGCAGCGAGAAGAACACCGAGGATCGCCTCGCGCGCTCGAGCGTCGAGGAGATCCACCAATCGGTGCATTATGCACTCGAGCTCCTGCGTCGCACCCTCGACCTCCACACCGCGGTCCTGCTTTGGAAGAACGACGCCGGCACCCACCTCCGGATCAGCGAGCTTTCGACCGCCTCGGACGACGTGCACGACGCGCCGTTCTCGGTCGGCGACGGCGTGCTCGGCGCGGCGGTCGCGAAGCGGGAGCGGGTCACCCTCGAGAACCTGCGCCCCACGTTCAAGGTGCCGTACTACTCCGGCCCGTGCCCCGTGCGCGTGCTCTGCGCGCTCCCCGTGATCGAAGAAGCCGCCCTCGCCGACGACACCCGCGGCAAGAAGCTCGCGGTCAAGGAGACGCCGCGGGAAGAGAAGCTGCGAGGCCTCCTCGTCATCGACCGGAAGGACAACCGGCCGTTCTCGCCCCACGAGCAAGAGCTCGCCGCTCAAGCCGCTCGGTACTGCCTCCGCGCGATCCAAAACGAGCGCGTGTTCCTCCAGCTCGAGCGCGCGAAGGTCGAGCAGGGCAAGCTCTATCGCGCCGCGCAGGCCCTCGGCGCCGCCCTCAGCGAGAAGGACGTCGTGCAAGCCGGCGTTCGCGCCGCGCGAGAGATCGCGAGCTTCGATCTCGCCGCCGTCACGGTGTGGGACGAATCGTGCAAGATGCATGAAATCGTGGCAGCCGAGTGCGACGACGCGTCGATCGAGCAGTTCGTCGGCAGCAAGTTCACCCACAACACCGGGCTCGTCTCGATGGTGGTGCAGAACAAGTTTCCGCTGCCCTACAAGGGTGAATACGATCCCGCGCACCAGGTCGTTCTCGGCAAGCGTTTCCCCTGGCCGAAGCTCCCCAGCCTCCTCGTGCTCCCCCTCGTGCTCCATGATCGGCCGCTCGGCACGCTCATCCTCGGCGCGCGTCGCAAACACGCGTTCGGCGACTCCGTTCGTCCCACCCTCGAGGTGCTCGCGAGCCACCTCGCCGTCTCGCTCTCGAACGCGCGGATGGTCGCGAAGCTCGAGACGATGGCGACGACCGACGGCCTCACCGGGCTCCTCAACAAGCGCGCCATGTTCGACGCCGCCGACGCGAAGATCGCGGCCGCTGCGCGCTTCGGACGCAAGCTCTCCGTGCTCGTGACGGACATCGACTTCTTCAAGAAGGTCAACGACACCTACGGGCACGACGTCGGCGACGTGGTCATCAAGGGCCTCGGCGAGATCCTGAAGCGCCAAAAGCGCTCGACCGACGTGGTCGCTCGCTTCGGCGGCGAAGAGTTCGTCGTCCTCTGCGAGCAGACCGACGAAGCGGGCGCGATGCTGCTCGGCGAGCGCATTCGCGAAGAGCTCGAGAAGACCAGCTTCCCCACCGAGAACGGCAAGGTCACCGTCACCTGCTCGGTCGGTATGTCTACCTTCCCGGAGGCGGGCGGCTCCTGGGATACGCTCTTCAAAGCGGCCGACGAGGCGCTCTACGTCTCGAAGCGGAGCGGGCGAAACCGCTGCACCGCGCACGTGCACCAGCCCCGCTCGAGCGAGACCCGCCTCACGCCCGAGAACAAAGAGAAGCCCGCGAAGATCGCTCGTCGCTGAGCCGCGGGTGGGTCTCGCTTCGCGGTTTCACTTCGGGCGAGCGAACAGCGCGCAGCGACCCTCGCGGCACCCACATGCGTTCGCGTCGGCCGTGTCGCAGCGGAGGATCGCGGTGCACGAGGCACCCGGCGCGAGCGCCTTCGCTTTCCCTTTTGCGACGCATGCCTCCGCGTGACACGGGGTCGCCGGCGCGCAGTCCGCGTCGACGCTGCACGTGTCTTCCGAGACGACGGGGTTGCAGAGCGAGCACCCACAAAGGGGCATCGGGATCCGCGTGATGTTGGGGCCCGGGCCCTTCTCGGTCGCGACCGCCGGCGGGCCCGCGTCGGACTCGAGCGCAGCGACGTTCGCCGGCTGTCCTCGCTCCGCCGTCGGCGCGTTCACGGTCGACGGACCCGCGCAGGCCACCCCGAACACGAAGGAACCTATTGAAATGAATGTACAAATCGACGTTCTTGATCGCGCTCGGTAGGGCATCGGCGAGCTTCCTCCGTTCTCGGCGGTCGTTGTGCCACGGCTTTACACCGCACGACGCAAAACCCATCATGGGCCTATGAGCGACGAGAAAAAGAAGGACGTGTTCACCGAGGTGTCCGAGGGGCTCGGCTCGCTCTTCAAGCGCGCGCGCGCTGCCGTCGACCAGGTGCCGACCGCCGAGATCGAGAAGGTCGTGCTCTCGTCCGCGCAGAAAGTGGGCGACGCCGCGAAGCACGCGAGCGAGAAGGTGCCCCTCGCCGCGATCGAGAGCGTCGTGCTCTCCGGCGCGCGTGTCGTCGGCACCGCCGCGAAGACCGCCGCGTCGAAGGTGCCGACCGAAAAAATCGAGGGCGTCGTCGCCTCCGGTGCGCGCGAGGTCGGCCGCGCGTTCGAGAACGTCGCGAACACGATCCAGCGCGAGGTGCTCGGCTCCACCCCCGACACGCCTCGCGAAAGGGCCGAGAAGGCCGAAGAGACGATCGCGAAGGAGCGCGTCGCCGACGAAGAAGCCGCGGAGCGAAAGCAGGCCGACGACCACGCGGCGGCTCGAACGAAGGCATCTCAACCGCCCGCGGCCGCGAGCGTCGCCACACCCTCCGAAGGGGTCGCGACCGAGGTTACGGCCCCAGGGGCACCCTCACCGAGCGCGCCCCCGGCCGGCCCCGTGAGTGTCGTGGTCCCCGTCCCCGTCGCTGCACCCGCGAGCGCGCCTTCCGCAGAGGTCGCGAACGCCGCGCCAGAGGTCCACGTACCCGCGCCGACCGCGCCGCCTGCCGCCGCGCCGACCGCGACGCCCAGTGCAGACAACCCGCACGAAGGCATCTGACTACCGCTGCGCGTTCAGAGCTGCGGCTGCCCGTTCGCGCAGAGCGACTCGGGCCCGAAGCCGTAGCTCGTCTTCACGAAGTCGACGAGAGAGGGCAAATCGAGGCACTGCGCGCGGTACGTCTGACCCCACGCCGCTGCCGCGATCGGCACGTCGAGCAACGGATCGGGGGTGAGGATCGCGCGCACGCGCACACCCTCGCCGTTGCAGAGCGGATCGTTCGGGAGTGCGGCGATCGCGGCGCGCAGCCCTTCGATCACTTGCGTGCACACGACCTTCGCGCCCGCGTCGCCCGCGGCGTCGCAGTTGTACGCGAGCACCACGCCGCCGTGCTCCAGGTCGTGCACGTAGTAGCGGCGGTCGACCGGCTTCGTGTACTCCTGGTACGCCGCCCAGACCGGGTAGTGCGGGCCGCTCGTGGGCGGGTTCGAGTTGTAGGTCACGGGAGTGTCGATCGCGACGTGAGGGCTATCGAGCAGCGGGTGATCTTCCACCACGATCGGGCACGACGCGTCGATGATCACCGGGCTCGCGCGCCGAGGTCGATCCACGGAAGCGTCCTGCGAGGGAGCGGTGTCGTCCGGGAGGCCGTCGGAGCACGCCGTGATGCCGAGAGCGACCGCTGGAAATACCGCCAAGAAGAGGGAGAAGTAAGCTTTGCGCACCGACGACAGCTTGACACATCCTCTCGGCGGACGGGAGCATCTACGCGCTTCGCATGAACGACCCCGCGCGCGACGAACGTGAGATCGGCGAGGCCGAAGCGAACGCCCGCCGAGCTGCGCGTGACGCCACCATGTCCGCGCTCCCGGCTGTCGAAGGGGAAGCCGCCGACGCGCCGGATCTTCGTCCCGTGGGCGAGACCGCGACGGCGCTCCGCAAGCTAACCCCTGCGCTCCCGGAGGACGCGCCGCTCGGATGGCGCCTCTTGCGTACGCTCCGCAGGCTCGTCGAAGGGCTCTACATCCACGACGGCCTCAGCGCGGGGCCGGCGATGGCGTTCCATTTTTTCTTGAGCCTCCTCCCGCTGCTCGTCGTGGTGGGCTGGGTCCTCGGGCACGTCGCGCGCGCCCGCGGCGTGGAGGTCCTCTTCGCGCCGGTCTTCGAGACCGCGCCGGACGCCGTCGCACAAATCGGGAAGCGCGAGCTCGAGCGCCTCGCGGCGACGGATCTCTCGGCCGCGCCGCTCGCGGTGGTCGGCTTCTTGTGGCTCGCGTCGTCCGGAGTGCACGGGATGATGGACGCGTTCGAGCGCGCGTTGTCGGTCCCTATTCGTCGTCCGTACTGGAAAAAGAGGCTCTATTCGCTCGCCTTCGTGTTCGTCGGGCTCACCGCGACCGCGCTCGTCGCGTTCGCCTCCGTCGGGCTCGACTCGATCTCGCAGGTCGCGAAGGAGGGGCTCGGTGAGCCGCTCGACGACCCTCCAGATGCGCCTGCGGCGGACGCGTCCGCTTCGTCCGCTGCCGACGGCGGGGACGCGATCGCCTCCCCCGCGCCGAGGGTGCAGCGCGTTCGTGCGCGTGTCGACCGCGCCCTCGCGCTCGTGTGTTTCCTCGTGCTCAGCGTGTCCGGGGTCGCCGCGTTCTACCGCTTCGCGGTCGAGTCACCGAAGAACGTGACCCGCCGCGTGTGGCCCGGCGCGATGCTCGCGATCGCGCTTTGGCTCATTATTTCCTGGGGATTCGCGTTCTACGTGACGCGCCTCGGGCAGTACACGCTCTACTACGGCAGCCTCGCGGCGGTGGCGGTGCTGCTCATGTGGTTCTGGCTCACGAGCCTCGCGCTGCTCGTCGGTGCCGAGCTCAACGCTCAGCTCGAGGGTCACCGTCACTGAAGCGTCCCGCCACGATCGTCTCGTGATCGCGCGCCACGGCGAAGCGCGCGTGCTACCGGCGCTGTCTCCGGCGCGCGGTCCGCGTAGCGACCTCGCCGGCCAGACCTTCACCATTGCCGCACAAACGAAGCTCCGTTCGCTGCGGACGTCCGCGTTTGCCGACGCGGCATCGCCGGTGAATGTGTATTCTGCATGAATGGTCGGCGGTGCCGCGCGACCCTTTAGCTGAGGCGCGATCTCGCGCAAGGAGAAGCAGGGGTACGAAAAGAAGTGACGGTTCCTCCCTTCCGCAGGCGCGATTCACGCATCACACTTGTACTTGGCACCCGAGATTAGGTGCCTCGAAAGTCGAGGAAAGCCATGTCGATGCAGGTCGAGTCGGCAAGGTGGGGCCCAAGAGGCGTCGGGGCGAAGCTCCGCCTCGTTTCGCTCGGTGCGGTCGTCCTGGCGATCGCCGGGGCAGGCTGCGGAAGGTCCAACGCGAAGGAGCCCGCAGCGCCGTGGGTCCTCGTCGAGGCACAGCGCGGCGTCGTCGCCGTCGCGACGTCGGCGGAAGATGGCGACCACGTCACGCTCTGCTCGGGAGCTCTCGTCGCTCCGAACCTCGTGCTCACGGCGCGACACTGCGTCTCGCGCGCGCTCACCGCGACTCCGTCGTGCGACGCCGATGGTCGCTCGCACAACGGCGTGCACCTCTCGGCCGACGTCGATCCCGGTCGGATTTCGATCTACGTAGGCGCAGTGGTTCGTCCCGAGAGCGACGCGCCGGTCGCGCGTGCGGAGCGCACCCTCCACCCGAAGAGCCAGGTCCTCTGCGACGCGGACGTCGCGTTCTTGGTCCTCGATCGCCCGATCGACGCCAAGATCCTCCCGATGCGGCTCCATAGCCCGGTCGAGCCTGGCGACCACGTCGTGCCTGTCGGCTTCGGCGGCGGTCCCGCGAACATCGTCGGGATGAAGGTCGCGCGCAACGACAGCACCATTCTCACGATCGGCCCCGCCGCCAACGCGCGCACCGGCGCTGTCCTCGGGCCTCGCGAGTTCGAGGTCGACCAGGCCACCTGCCGCGGTGACTCCGGCGGCCCCGCGATCGACGCGGCCACCGGCGAAGTCGTCGGCGTCGTGTCCCGCGGAGGGAGCTGCTCCGCCTCCGGCAACCACGTCTACACACGGGTCGACGCCTACGCTCGCCTCGCCGCGCACGCCTTCGTCACGGCGCAGCGTGTGGCCGCCGAGAACATCGCCCGTCGCGACGTCGAGGAAGAGCGCGAGCGCTGAGCGAGAGGCGGACCTCGCCCGCGTCGTGAAGTCCAAATGGGGCGGCGCTCGTCGCGCCACGCGATACGTGCAGCATGCACGCTCGAGCATCGCCTCCGTTCTGCCGACCGGCTCCGTTCGCTTCCCAAACAAAAAAGAGAACGCCCGCGGAGCGTGTGCGCCGCGGGCGTGGTCACGTCGTGGGCGACGTGGCTATTCGCTGAGCTTCGGCTTGGCGGGGAGCGCAAAGCCGACCGAGAGCGAGATCATCTGGTTGAACTTGAAGGTCTGGTCGTCGCCGTTAACCTTCTGGTCCGGGAACTTGCCGTCGTTCCCGCCGCCGCGCTGGTCGAAGCCGGCGCGGTTCCAGGAGAACGGGAAGGCGCGGTACTCGAGCCCGAAGTTCACGAGGTTGTTCGTGTAGAACTTGAAGCCGAGGCCGAAGTTCGGGGAGATCGCGACGCGCGAGTTCATCGTCTTGTCGGCGCCGACGCAGCCGCCGCCGTCACAGTCGGCGCGCTCGTCGAGGCCGTGGAAGCCGAGACCGAGGTGGAGGTAGAGGTCCGTGTCGACGAAGAGCTTGCCGAAGATGGCGAGCTTGCCGCGGAACGGGGCCACTTGAACCTGCGGGACGACCATCCAGGTGAGCTTGGACACTTGCGCGCCGAAGTCCCTGCCGACGTTCACCGCCGTACGCGTGTTGCGCGGCGACGATTCGTTCACGTTGTCGCTCAAGGCGGTGAGGGGAGCGATGGCGCCGAAGCCGCCCCACACACCGAACCCGAGCCAATCGAACGCGTTGTAGGTGAGCGAGCCACCGACCACCATCGTGCGGCGGTACTCGTCGAGGAGGGTAAACGAGAACGACGGAGCGATCTCGAAGCGACCTTGGCGCTGCAAGCGGAGCTTGCGGACAGGGGGCGCACCCGCGAGGGGGCCCGTGATTTGAATCTCCTCGGCCTTGGCCGAGCGAGACGCACCGAGGACCCCGAGGGCCACGATGCCGGCGACGACGAATCGAGCCGCGCTACGGAGGTTATGCCGCTTCATGACAGAGTTCTCCGCGCTCATCGGGGCAACCGGTATTCGAAGCCGAAGGGCAAGAACACGCTCACCCCGAGCTGGGCCTGGATGTGGTTCGTGAGCGGCTTGTCTCCGAACCAGGTGTCTGGATTCGTCTGCTCGGTTTGGCTACGCGGGACGACGATGCTCTCGAGCTGCTCGATATAAATGTGATCACGGAGCTCGAGGGTCGCGGCGAACCACTTGTTGAAAGCGATTCGGAGCCCGAGGCCGACGTTGAAGTCGATCTTGGGGGTGAAGCTCTCGAACTTGCGGTTGTCGGGGTCGATGACCGCGATAGGCCGCGTCGCGAGCGCACCCACGCCGCCGAGGGCGTAGACGTCGTAGTTGAAGATGAAGGCGTTGAAGCCCGCGAACTTGCCGTAAATCGGCACGTACGTGAACTGGGCCGCCGCGCTCCACTGGTACTCCGTGAGCGGTACCGCGACGCGGGTGGCGCGGCGGTTCTGGAAGTTGAAGTCCGAGTCGACGTTCAGGCCGGCGAACAAGTTGCCGTTGATGCCGATCGCGAGGACGTTCGTGATCCAGTAGTTGGCCGTCAAGCCGAAAGCCGGGTGGCTGACGAACTGGTCGTTCAACGTGACCGCGCCGTACGGGTTGAGCTCGAAGCGGCCCTTCTTGAGGGCGAACTCCTGCTCCACCGCGTACACCTCGGCGTTCACCTTTTTGTCGGCGAGCGCTTTGATGTCGGACTGTTTCGGACAGGCCGTCGGATCGATATCGCAGATGCCACCGCCGCCCGCGTTCGCGTTCGGATCGGCCGGAGGCGTCTCCGGAGGCTTCGCGTTGGGGTCCTTCGGTGCGTTCGGATCGTCGACCTCGATCGTGTCCGTCCCTGCCGGGGCAGGTGTGCCCGAAGCTGCTCCCGCAGCTCCCCCGGCCGCAGCCGGCGTGGGCTTCTTCCCGCCCTTTTGGGCATTTGCCACGAGCGGAACGGCCGCGAGCGCCACCGCGAGAAGGCAAACCGCTACGCGGCGAATGCTCTTCATATTCCCTCGACCGCGCCAATGACCGCGCCAATGACCGCCGTGGTGGAACGCACCTTCGGAAGTCGGCGGGGTGTTCCCAGCCTGCTTCATCGCAACCCCTTCTGCCGCTTTACCCTTCAAGGTGCGTAACTAGTTAGAACAATTGGGGAATCAGGCGTACAGCGAAAGTGCGCGGGACTATACCATGCGCGATTTCGCTCAATCAACGACAATCCAACCAAGCGACTACGAACTTTTCTTCGCGGCATATTTTGGGTCTGCATTGCAGAGGAATGGCAGCTCATGAATCGGTTTCGTCTGCTTGGCCGAAGAGCGCTTCGACGAAGTCACCTGCGTGGAACTCGCGCAAGTCTTCTGCGCGCTCGCCCAAGCCCACGTAGCGGACCGGGACCTTGAGCTCGTCGCAGATGCCGAGCACGATGCCGCCCTTCGCCGTGCCGTCGAGCTTGGTGAGCACGATGCCGGTGAGGTCCAGCGCTTCCTTGAAGAGCTGGGCTTGAGTGAGCGCATTCTGCCCGGTCGTCGCGTCGAGCACGAGAAAAGTTTCGTGGGGCGCGCCATCCATCGCTTTTGCGATCGTCTTGCGCACCTTTTTGATCTCGTCCATGAGGGGCGCCTTCGTGTGGAGGCGACCCGCGGTATCGACGAGGAGCACGTCCACGCCGGCTTCTTTTGCCTTCGTGGTCGCGTCGAAAGCGACGGCGCCGGGATCGGCACCCTCTTTCCCGCGGACCACCTCGGCGCCGACGCGCTTGCCCCACACCTCGAGCTGCTGGACGGCGGCGGCGCGGAAGGTGTCGCCCGCGGCGAGCATGACCTTGCGGCCGTCGGCGCTCCACTTGGTGGAGAGCTTGCCGATCGTGGTCGTCTTCCCGACGCCGTTCACGCCGACCATGAGGAGCACGAGGGGGCGTCCGGCCGGCGGCTTCGCGGGCTCCACCGAGAGGATGCGCGTCGCTTCGGCGCGGAGGGCGGCCCACACGGCTGCGCCGTCGTCGAGCTCTTTGCGCTCGAGGCGCTCCCGGAGGCGCTCGAGGATCGCCTGCGTGGTCTTCACGCCGACGTCGCTCGAGATCATGACCTCTTCCATCTGCTCCAAGATGGCGGGATCGATCTCTTTTTTGCCGGTGAAGAGGGCCGCGAGGCGCGCGATGAAGCCCTTGCGCGGAGCCGCGAGACCCTTGCGGAGCCCGGCGACGTCGCGCTTGGACGTGGGCGTGCCGACGGTAGCCTTCGACTCTTCGGCGGGGGCCTCGTCGACGGGGATGTCTTCCTCGCGAACCTTGGCTTTGGCCTGCGGGGCCTCGAGCGCGGTCGACGCGAGCTCTTTCCGCTCGGCTTTCGTGGGCTCTGCGTCTTGGGTCGTCGCCTTCGGCTCGGCCTTCTTGGGCTCGGCCTTGGCCGGCTCGGGCTTTTTGGCCTCGAGCTCCGGCTTCTTCGCTTCGGGCTTCTTGGGCTCCTCTTCCGCGGCAGGAAGCTCGGGGGCTTTCTTCCTGAGCACGACAAAAGCGCCGATCGCCAAAACGATCAGGATGATGACGGCGATTGCTACCGGGTTATCCATCGCGCTCCTTGGGCCTCGTTGCGAAACCGGCGTCCCTTATAGAAACCCCGTCCCTCGCACGTCAACCGAGCTTCGGGCCCTTCGGCACTTCTTGCTTCGGTTCCGCGCTCCGCCGCGCCTCGGCATTCGCGTCACGACCCGGAAAGAGTGCATCAATCTCGATTTCTGCGCGCTCGTCGACCTCTTGGCCCGCAAACGCCGCTTCCTCGACCGCTCGGGCCCAGGTCGCCACGTCGTCTTCTCGCGCAGCCCTCTTGACATGGCCAGGAGTGGGCTCCGGACGCGCATCGTACGGAGCTCCGCGCTGCTTCGCCCACGCCACGAGACGCTCGAGGAGCTTCCTTTTTCGAGTCACGAGCGTGATTCGAAGGTCCCCCGGGGCAGGGACCTTGGTCGTCAGCTTCGCGTGGAACGGCCCCTCGGCGGAAAGGGCGTCGCTCGAGAGCGTGCCCTCGAGGCTGAACGCGAACCTGCCGTCGTCGTCGGTCACGACGCTCACGCGTATCTCCTCGCCCACGAACGAGCCGCGCGTGACCCACACACGGACGCGCGCGATGCCGTTGCCCTCGTGAGCGTCCTCCACGATACCCGTGTAGGTTGCATCTTTTGCGGAGGCGCGAGTCTCGAGGACCTCGAGCCCGGCGTGCAGCATCGGCTTGCGATCGTCGCGTGTCTCGGCGCGAGGGCGTGACCTTGGCGTGCGTCGCCTTCCGAGCACGAGCCACCCGAGCACGAGGGCGCCCGCGACCGCGAGCGGGACACGCGTGAGGGGGCTCGGGCCGCTCACGGGGAGCGACGCGACCACCTCTGGGCCGGGCTCGTAGTAGGGCGATTGTTGCAAGTAGCGGAGGCGCACCTCGAGCTCGCGACGACCCGATTCGGCGAACGTCACGACCACGTTCGCGCGGCCATTCTCGACCTTTCCTGCGCCGACGACGAGATCGCCTACCCGCGCTTCGACCGCGCCTTCCGGGACTGGGCCTGCGACCGTATCGACGGTCACGTCGATCGGGATCCCGTCCTCGGGGTTGCGCGACGATGCGCCTTCGAGGGAAGGCGCGGTGAGCTTCACCTTCGCGCGCACCTCGAGCGGGACGACCACGCTCGCAGGGCCGGTGTCCGGATCGCCGGCGAACGAGAGCGATAGCTCGTGAGCGCCGGGAGGTCCTAGCTTCGTCGCGTCCACGTCGACCGAGCCGCGGCCGCGTGCGTCGGTCGTCACCGTCGCGAGCGGAACGGACCCGCCCTTGCCGGTCGCGACGACGAGCTTGAGTCCGGAAGCCGCTTGCGTCGCGCCGTTCTCCTGGCTCTCCGCGAGGACCGAGAAACGCGCCGGGGTGCGGTCGAGGGAGAGCACACGCGGCGTGGGATCGAACGCGACGTAGAGCGGGCGTCGCCCGAGGTCGATCGGCACGGTGAGCTTCGCGGCCTCGAGGAACGAAGCGCCCTTCCACGCGAGCTCCGCTTTGTAGCGCTCCTTCGCGAGCGCGACACGGAGGCAAAAGCGACCCCCCGGATCGGTCTCCACCTGGAGCGTGTCTTGCGCGATCGTGATCGAAGAGAGGCCGCAGCTCTTCGCGAGCCGAAGCGCGTCGAGGGGCGCCTTGGTGTCGTCGCCTTGGCCGTCGTGCGTGATGCGCACGGTGACGGGCTGCTTGCCGATTGGCTCACCGACGTCGTCGCGGAGCGCACCCTGGAGCACGAGGTCCCCTTCGTCGCGCGTCGCGCGTGCCTCGAAGCCACCCTCGCCGCGTACCGAGAACGTCTCCGCGTGTGCGATACGTGTGGAAAATAAGCCTATCCAGCACGCGAGGGCGATCGTGAGCGAGCGCGCGAGCGCCGTTGTTGAGGAAGGCGAAAGGTTCGCGCCGTCGCAGGGGACGGCTGAAGTTTTTCCACTCGGAGACGTCGAATGGAGTTGTCCATGATCCACTCTGCGCTCGCTCGTGACTCGCGCCCTCGGTGCGAGGTGGTCCTCGCAGATGCCCGCGGGCGAGGCGCTCTCGGGCGCGACGGCTCGTTGCGCTGTAGCGAAGTCTTCGCCCGCTCGCGGCGGCACGGTCACCCGAACGGGCGACGCGCAACGACGTCGTGTCGTCGACGCACGTGGACGCGAACGATGACGCTGCAATGGAGCAGAAGGTGGGGAAACGGGCACGGCGTCTCGAGGATCTTTGCGGCTCTCGCCTCTGTCCAGGGGAAAGCGTTCGGTGTACCGTGAAACCATTCATGCGAGGTGGGCATTGGCTTCGGTCGTCACTTCTCGCCCTCGGCTTTGGCGTGGTCGCGCTCGCGCCCGCCAGCCAGGCGTTCGCGCAGCCCGCGGCTCCGCGGCTCGCCGATCTCAAGCCGCGCCTCGCCGCCGCGAGCGACCCGCGTGTCCGCGCAGCGACGGTGCTCCAGCTCGGCGCCACCAACGACGATGAAGCGGTCGCCCCGCTCTGCACCGAGCTCTCGAACGGCGCCGAAATCGTCCGCGTGTCCGCCGCGTCTGCGCTTCGTCGTCTGAACCGAACGTCGTCGCTCGGGTGCTTGAAGGCCCGCCTGTCGGTCGAAACGGCCGATGGCCCAAAGCTGCAGCTTACCCGCGCGATTCAAGGGATAGAGGCAGGCGGCGGCGGTCCTGCCGGGGGCGGCAGCGCTCCTCCCGCGGGGGGAGGCGGAACGTTCGATGCCCCGCAGCACCCGAACGCGAAGTACTACGTCGCGCTCTCGCAGGTTTCGAACGCGGCCGACCGCCCCACGCCGGAGGTCGAGGCCGTGGTCCTCAAGGCCGTGCGTGCGAAGCTCGAGGGCAGCGACTTTCAGCTCGCGCCGATGCGCGAAGCGCCAGACGCCGCGAAGAAGGCCCTCTCGTCGCGAAAGGCGAAGGGGTTCTACCTCTCGATCTCGGTCGAGAAGTTCGATTATTCGGGTGGGAGCCTTCGCGTGAAGGTGAACATCGCGATCTTCTCCTATCCGGGAAAATCGTTGATCGCGCCGAGCGGAAAGTCGGCCTCGATGTCCGGCGTCAGCCCTGGCTCGCGGGGGGCAGAAGATCAGCTCCTCGAGGCGGTCGCGGGCGCGGCGGCGAAACAGTTCGCGGACAACGTCGGCTCGATGTGAGGGCTTCTCGCGCGACTCGCCACGACTCACCGCGACTCACGCACGCTCTGTTTTTGTCATGGCCTGCATCCGCCGGGGGCTTGAGCGCGGCGGCGTCCGCCGGCGGCTGGGAGATGGCGTCTGGTGCGCGTGAGGCGAAGCGGGCGATGATGGCCCGATGCACTTTTATCGATCCACGCTCTCCGCCGTGATCGCGTCCTCGCTGGTGGCGTGTGGGGGCGCCACGGCGGCCAACGTCCCTTCGTTGCAACCCGCCGGATCGGGCGCGCCGGCGTCGAACGGTGGATCCACGGGTCGAGGAGAGCCCACGGCGGGCGGAGACGGCGTTGTCGCTCCTCCGCCCTCGGCCCAAGACGATGCGCGAGCGGCGACGCTCCTCGACGCGACGTTCGCGGCGCTCGTTTCGAGCCGCGACGAGGCCTCTGCCGCGCGCGCGGCGATCCCGTACTTGCACAAGAGCCTGCTCGATTCGACCGGCGCCGATCTCTCCGCCGATACGCGCACGTTCTCGTTCAAGAAGGCGTTCGCGGCGGCTTCGGGGTATGCATCGCCGGTGAAGATCACGCGCGTGCGGCCAGGCAAGGTGACGGCGATCGGGTTCGGCCCTACTGGCGAGAAGGGACGCACGGTCGACTACTTCGTCGCGAAACGAGATGGCGTCGCGGGCATGCCAGCGCCGATCACCGTGTTCTTCCCCGACTCCGGCGCTCCACCGAAGGTCTCGTACCTCGGCAGCCTATGAAGTCGCTCGTTCGACGGCGCGTGCGCGTGCCGGTGGGGCGCCCCCTGCGGGTCGCGGTCGTCGCCGATACCCACTCGCGTCCGCACCCTAAGCTTTGCGAGCGCCTCGGCGAGATCGCGCCCGACCTCGTGGTCCACGCCGGCGACATCGGGGACTTGTCGGTGCTCGAGATGCTACGGCCCTACGGCGAGGTCGTGGCCGTCCGAGGCAACATCGACGTGAAGGTGAACGACGTGCCCGATCACGCGGTCGTGCAAGTGGAGGACGAACGAGGCGCGCTCGTGAACGTGCTGGTGACCCATATCGCCGTCTACGGGGCGAAGCTCCGCGCGGAGGTGCTTCGGCTCGCCACGAAGGAGAGCGCGCAGCTCGTATTTTGCGGGCATTCCCACGTCCCGTTCGTCTCGAATCGCGGCGCCGTCGCCGTGTTCAACCCCGGTTCGGTGGGCCCCAAGCGCTTCCACTTGCCGATCGTGCTGGGCCTCGCGACGATCGCGCGCGAAGGGATCTCGCTCGTCCACCTCGACGTCGCGACCGGCGAGCGCTGGCTCCCGCCGTAACCTCTTGCGTGCAATATACAGCCGAGTGCATGCAAGATGCACGTGCTGCGACGGCGGCTCAGGGGCGCGTCGCGACCGCCGCGACGCGGTTCGACGCACCGACGGTGCCGACCGCTTCTTCGCCACCCCACGTGGTGCCGCGGAGGTGGACGAGGCGAGCTTGACCCGCCGTCGTCACGAGCACGGCCACCGCGTCGTCGCCGCAGACACCCGCCGCGATGCGGGGGACGGAAGCGAGCGCTGTCGCCGAGAGCTGCACCGGCGCCGCGAACGAGGGAGGGCTCTGCGCGAGGTCGATCACGCTCGCGTATCCGAGGCCATTTTGCCCTCGAAACGCCGCGAGGGCCTTCGTCGCGCCGATCTTCGCGAGGAAGACCTCGTCGTCGCTCGTGGTGCCTGCCGCGAGGGATGTCTGGGCGCTCACTGCTTTGGTGGTCGCGTTTCGCGTGCTCGGCGTAAGGAGGCGGGTGGCCTTGTCGATGTGGAGGGCGAGAAGATCGGTCGTCGCGCCACCCGTCGCGACGATGCCGGGCGCGCCGCCGCAGCGAGAGACTCCGCCGCCTCCCGCGGTCGCGCACACGTTCGTTCCCGTCACGGGGGCGACGGCGGCCCAGGTCGTTCCGGTGCGTACTTGTGTGACGAGCGGGCCCTCGGCGTCGCCGCCGAACGCGACCACGAGCTCGTTGCCGACCATCGCCGCTGCAGGGGGCTCGGCGCCGAAGCTCTGTGCGCCGAGGTCGGCCGGCGTGTCGAAGGCCGCGCCGGTCCATGTAGCATGCACGTGTTTGTAGGCGAGGTCCTGGAAGACGACGTGGAGGGCGGTTCCGTTCGTCGCGAGCGAAGGTGTGCTGCGCGTGCTCGCGGTGCCGATCCGGGCCGTCGCGCCGAACGCGGTGCCGGTGGCGCTCACGGTCTTCAAGGCGTCCCCCGTGCTGCGGATCACGCCGGAGAAACCGGTCCCGAACGCGACGAGGGCCGGCCCGGAGAGGGCGGCGTCACCGGCGAGGGTCTGCGTCGTCCACGCGCCGCGGGTCTTCACCGCGCCCTTGAGCGAAGTGTCGTCGCCGACGAGGACCGCGATCGCCCCGGTGCACGTGTCGGCGTCGGGGGCCGCCGTGTCGGCGGTCGCGTCGTCCGCGGGGGTCGCGTCTTCTGGCGCGACGATCGCGCCGTCGGCCAACACGACCGCCCCGTCGGGCGCGACGGTCGTAGCGTCGCGGCGGCCAGAGTCGGAGAAGTCTTCGCCGAAGTCTTTCTTCTCTACGCTCTCGGCGCAGGCCGCGAACGAGGCCACGATGGTAAGCCCAGCGAGCACGAGGGCCCGCGATTTACGAAAGGAAGCGCGGTTCTGCACGAGACGACCGTAGCAAATCTTCGACGTCACGCTCGCCCGCGTTGCGCTCGCGAGGTGCTCGAATCGAAGGCCGATCCTGCGTTCCGCGATGGCGCGTTGCGTCGGCGGTCAGTGGGCGTCGATCGCGACCCAGATGTCGTCGAGGCAGAGCTCGGCCTTGGCGTGCGCGGTGAGCTTGAGGTCGGAGAGCTTCGCGGGCTTCCCGTTCAACGTGACGCGCGTGCGCTTGGGATCGAGCTTCCCGCTCACGGTGGTCTGCATCGACGCGATCGTGAGGTGCCCGTCGTCGACCGCCGTGATGATGCCGTGAACGTGGTGGGTCGTGGAGGCCGGCTCGTCCGCGTGGACCACGCCCTCGGCGCCGGGGGAGACCAGCGTAAAGGCGACTGCGACGATAGCGCAGGTAAGTGCTCGCTTCATGATCGACACCCTCCACCCCCGAGCCAGTCGGGAGAGCCCGCGCCTTACCACGCGATTTCGTGGCGTCCAGACCAAACGCGGGTGCACACGTGAAGTCGCATAGTTACGAGCAGGTCATCGCGCGCGCATGGCCGGGGCGAAAACTAGCCAAGGAATGGGCGACCGGGCACGATAGGAAGAATGAGCACCGCCGAGGCCGCAGCCGCACCGCGCCCCAAGTACAAGCGTAGCGTCAAGAACTACATCGTCGACTCGCGCTTCCAGCTCAAATACACGGGCTTCATCGTGACGGTGGCGATCGCGATCGCGGCTCCTCTCGGGGTGTTCCTCTGGCGCACGAGCGAGAAGGTCGTCGCCGAGAGCCAGAAGGTCGTCGAGGAGAGCAAAAAGGTGAGCGAGGTCGTCGCGCTCCAAATCTCCAAGGACCCGATCTACGGGAGCGATCCGGAGCTCGCGAAGGCGTTCGGGTCCGAGTCGACGAACGCGGCAGACAAGGTTCAAGCGCAGCAAAAAGCGCTCGCGGGTGAGCAGCGCACCATGATGCGCGTGCTGGTCGGCGCGCTCGCGCTGATGGTGCTCCTCATCGGCGTGCTCGGCATCTACTTCACGCACAAGGTCGCGGGGCCGATCTACAAGATGAAGCTCCTCCTCACGCAAGTAGGGGAGGGGAAGCTCACGTTCTACGGCAAGCTCCGCAAGGGCGACGAGCTGCAGGACTTCTTCGAGACCTTCGCGACGATGGTGGAGAAGATCAAAGCGCGGCAGCTCCGCGAGGTCGAAGATCTCGAGGTCGCGATCCAAGCGGCGCGCGACTCGGGCGCGAGCGACGAAGCGATCTCCAAGATCACCGGCGTCCGCGACGAGATGAAGCGCGCGCTCGAAGCCTGAAGCGCGCGCAGAAACCCCTGCACCCTGCACGCGTCGCATCGTGTGCGATCTACACCCAAAGCCGCTGTAAAATACACGAATGCCTCGAGCGCGCTCGAGGGGGGCTCCAGGTCAGCTCGCGGTGACGGCGCCCGGGAAGTGCTCGACCGTCGTCGCTTCGGCCGCGAGCTGCACGACGCACACGTCGAGGCGAACGCGCGCGACGCCATCGAGCGAGAAGGGTGGCCGGGCGAGGAAGCGCGCCGCCGCGTCGAGCATCGCCTTGCGCTTTTTGGGGCCGATGCTCGCGAGCGGACCGACGAGCGCCCCCGCGCGACGAGTGCGCACTTCGACGAGGGCGATCGTCGCGCCGGTCGGCCCGTCGCGCACCACGACGTCGATCTCGTGCGGACCGAGCCGTACGTTTCTCCCGAGAACGACGAAGCCGCGAGCGACGAGGGAGTCGCACGCGGCTTCTTCTGCGGTACGCCCGAGGGCGTGCCCGCGGGGACGGCTCACTTCGCGGAGGACGAGGCTGCCGGCGCGGCGGTTCCGCCCGCGCACTGGGTACGCTGGGCGCCGTTGTCGCAGTCGCCCTGGCAGTCGACGCTGGGATCGTACTTCGTGTTCGCCTTCACGCAGTAACCGCCGGTGAGGCCCTCGTTGCCTTGGCCGGTGGGGTCGACGAGCTGCTCGCAAGCAAAGCCATCCGGGCAAGCGCAGTAGTTCGCGCCGTCATCGGTGCCGCCGGCCGAGTTCGCGCAGCGGCAGGAGCAGTAAACCGTGGAGTCGGCTTTGCGGTTCAAGCACTGCGGATCGACGCGCGCGCCTTCAGGAGCGCCCGGCGTGCCGGTGACCTTTTCGCCCTGCGTTCCGGGGAGGAAGCAGGCGTCATTGGACGAGATCGGGCCGCCGTTGGCCGTTTGGCCGTAGGGACACGAAACGCGGCCGCGGAAGTGATTCACGAGGCACAGACGCGTCTGGCACTGGAAGCTCTTCGACTCGACGTTCACTTCCTTCGAGTTGAACCCGAGGAAGGCGGAATCGTATTCTTGCTCGGGAGTGCACGGGTCGCCGATGCCGGTCGCCGAGCAGCCTTGACCAGTGAAAAAGACAGATCCCGAGCCGACCAGGAAGACGGCAAGGAGCAGGCGGGAGCGAGTCATGCGGAGGCTCTCCAGAGAGGGAGGTTCGTGGCGCAGCTGGGAGGGGCGATGGCGACCACCCGAGCCGGCCCGGGACCGTACCTCTCTCCTCCAAAATTCGTCAAGGAGGATCGGGGCGCGATCTCGCGAGGTTCCACCAAAAGACCCCGCTCGTTCTCTTGGCGGTTCGGTCGCGCGCCCATTCGAAAAATCGTCGAGGCTGCGAACGAAGCGACGACGGAGGCGCCGACCCGACCATTCGAGCGAGCGCGCCACCCAAGCCTCCCCCCTTGACAGGCGTCCCACGGCTCCGTGCCGGTGTTTCTGGGGCCATGCCCCTTGACAAGGGAGAACGAGCCTTTCTACCATGCCGCCCTCGGAGAGAGTATCCACTGAATTTCGTTGAGCTTTTCGGTAAACGTGGCCAGCACGTCAGGAAATCTTCCTGAGGCAAGGCCTCGACTCTCCAAGAGAAGTTTCGTCGCGGACGTGTCGCGACCTCTTCGTTCGACCGTTTCGCTTGCTCTCTCAGCCGTTTCGTGATCCCGGCCCCCGGACCCCGCGAGGAACCCCTCTCATGCGTATATCCCTGGCGCGCAAAATCGTCCTCACCGCCATCCCCCTGCTCTCGCTCGCGCTCGTCGCGCCCCACGATTCGTACGCGCAGAAGGGCGGAGCGAAGAAGCCCGCGGCTGGCGCGCCGAAGGGAACGCCGAAGCCCGGCGCGGCCGGTGGCGCGGACATCGAGCTCGACGAGCCCGCGACGCCCACGCAACCGAAGGCGGCCGACAACGGACCGCCCCCCACCGCCGGCCAGATGACGGAGCCCGCCGCGCAGGCGAAGCGCCTCTTCGACAGCGAAAAGTGGATCGACGCTTCGCTCGCGCTTTACCGCGTTTACAAGGGTGAAACGCAGGACGACGAGGGCAACAAGCAGCTCGCGCAGTACCACCTCGCGATCTCGCTCTACCGCCTGAAGTTCTACCAAGCGGCGTACGGCATCTTCTCCGAAATCGCGGACAAGCCGAACCACCTCAAGTTCAACGAGACGCTCCTTTGGCTCTCGAAGCTCGCGACGGACTTGCCCGAGCCGGCCGACATCGTCGAGCGCGTGGGCAAGTACAACGACGCGCAGATCGAGAAGTTCAACAACAACAACCAGCGCGATCTGTACTGGCAGCTCAACTACCTGCTCGGCCGGTACAAGTACCGCAACCGCCAGTACGAAGACGCGCTCCGCCTCTTCACGAAGGTCTCGCGCGAGTCGAAGTACTACGTTCGCGCGCAGTTCTTCAGCGGCATCTCGAACGTGCAGCTCCGCAAGTCGGTGCCCGCCGTCCAATCGTTCCAGCGCATCGTCGGTGCGATCGACGAGGGCGTCGAGGGCGTCGACGACGACTCGCGTATGCGCGACCTCGCGCACCTCTCGATGGCGCGTACGTACTACTCGGCCTCGGTCCGCCTCGACGAGCAGGGCTCGCCCACGATCGACTCGACCAAGCTCTCCGCCGCCGTCAAGTACTGGAACAAGGTCGACGTCGGCAGCGAGTACTGGCTCGACTCTCTCTTCGAGGAGTCGTGGGCGTACTTCATGGCCGGCGACTACGCGCACGCGCTCGGAAATATCCACACGCTGCAGGCGCCGTACTTCCCGAACTCGTACTACCCGGAGGCCGAAGTCCTTCGTTCGGTCATCTACTTCGCGAACTGTCAGTACGACGACGCAGAGGTCATCGTCGCCAAGCTGCAGACGAAGTACCAACCGCTCTACGACGAGCTCAACAAAGTTCTCACCCGTTTCAAGGGTGATGGCCAAGAAGAAGCCTTCTACAAGTTTCTGAAGGACGTGCGCGACGGCAAGGCCGACCTCCCGCCGCGCATCAAGACCGTCGTGGAGAACGCTCTCTCCGATCGTCAGCTCCTCCGTCACCTCCAGTACGTGCAGCTCTTGGACGACGAAGCGAACCGCTTCAAGAAGGCGCCCGGCACCTTCCGCGACTCGCCCCTCGGCAACGACACGAAAGACGCCCTCCAGCTCGCGCGCGACATCGCGGTGCGCAACGCGGGCACCCTCGCGAAGGAGCGCTACCAGCGCAACCTCGACGAGCTCAACGAGCACCTCCGCGACAGCGCGAAGATCCTCATCGACATCACGTCGGCAAAGCGAAACCAGCTCGACCAAGCCATCGCCGGCAGCCAAGTCACCGCGAAAGAGTCAGAGCGAAACATCGTGAAGGCGGACGACGAGCACGTCATTTGGCCGTTCGACGGCGAGTACTGGCGTGACGAGCTCGGCTTCTACCGACAGACCATCACCTCGAAGTGCGGCAGGTAATTCCCATGATTCGCAAGACCATCCTCCCGGCTCTCGGGATCATGCTGACCTCGACGGCGCTCACGTCCGTCGCGGCGGCAGACGGCGCAGCCACGTCGTCCGCGAGCGGCGGCGTGTGCATCGAAGAGAAGGCGAAGAAAGAGCTCAACGCCTGCGCGGTCGCAGGTCCGAAAGAGTTCGCCGCCCACGGAAAGAGCACGCAAGCGAACTTCCGCGGCGTCGCCCCGATCGGCGAGGCGAAGAAGAAGGACAACAAGCCGCCGAACCCGGTGGTGAACGACGCGCCTCGCGACGAGCGCAAGAGCCGCCTCCAGGCCCGTCAGCGCGCGCTCCTCTTCACCGAGATCCAAGGCATCGAGCGCCTCTTCTCGAACACCCCGCGCAACGCCGCCGACCGCGTGACTCTCGCGCGTCGCCTCGCCGAAGCGTACGTGGAGCTCGAGGCCGCCGCCTTCCGCGACAAGACCAACGCCGAGGTCGAGCGCGACACCCTGAAGAAGACCAACGCGCAAGCCGCGGGTCAGAAGCAGGCGCTCGCGAACCAGGCCGACACCGTGATGAAGTCGGCTCGCAACCAGGCGATCCGCTACTACACGCTCGTCAAGACCGACTACCCCGACTACGCGCAGCTCGACGAGGTCCTCTACTACCTCGCCTACGAGCACGAGCAGGCGAGCGACTACAAGACGGCCCGCATCGTCTACCTCGAGCTCAAGGACAAGCGCCCGAACTCGAAGTACATCCCGAACGTTTACCTCGCGTTCGGAGAGCTCTTCTTCAACGAAGCGCAGGGCGACCCGCAAAAGTGGGATCTCGCCGCGCAGGCGTACGAGAGCGTCATCAAGTACCCGCCGCCGAACAACAAGGTCTACGGCTACGCTTGGTACAAGCTCGCCTACGTCGCTTGGAACAAGGGCGAGTTCGAGAAGGCGCTCAACGCTTTCAAGAAGACGATCGACTTCGGCAAGAACTACTCGCAGCTCCCCGGCGCCGCGAAGCTCGCCGACAGCGCCCGCCGCGACATCATCCCCGTCTACGCCCTCAAGGGCGACCCGACGCAGGCGTACAACTTCTTCCACGGCATCTCGGGCGACACCGACGGGTCCGACAAGACCTACAAGATGATGGACGATCTGGGTAACAACTACCTGGACACCGGCCACTATCACGAGGGCGTGACGCTCTACAAAGACCTCATGTCGCGCGACCACGGCGACAAGTCTTGCGTCTACCAGTCGCACATCACCGAAGCGACGATGGCGATGAAGTCCTCCAACAAGGAGGCCATCAAGACCGAAGTCGACCAGCAGGTGAAGCTCTACAAGGACTACTCCTCGCAGAACCACTCCGCGGAAGCGAAGCAGGAGTGTGCAAACCACACCGCGCAAATCGTCGCCGAGACCGCGATGGCGTGGCACCTCGAAGCGGCGGGCTCGAACGGCCAACGCGGCACGAACGATCCGAAGACGCTCACCCTCGCGGCGTACCTCTACAAGAAGGTGGTCGACACGTTCGAGGCGAAGCAGTTCGCGTCGTTCACCTTCCCGCGCATCGTGAAGGACGACTGGCCCACGTTGTACAAGATCAAGTACAACATGGCGGATCTCCTCTACTATCAGGAGAAGTGGGCCGAGTGCGGTCCGGCGTTCGACTCGGTCGTCGCCGAAGATCCGACGGGCAAGGACGCCCCCGAAGCCGCGTACGCCTCGGTGCTCTGTTACCAGAAGATGTACGACGCCTCTCACCCGAAGGCCGAGGCTCGCAAGGGCATCGGGCAGCTCCCGGGCAAGAACAAGTCGGAAGAAGAGAAGCGGAAGAAGGAAGAAGAAGCCGCCGCTCTCAAGCCGAAGGAGTTCACGGACCAGCAGAAGGGCATGGTCCAGGCCTTCAACCGGTACATTTGCTACATCAAGCCGCCCGCGACCGACAACGCCGGTCAAGAGCAGCTCGTCGAGGTCAAGTACGCCCGCGCGCGCACCTACTTCGAGGCGAAGCACTGGGAAGAAGCCGCGACTGCGTTCCGCGACATCGCGATGAACAACGCGGATCGTGACGTCGGCATCTACGCCGCGCAGCTCTACCTCGAGAGCATCAACGTGCTCGGCGCTCAGTCGTCGCGTCCGTCTTGCTACGACGACATGGGCGCCGACGTTCCGAAGTTCCTCGAGCTTTATTGCACCGGGGACAAGGCCGCGAAGAACGCCGAACAGTGCACCAACTTGAACAAGGTGCAGGTCGACATCCTCCGTCTCAAGGCGCAGAAGCTCGTCGAGATCGCCGACAAGAACGGCGGCGCCGGCGCGCTCCAGCAGTACGAAACTGCGGGCAACACGTACTTCGAGATGTTCCGGAAGTACTGCCAGGAGCCCGTCTCGCAGGGCCAGGCCCCGCAGGCCGATCGCTGCGACGAAATCGCGTACAACGCGGCTCGCTCGTTCCAAGCCGCGCGCCTCATCGCGAAAGCGATCGCGGCACGCCAAGCGCTGCTCGCGTTCGACAACAAGACGAACGGCAAGTCGCCGCTCGCGAAGAAGGCCACCTACGAAATCGGCGGTAACTTCCAAGCGATCGCCGTCTACGAGCTCGCGGCCGAGTGGTTCGAGAAGTTCGTCGAAGCCGACCCCCGCGCCGAGAAGGCCGACGCCGCCCTCGCCGACGCCGTGCTCCTCCGCCTCGGCCTCGGCCAGGAAGAAAAGGCCATCGAAGACGCCCGCAAGTTCACGAAGAACTACGGCGCCTCGAAGCCCGCGCAGACCGCCTCGATCGCCTTCGCGATCGGTGCGCACTACGCCGAAAAAGAAGAGTGGGACAAGGCTCGCGCGTCGCTCGTCGGATCGATGGGGGTCATCGACAAGGCCGCTCCCGATATCCAAGTGCAAGCGCACGCCACGCTCGCCCGCGCCTACAGCAAGCTGAAGGGCGGCGATCGTCAAGCGAAGGGCGAGTACGCGAAGGTTCGTGGCTACTGGACCAACCCCGCCGACTCGGAAGCCAAGATTCGCGCGGCCTACCCGAGCGAAGACGCAGGTCAGCAAGACAAGCGCCTCGCGAAGGCTCTCAACGCGGTCGGCGAGGCCTACTTCATGGCCGCCGAAGAGGAGCGCCTCGTCGTCGTCGAGCCGCTCAAGTTCCCCGAGTACAAGGGCTCCGGCACCAAGGAAGATGTCGTCAAGCACATCGGCACCAAGGTGAAGGACTGGTACACGAAGAAGAAGGAAGCGATCGCGAAGGTCGAGCCGGCCTACGTCAAGATCCTCGACCTCAAGCCCGTTCCCCCGCCGAAGTGGGTCATCGCCGCCGGTTCGCGCTCCGGCCTCATGTGGGGCAACTTCGTGGACGACTTCCGTCGCGCCCCGATCCCCAAGGCCTGGAAGACCGACCCGGAAATCCGTGGCACCTACTACGACGCTCTCGACGGCGCGAGCGAGCCGTTCAAGACGAACAACGCGAAGCCGGCGCTCAAGAAGTGCCTCGACCTCTCGGTCAAGTACCAATACTTCGACGGCTACTCGCGTGACTGCGAAGTGTGGCTCGCGAAGAACTACAAGTCCGAATACCACGTCGTCGACGAGCTCCGCGGAGCGCCCACGCTCTCCAACAGCGGTCTCGACGAGAAGAACCCGCCGATCCTCGTCGGTGGTCAGGCTTGGCGTCCCCCGAGCGCTGCTCCGACCGAAAAGGCCGGCGCAGAGCCCACGCAGGACACCAAGAAGCCCGACGCGAAGAAGCCCGCCGCCGGCAAGAAGAAGTGAAAAGGAGCCTCGAAATGAAGTCCAAACTAGGCATCCTCTCCGCAGGTCTCGTGCTCCTCTCCCTCGCTTGCGGGGGTGGGCCGGAGGCCAACACCGGTGGCAAAAAGGAGCCCAAGGTTCCCGGAAAGCCCACCACCTCGACCGGCGAAACGGTGAGCGACTCCGCGCAAGCGAAGTTCAACGCCGCGGTCGAGAGCATGGTCGCTCACGACAAGGCCGCCGACTGGAACGACGCCACCTGCAACGAGGTCGCGAAGAAGTTCGAGCAGGCCGCGTCGGAGCAGAAGAGCGGTAAGTTCCCCGAGGCCACGTACAACGCCGGCCTCTCCTACCAGCGCTGCGGCAACGACAAGGAAGCCCGCGCTCGCTTTACCAAAGCGATCGCGGACGACCCCAAGTTCCACTTCGCGAAGGTGCAAATCGCCCTCTATGACTACAAGGGCTCGAGCAACGAGGACGCGGCGATCTCCACGCTCCAGCAGGCCGTCTTGGACGCTCAGTTCCAGAACGTGCCCGCGCTCGTGAACCTCGCCATGTTCCAGATGCAGCGTGACTCCGAGACCGGAGGCCAGGGCTGCACCAACGACATGGACTGCGCGAAGAAGAACCTCCAGCGTGCGCTGGCGATCGACGACGCGTACATGCCCGCCTTCAACCAGCTCGCGCTCTTCTACTTCCAGCAAGCGAAGAAGCGCGCCGGTGCGATCAAGTCGTCGCAGAAGGGCTCCAAGGGCCGCCAGATCGCGACGAACGCATCCATCGCGAAGCGCGCCGACGTGCAGCAGCTCGAGCTCGCGGCCCTCGTCTGCTCGCAAGCGATTCGCAAGAACGCGGCCTACGCGCCGATCCACAACACCGCCGGCCTCATTCAGAACGAGCTCGGCCAAGTGAACAGCGCCGTCGCCGAGTTCTCCACCGCCGCGAAGCTCGATCCGAAGTTCTTCGAGGCGCAGATGAACTTCGCCGCCGTCAACCTCTCGTTCCGCGGTTTCGAGCAGGCTGCCGGCGCGTACAAGAAGGCGCTCGAGATGCGCCCGAACGACTACGACGCTCACCTCGGTCTCGCGCTCGCGCTCCGCGGCCCCATCCAGGCCACCGACGCGAACTACGAGGCAGAGGTCGCCGCGGTGCAAGCCGAGCTCGAGGCCTGCAAGAAGCTCGACGCCAACCGCCCCGACGCCTTCTACAACGAGGGCATCCTCGTTCAGGAGTTCAAGGCCAAGGCCGGCGCCGGAAAGGACGCGACGAAAGCCGCGCTCCGCTCCGCGAAGGGCATCTTCCAAACCTTCGTCGACAAGGCGCAGGGCAAGGCCGAGTACGAAGGTGCCGTGAAGCGCTCGAAGGAGCGCATGCAAGACATCGACGACACGATCCAATTCCTCGACCTCGACGCGAGCGAGCAGAAGGCGCAAGGGGCCCCCGGGGGCCCGGCTCCGACATCCGACGCGCCTCCCGCTGGCGACAAGCCGGCCGACAAGAAGTGAGGCAAGGGGCCTGCTCCATCGAGCGGGCCCTTTCCTTTGGGGTGTCGGAAGAAAAATCGTCCGTCCCGGGAACTTGGGCCACGAAGCCCTGTCTAGTGCACCCGAGACGCTCGCAACGTGCCCTGAAGGCCCAGGAAAACGGTCCTTTGGGGCACAGTCATCTAGAGTGATGTTCAGGTCGCCCGGTTACGGTTGCCCTGGATTTTTACCAAGTCTTCGGATCGCAAAGGAAAAACGTCCTCGGACGTCAAAAACCACGCGATAACCGGTCGAAGGATTGGTAAACGGTGCAAGGAAGAGTCAGAAGGAGAACGAACATGGCGAAGCGTCTCTTCGTGGGGTTTTTGGGTCTTGGTATTCTGCTCGTCAGCACGTCTGCGTTCGCGCAGGGTGCAGGCGCTGCACCAGCGGCAGCCGGTGGCGCTCCTCCCGCAAAGGGGAACGGCGACGGTTACGGCTACGAGTTCTCCGACGACCCGCTGAGCGCGGGGGGCTTCGGTCCGAACGACGCGACGATTCGCGTTCGTCCCGGCCCGGTGCGAACCACGCTCATCCGCCCGCGAACGTCCTTCGTGCCCGAGATGTTGAAGTCCGTCGAGAACCTCTGACGGGCAAATCGCCATAGACGTTTTCCCTCGCTCGTCGAGGGTTTGAAGCTGCGACCGAGTCGCAGTGGCCGTCGAAAAGACGGCAGAAGGTCCGAGATGGAAGGCAAGGGCAAGGTCGCGCTCACGTTCGCGCTCTACCAGGGAGATCAGCTCCTCCGGCGCGATACGATCGCTCAAGACATCGTGAAGGTCGGCAAGGATCCGCGGAGCCATCTCCGTGTCGATGACGAGCTGGCTTCGCGTATGCACGCGGTGATCGAGGTCGCTTCGGAAGGCGACATCACCCTCATCGATCTCGGCAACGAGCCGGGGACGATGGTGAACGGCTCGCGGGTGAACAAGTGCAAGGTTCGCCCCGGTGATCAGATCCAAATCGGGTCGACCACCATCGTCCTCGAGAGCGCAGAGCCCGCGACGGCAGCGGTGGCCGCTGCTGCTGCCCCTGTCTCGGCTCCTCCTCCTCCCGCATCGACCGCGCCGACGGCGGCCGAGATCGCGGTCCCGGTCGCGGCGGCCAACCCGTTCGCGGTGCCCGCTCCGGCAGCGAATCCGTTCGCGGTGCCCGCCCCGGTGAACCCGTTCGCCGCTGCCTCGTCGGCCGCAGCGAACCCCTTCGTCGCTTCCGCGACGGACCAAATCGGTGGCGGCGCGGCGGTGCTCGATCCGAACGCGCCGACGACCTACAAGCTCGTGAAGAGCGGCCCCGACGTGAACCCCGACGAGGTCGAGGTCGCGCACCTCGCCGCGCTCGAGGTCATGGTCATGTGGGACACGAACGTGCTCCACGTCTCCCACCTCTCGCCTCCGCGCTCGTTCTTCGTCGGTGAAGAGACGCAGGTCGCGTGCGACTACTTCGTCCCGAGTGAAGCGCTCGGAACCACGCGCGCCCCGGTCGTCGTGGCACGCGGCGGCAGCGCCTCCCTCGTCATCTTCCCGCGCGCCACTGGCGCCGTCGAGATCGCGGGCCAGGGAAAGACCACCTTCCAAGAGCTCATCTCCAGCGGCCGTGCGCGGCCGTCGAGCGAGCTGTCCGGCGCGCACGAGTTCGACCTCCCCGCCAACGCGAAGGCGCGCATGGAGCTCGAAGGCGGACTCGTCTTCCAGGTGAGCTCGGTCAACGCAGGCAAGAAGCCCCCGGTCGGCGTTCTCGCCGGCGCGGATCCGGCGGCGTTCCTCTTCGTCGGTCTCTCGTCGCTCCTTCACATCGGCATCGTCGCGTCGCTCGCGTTCTTCATGCCGAAGATGAACCTCGACGACAGCGAAGCGATCGACCGCGACCAGATTCTGCTCATGCAGAAGATGCTCAACGCGGCCGCGGAGCGCGAGCAGGAAGAGAAGCCCACCGAGCAGGTCGCCGAGAACACCGCCGACAACAAAGAGGGCGGCACCGGTACCCGCGCCAAGGGCGAAGAAGGCTCGATGGGTAACCCCAACACGAAAGAAACCGGACACAAGTTCGGCGTGCAGGGCCCCGCAGACAACGCCGACCCGCATATCGCTCGCCAGGCCGCTCTCAAAGAGGCCGCCGAGTTCGGCATGATCGGTCTCCTCAACGTCGGCGCCGGCGGCGATCCGAACGCTCCCACCGCCCCGTGGGGTCGTGAAGAGTCGAGCGGCAACGACCCCATGAGCGCCCGCGGCAACATGTGGGGCGACAGCATCGGTGACTCGTTCGGCGCTGGCGGCCTCGGCCTCTCCGGCGTCGGCGAAGGTGGCGGCGGTCGCGGCGAGGGCATCGGCCTCGGCAACATCGGCACCATCGGTCACGGTGCAGGCACCGGCAACGGCAACGGGTTCGGCAACGGCCACGGCAAGCTCGGTGGAGCCCACGCGACCAAGTCGCCGCAGCTTCGTCAGGGCGCGACCACGGTCAACGGGCGCCTCCCGCCCGAGGTCATCCAGCGCATCGTTCGTCAGAACTTCGGTCGTTTCCGTCTCTGCTACGAGAACGGCCTCCGCACCAACCCGACCCTCTCCGGTCGCGTCGCGGTGAAGTTCGTCATCGACCGCTCCGGCTCGGTCTCCACCGCACAAGACGGCGGCTCGGACATCCCGGACAAGGGCGTCGTGTCTTGCGTCGTCCGCGGCTTCGGTAACCTCTCGTTCCCGCAGCCCGAAGGCGGCATCGTCACCGTCGTCTACCCGATCACCTTCAGCCCCGGCGACTGATCGTCGAGGCCTGCTGAATCGAGCGAAGCGCCCGCGGCCACGAGCCCCGGGCGTTTCGTGTTTTTGTGGCTCGCGTGAGAGGGCGACGTTGGCGAACTCGGTCGGTCGCGCGCATCGGTCGGTTGCGCGCATCGATCGAGGTGCGCCGGCTACGACGGACCGTTCGAATGCATTCGAGATGTATTTGTATAATGCACTCGTGCTGTGAGTGTATAATGCATGGTTCGCGACGGCCCGCGCGAAGCTCGGTCGATGTCTGGTGCCTCTGGTGACGCGGACGCGTCGCGGGGGGCCGATGTTTTTCTATGTGTATGATGCATGTTTAGGCGTTGGGATCGTCGACGCGCGCTCTCGCACGAGCGACGCGAACGCGCGTGAGCCAGCGCCACCTGCGCAGCTTCGTTTCATCGTGTGGGTGGACCGGCCCATCCGGCGTGAAGCGGAAGCGCCTCCTCGGCTCGAAGGTCTCGCGTGGCCGCTACGATCGCGGGCAGGGTGCATCTGAGACGCTCGTGCACGTGCTCGTGCTCGTGCTCGTCCGCGCGCGGGCGTCGTCGTTCGATATATGCTCAATTTTCCGACGAGGGCGTCTGCCCGGAGCTCTGAAGCACGGGTTCTCTCGCGGCGGTGCGTCTCCTCTCCGGTCGCATCGGCGCATGCCCAGGTTTTGATTGAGGAGGCGAGGGGTTCTGCCCTATGCTCCCGCGCCCATGAAGATGCTCGCGAAGGCGCTCGTGCTCTCCTTGTCTGCGGCGACCGTCCTCGGCGCTGTCGGCTGCAGCCGCAACAACATCGAGGCCGTGAACCTCGCTATCGAGGGCGACAAGTCGAAGACCGTCAACATCGACGAGGCGATCTCGAAATACGAGCAAGCCACGAACCTCGATCCGACGAACCACCGCATCCTCTGGAAGCTCGCCCTCGCGTACAGCAAGAAGGAAGAGTGGACGAAGGTCGCGACGACCTGCAAAAAGGCGCAAGCGGTCGCGCCCACGTTCGCGAACTACTACTTCCAGAACGGCCTCGCGAACGCGCGTATGGCGGTGAAGGGCCCCACGAGCTGGGCCGAAGCGAAGGAGCCGCTCGAGCAGGCCATCGCGAAAGATCCGAACCTCGCCGACGCTCACTTCGAGCTCGGCGAAGTCTTGCTTCACCTCGACGACGAGCAGGGCGCGCTCCGCTCGTACACGAAGGCGATCGAGACGAAGCCTGACGAGCTTTCGTTCTACGTGCCGCTCGCCGACCTGTACATTCGCCTCGGTTACATGGACCAGGCCGAGCAGGTGGTGAAGGACGGCCTCTCGTTCGGGAAAGAGGGCGATAAGTTCCTCTTCGGTCTCCACAGCCTCGCGGGCCAAATCAAGGAGATCAAGGGCGACGGAGCCGGCGCGATCACCGAGTACGAAGCTGCGAAAAAGGCGTGCGGCATGTGCAACCAGGCCGGCGAGCAGATCGCGTTCTTCAACCTCGGTGCGGCGTACGCGAACGCGAACCCGCCGCGCAAGAGCGAGGCGATTCAGCAGCTCCAGTCGTTCAACAAGATCGTGTGCAAGGGCGCCGCCGCCGCGCGCTACGCAGACCAATGCTCGCAGAGCCAACAGTTCGCGACGAGGCTCGGCGGCCAGCTCCAGTAGCCCTCGCGCGACCTCGTCGAGAAGGCCTCGGTCCCACGTGGATCGAGGCCTCTTCGTTTTGTTCGCTCTCGTCGCGACGACATGGCTGCCCCACACGGCCCGGCCATTTCGTCGCACCCGCATGGACACGCGAGTGACCGGTTGGTGGCGTCTCCGCGCGATCCGTGCGGAAACCCCACAATACCGTGTGTAAGGAGGGGTGCGCCCGCTCCGCGAGGTCGTCGAGCCGATCTTCAAAAAATCGATTCGCGACGCGAGGAAGGCCACACCTATCGCGTTCTGCCTCTGGTAGCGTGAGGGCGGATTTTCACTTGCCCAGTGGCATCGGCGGGAGTGTGCAGCGCGGGCACTCCAACCTACCGCGGGCGCTGGCGGCACATGTGTGCTCGCCCGGTTTCGTGTGACCGAGGGAGTCAATGGACCTTCAGGAGCGTCTTTCGCATCTCGAGAATGTTCGGGACTGGCAGGGGCTCGTCGAGGAGCTCGAGAAGAGCACTTCGGCCGGGACGAACGAGGACAAGGCACGTGTTCATCTGCGACTCGGATTGCTCCTCGAGGGGAAATTCCTCGCCGGTGTCAAAGCGCTGAAGCACTTCCAGGACGCGTACAAGCTCAATCCGGCAGCGGTCGAGAGCTTGGCGCGCGCCCGTTCGGTCTACTGGGACCTCGGGAAGCTGAACATGGTCCAGAAGCTCCTCGAACTGGAGCTAAAGACCGTGAAAGAGGGCCCTGCGGCCGTCGCGCTTCTTCTCGAGCTCGGGGACGTGCTCTGCGACGCAGGTGACTACGACAAGGCTACGTCGACGTACGCCCGTAGCCTCTCGCTGAGCCAGGGGCAGAACGCGCAAGCGAGCGCGTGCCTCGAGGACGTGCAAGCCGAGAGTGGCTCGTGGCAAGCCCACGTCGCTCAGCTCGTGCGTGCCGCGCAAGACGCGCAGGGGCCCGCTCGTGGCCGTCTGCTCCTTCGCGCCGCTCGCGTGGCGAAGCGGTTCTCGCCAGACGACGTGGAGATGCACCTCCAACGCGCGTACGCGGCCGACCCGGAGTCCAAGCAAATCGCCGCTCTTTTCGAAGGGTTGCTCGTCGACGGAGGTCGTCCCGAGGACCTCGATCGTGTGCAGAGCACGGTCGTCGCGCAGCTCGCCGACAGGCAGCTTCGTGGCCACGCCGCGTTGCTCTTCGGCGTGCGCTGGATCTCGCGCCACCAAAACGTGGACCTCGGCGCCAAATGGCTCGAAGAAGCCGTCAAGCTCGATGGTCGCAACGAAGGTGCGTTCCAGTATCTCCGCGATCTGCACGGCAAGAAGTCGGGCGAATGGGAGCGTGTACTCGGCCTCGCCGAAGAAGCCTCCACCCAGCCGACCGACCTCGACACCACCGCGTTCTTGCTCGCGCAAGCGGGCACCATCGCGTGGCGTAGCCTCGGCAATTTGATCCGCGCGAAGGTGAGCTTCGAGCGGCTCAAATCGATCGTCCCCGATCACCCCACGCTCCTCGCATTCGAGGCGCAAATCGGTGAGCAGGTGAACGCGAGCGTACCGCCGCCCGCAGACGCTCCCGCGGCCGCCGATGCCGCTCCCGCTCCCGCGGAGGTCGAGGTCGAGGTCGACGTGGAGGCGCGTGCGCCTTCCGTTGCTCCTGCCGCGGCGCCCGTGTCGGCGCCGCCTCCTGCACCCGAGCCTGTCGCGGAGGCCGTCGTAGCGCCCGTGTCGGCGCCGCCTCCTGCACCCGAGCCGGTAGCCGAAGTCGCGCCGCAGCCCGAGCCGGTGGCTGCCGAGCCGGAGCCCGTCGCAGCGCCCGCGTCTGTCGCTCCGGCGGCGGTCGCGGCGCCCGCTTCTGTCGCTCCGGCGGCGGTCGCCGCGCCCGTGTCGGCCGGAGGTGCGCCCGCGCCCGAAGCCGCAGACGACGCGAAGATCGCGGAGCTCCGTGCGACTGCCGAAAAGCAGGAGCAGGGAAAACGCTACAACGAGTACGTCCGTACCTTGCTCGCGCTCGCGGCCGCCGTGCCCGATACGTTCGAGAAGGTCGAGCTCTACATGAAGGCGGCCGAGCTCTACACGGGCAAGTTCGCCAATCAGGCCGAGGCCGTAAAGGCCTACGAGGCCGTGATCCTGATCGATCCGGAGAACCCCACCGCGACCGATTACCTCAAGCAGATGTACGAGAAGCGCCGCGACTGGGAGAAGCTCCTGGTCCTCCAGCGCCGCGACGCCGAGCGCAGCTCCGGGTCGGAGCGAGCGGCACGTTTCCTCGAGATCGCGAAGCTCGCGACCGAGCGCGTGAAGAAGCCCGAGGTGTGCATCGAGCTCTGGAACGAGGTCCTCGAGACCGACGAGTCCAACGCGGAGGCGCTCGCGGCCCTCGCGGCGCTCTACGAGCGCGCCAAAGATTTCGACAAGCTCGTCACCGTGCTCGAGCGCCAGGCGGAGGTCACCTACGACAACGCCGCGCGCATCCAAATCCTGACCAAGCTCGGCACGTTCTACGGCGATCGCCTGAACAACGACGAAGGCGCGGTCAACGCATGGCGCCAGCTCCTCACCCTCGATCCCAACGATCGCAAGGCGCAGGAAGCGCTCAAGAAGAAGTACCTCGCCCTCGGTCGCTGGGACGACCTCGAGGTCTTCTACGCCGAGAGCGGCAAGTGGGACGAGTTCATCCGCGTCCTCGAGCAGCAGGAAGCAAAGGAGACCGTCGCCGAGGCGAAGATCGGTCTCCTCTTCAAGATCGCCGAGCTCTGGGCGGACAAGAAGCAGAAGAACGATCGCGCCGCGAAGGCCTACGAGAAGGTGCTCGAGCTCGAGCCGAAGAACCTTCGCTCGGCCGAAGCGCTCATCCCGATCTACACCGCGGCGAACAACGCGAAGAACCTCGCGAACGCCATCGAAGTGAAGCTCTCGCACGAAGAGGACGACCTCGAGAAGGTTCGCCTGCTCCGTGAGGTGGCAGCGCTCTACGAATCGAAGGTCAAAGATCCGGCGCGCGCGTTCGAGCGCTACCTGTCGGCCTTCGAGATCGTCCCGCAAGAGGAGCAGGCCACGCTCGACATCGAGCGCGCGGCCAAGGCGACCAACGGCTGGGAGAAGGTCATCGCTGCGTACGACGCGGCGGTCCAGAAGGCAGACGAGTCGGCCGATCGTGACCTCGCGGTCGCGCTGCGCCTCAAGCTCGGTCGCGTGCACGTGGAAGAGCGCAAAGAGGTAGAGCCCGCGCTCGCCGCTTACCGCGCCGTCTACGAGTCCGACAGCGAGAACCAAGACGCGCTCACGGCCCTCGAGCGCCTCTATCGCGAGACGTCCAAGTATGCGGAGCTTCTCGGTATTTACGAGAAGAAGCGCGAGCTTGCGTCGTCGCCGGACGAGAAGAAGGTCATCAGCTACGAGATCGCGAAGCTCTACGAGACGGAGCTCCGTGACGTCGATCGCGCGATCGATACGTACGACGGTGTGCTCGAGGACGAGCCGACCGACGCGCGCGCGCTCGCCGCGCTCGACGTGCTCTACCGCCAGCTCGAGCGTTGGGCTCCCTACGCCGACGTGCTCCGTCGTCGGATCGAGCTCGATCTCCCCGAAGAAGAGCTCGTCGATCTCAAGTACCGCTTGGGCCAAGCGCTCGAGACGCACCTCGGCGACGCGGTCGCGGCGCTCGAGAACTACCGCGAGATTCTCTTCCTCGAAGCGGCGCACGAAGGTGCTCGCCTCGCGCTCGAGAACCTCCTCAAGAACGAGAGCCTCCGCGGTGAAGCGGCGGCGATCCTCGAGGCCATCTACGAAGAGCGCTCGGATTGGCCGAAGCTCATCCACGCCCTCGAAATCCTGAGCGAAGCGGACGCCGACTCGGACAAGAAGGTCCAGCTCCACCGCAAGATCGCGCGCATCAGCGCCGAGTCGCTCAACGACCGCGTTCGCGCGTTCGACGCGCTCGCGCTCGCCGTGAAAGAGCAACCGCACCACGCCGAGGCTCGCGCGGAGCTCGAGGCGGTCGTCGAGGCCTCGGGGGCGTGGCAACGCCTCTCCGATCTCTACGGCGTCGTCGCGGAGTCGCTCACCGACGCGCAGCTCGCTCGTGAGCTCTGGCTCAGCCAAGCGAAGGTCCTCGACGAACGCCTCGCGCAGGTCGATCAGGCCGCCGCCGCGTTCGGCAAGGTGCTCGCGCTCGATCCGGCAGACGCCGAAGCGCTCGCCGCTCTCGAGCAGCTCTTCGTTCGGACCGAACGTTGGACCGACCTCATCGGCGTGTTCGAGCGCCGCATCGAGCAGGCGACCGACCCGGATCTCCGTGAGGCGCTCTACGGCCAAATGGCCGCCACCTACGACGACAAGCTCGGTCGCCCCGAGGACGCCGTCGCGTCGTGGCGCAAGGTCCTCGAGATCGACTCCGCGAGCTCCGCCGCCCTCTCCGCTCTCGACGCGCTCTTTACACGTCAGAAGATGTGGAGCGAGCTCGCCGAGAACCTCGAGGCGCAGCTCGTGCTCGCCCAAGACGACGAAGTCCAAATCGCGCTCATGCTTCGCCTCGCGGCCCTTCGCGAGACGGAGATGAACCAGATCGACGTCGCGATCGAGGGGTACCGCTCGGTGCTCGAGCGCGAGATCGGCAACCAGCCCGCGCTCCAAGCGCTCGAACGCCTCGGCAAAGACAAGGCGTACGAGCTCACGATCGCGGATCTGCTCGAGCCCCTCTACCGCCAGACCGGCGACCACGCGAAGCTCATCGGAGCGCACGAGGTCCAGGTTCGTCGGAGCGACGATCCGTCGCGCCGCGTGGAGCTCCTCCACCAGGTCGCGCAGCTGTTCGAGGACGCCGCTGGCGATCTCGACTCCGCGTTCGCCACCCTCGCCCGCGCCCTCGCCGAGGATCCCTCGAACGAGCGCACGCAGCAGCAGATCGATCGCGTCGCACGCACGACGAGCCGCTTCGCGGACCTCGCCAACGTGTACGAGCACCAGTCGTCCGAGACCGACGATCCCGCGCTCTCGAGCGCGCTCCTCACGATGAGCGCGCGCGTGCACGAGAACGATCTCGGCGCGGTCGACACCGCGATTTCGCACTACCGTCGCGTCCTCACGATCGACGTCCAGAACCTCGACGCGGTCGAGTCGCTCGAGCGCATGTTCCGCCAGACGGAGCGCTACGCCGAGCTCTCGAAGACCTTGCAGCGCAAGGCCGACATCGTCGAAGAGCCGCAAGACAAGAAGGACGCGCTCTTCCAAGCGGCGGCGATCGAGGAAGACGTCCTCGAGAAGCCCGAAGAGGCGATCCTCGTTTACAACAAGGTGCTCGAGCTCGACGGAGACGATCTCCGCGCCCTCGACGCGCTCATCAAGCGCTACCTCGGTCTCGCCCGTTGGGTCGATTTGCTCGCGGTTTACGCGCGTAAAGCCGACCTCATCGTCGACCCGGACGAGAAGAAGCGCATCTTCTACCAGGTGGGCGCCGTCTACGAGCGCGAGCTCGGCGACGTGCCGCGCGCGATCGACACGTACCAGAAGATCCTCGAGCTCGATCCCGACGACCTCCAGGCCCTCTCGCGCCTCGACGTTCTCTACGAGCAGGCGCAAAACTGGTCCGAGCTGCTCAGCGTGCTCACCCGCGAGAGCGAGATGTGCACCGATCCGGCCGAGTCGGTCGGGTTCCAGTACCGCATCGCGGAGCTCTACGAAAAGCGCCTCGAGGACGTGCCTCGTGCGATCGAGCTTTACCGCGATATCCTCGGCCAGCAACCCGATCACGAGCCCACCCTGCTCGCGCTCGAAGGCCTCAAGGGCGGCGACAGGGAGCCCCTCGGCGCTGCCGCGGTGCTCGAGCCGGTCTACGAGGCGAACAGCCAGTGGCGCGCTCTCGTCAGCGTCCACGAGGTCCAGGTCGCGCACGGCCAAGATCCGTTCCTCAAGGTGGATCTTCTCCACCGCATCGCGCGCCTCTACGAGGACGCGCTCGAAGAGCCGAAGAACGCGTTCGACACGTTCGCGCGCGCGCTCGTCTTCGACAACGGCAACGAGACCACGCTCCAGAACTTGGAGCGCCTCGCGATGGCGCTCGGCCTCTACGCCGACGTCGCCGCCCTCTACGACGCAGAGCTCGACAAGCTCGACGAGAACCCGGATCGCTTCGTGGAGCTCGGGCTCCGCACCGCGCAAATCTTCGAGCTCTCGCTCGAGGACACGAGCAACGCGATCGTGCGCTACCGGCGCGTGCTCGACGTGCAGCCGGAGAACGTGGTCGCGCTCCAGTCGCTCGACCGCCTCTTCCTCCAGACCGAGCGCTGGGCCGAGCTCGCCGCGATCCTCCCGCGCGAAGCGGAGATCGCGACCGGCGCGGACGAGATCCTCGAGCTGAAGTTCCGCCTCGGTCAGGTCTACGAGCACAAGCTCTCGAACCTCGACATGGCGATCGCTTCGTACCGCGAGGTCATCGGCTCGTCGCCCGACCACGTCGCGACCGTCGGCGCCCTCGAAGGCCTCTTCGCGCAAAACGTGAAGCAGGCGGAGGTGGCCGAGATCCTCGAGCCTCTCTATCGCAACGCGAGCGAGTGGGAGAAGCTCGTCAGCGTCCACGAGGCGCAGCTCTCGCACATCCCGGCGGAGCCGATCGACGGTCGTCCGAGCGGACAGGAAGAGCGGCTCGCCGCGTATTATCGCATCGCGGATCTCTACGAGCAGCAGCTCATGGATCCGGTCCAGACGCTCGCGGTCTACGTCCGCGCGCTCAAGGAATACCCGCTCGACGAACGCGCCGGCGAAGATGCCCCGCGTGTCGCCGCCGGGATCGACGGCGGCTGGGAGAGCCTCGCGAACGCGTACGCGGACGTGCTCGGCCTCCACGGCGAGGACAAAGACGTCCAGCGTGTGCTCGGCAAGCGTCTCGCGAAGACGTTCGAGGACGAGCTCGGCGACATCCAGAAGGCCGAGGAGACGTACAAGTACGTCCGCACGGTCGACCCGCTCGAGCCGGAGACGCTCGCGAACCTCGATCGCATCTACCTCTCGCTCGAACAATGGGCCGAGCTGGCGGAGGTCCTCGAGTCGCGCGTGCAGGTGCCGATGGAGGCTCCCGAGCTCGTCGAGCTTTGGGCGCGCCTCGGCGAGGCCTACGAAGTGCAGCTTGGCGATTTGCCAAATGCTACGCGGGCTTACCGCATGATCTTCGACGGTCTCGATCGCACCCACGAAGGCGCGATCGCGGCTCTCGGACGCATCTACGAGTCGCAGTCGGCTTGGGTCGAGCTCAACACGGTCTACGAGCGCGAGCTCGAGAACGCGGCGGGCGACGCAGCCGAAGCGGACATCCGCGCCAAGGTCGCGCACCTCGCCGCCGAACGGCTCAGCGACCCGCTCCGCGCGGTCGATACGTGGAAGCTCGTCCTCGATCTGCGTGGAGAAGATCCGGAGGCGCTCGCCGCGCTCGCTGGTCTCTACGAAGCGCAGCAGTCGTGGCGCGAGCTCGTCGATGTCCTCGAGCGTCAGCACGACATCGCCGCCGCCGACGACGACCGCGTGAACATCCTCACCCGTCGTGCGCGTGTCTTCACCGAGCGCCTCTCGCGTGACGACCTCGCTCTCACGGACTGGAACCGCGTCCTCGACACCGACTACGCGAACCTCGCCGCGCTCCGTGCGGTCGCGCAGGTTCGTCGCCGTCAAGACGATCCGCTCGAGCTCGTGACCGCGCTGCATCAGCAGATCGATCGCGCCGCTTCGATGCTCGACGAGACGGAGCTCAAGGAAGTCTTCCGCGAGCTCGGGCGCACCTACGGCGACAGGCTCTCGCAGCCGTACGACGCGGCCGACGCGTGGAGGAAGCTCCTCGACGTCGCGCCGGATCTCGAAGCGCTCGACGCCCTCGAGGCGATCTACCGCGCGCAAGAGCAACCGGTCGACGTCATCGACGTCAAGATGCGCCGCGCCGATGCCCTCGAGGACACCGCCGCCCGCATCGAAGAGCTCCGTGGTGTCGCGACCCTTTGGCGCGAGACGGTCGGAGAGCCGGACAAGGCCACCCTCGCGTGGCAGAAGATCCTCGAGCTCGAGGCCGGCCACGACGAGGCCTTCTTCGAGCTGGAGAAGCTGCACACCGCCGCCGAACGTTGGGAAGCGCTCATCGAGCTCTACCTCGCTCGCCGCGAGACGCGCGAGGACATCCCCGAGCGCAGCGACTTGCTCCGCCGCGTCGCGAAGGTGTGCGAGGACAAGGTCGAGGACAAGAGCGCCGCGCTCGACGCCTTGGTGACCGCGTTCGAGGAAGATTTCCACGACCGCGAGACCTCGAAGTACCTCGAGAAGATGGCGCAAGCCACCGGACGTTGGGGCGAGGTCATCCAGCGCGCGAACGAGCTGCTCCAGCAGCAGACCGACGCCGCGCAGAAGGTCCGCCTCTGCCTCCACCTCGCGAAGTGGTACGGCGACGACCTCGGTCACCCCGAGTACGCGCAGCCGTACTACGCGCAGATCGTCCAGCTCGACCCGAACAACGTGGGCGCGCTTCGCCAGATGGCGCAGCTCTACCGCAAGAACGCGAACTGGCAGCAGCTCGGCGCCACGCTCACGCGCGCCCTCGACGTCGCCGTCAGCGACACCGATCGCAAAGAGATCCTCACCGAGCTCGGCGAGCTTCTCGACGTTCAAATGGGCCAGACCGATCAGGCCGTGGGGTACTTCACCCGCGCCCTCGAGGTCGACGGCCAGTTCGTCCCCGCGATCGAGAACCTCGAGCGCATCTATGCGTCGCGCGGTCAGAACCGCGAGCTCGTCGACGTGCTTCACCGCAAGGTGGGCGCGCTCACGGCTCCGGAGCAAATCGCGGCGACCAAGCTCCGCATCGGCGCCCTCTACGAGGCGATGCCGAACGAAGGCCCGCGCGCGGCGCAGACCTACCGCGAGGTCCTCGACATCGAGGTCACGAACCTCCAAGCGATGCGCGGTCTCTCGCGTGTCTACGAGGCCCTCGAACAGTGGGCCGAGCTCGTCAAGATCCTCGAGGCAGAGCTCGAGGTCGTCAACACCGAGCGCGAGCGCATCGATCTTCTCCTCAAGGTCGCGCGTCTCCAAGAGGACCAGTTCCTCAAGGCCGACATCGCCGCGCAGCGACTCGAGCAATCGGTCGAGATCGACCCGAACCAGGAAGAGGCCTACGTCGGTCTCGCGCGGTGCTACCGCAAGCTCCGTCAGTGGACCGAGCTCATCACCACGTACGACCGCCACATCGCCGCCACGATCGATCGCCGCACCAAGATCGATCTCTACGGCGCGATCGCGCAGGTCTACTCCGACGAGATCTCCGACGCGGAGCGCGCGATCGACGCGTACCGCAACATCGTCGACCTCGACGAGACGAACGTGCCCGCCCTCGAAGCGCTCTCGAAGCTCTACGAGAAGACGGGCGACATCAACGCCGCGATCGACTCGATGACCCGCGTCGCCGAGCTCACCCCCGACGCCAAGCAGCGCGTGGAAGCCTTCTTCCGCATCGGCAAGGCGCTCGACGAGAAGGTCGGCGACCGCGTATCTGCTCAAGATCGCTATGAAATGGCGTTGGATCTCGATCCTTCGCACATCCCGTCGCTGCAGGCGCTCCGCGCCATCGCGATGGACAACGCCGACTACGACAAGGCGGCGCGGTACATCGATCAGGAGCAGAGCTACACCTCGGTGCCGCGTCAGCGCGCGCGCATCTTGGTCGAGCTCGGGCGCCTCCGCGAGGAGATGCTCGGCGACCACGAGTCCGCTGTGCTCGCGTGGGAATCGGCGAACGAAGCCGACCCCGACAACGAAGAAGCGGCGCTTCCGCTCGCGAACGAGCACGTCGCGCGCGAGAACTGGCCCAAGGCCGAGCCTCTCCTCGAGATGCTCACCCGCAAGGCCGGCAAGCGCGACCGCTCCGAGCAACACGATCTCTGGAACAAGCTCGGCCACACCCAGGCCGCGCTCGGAAAAGACGACCGCGCGCTCAAGGCGTACTCCGCCGCGCAGCAGCTCGACCTCACCGACCAAGTCACGATCCGCGGTCTCGCGGAGGTGTGCTTCCGCTTGAAGGATTGGGCCGGCGCGCTCAACAACTTCCAGAAGGTGCTCACCTCCCTCGGCGAAGAGGAGACCTCGGCCCGCGCCGACGTCTACTTCAAGCTCGGTCGCATCAAGCGCGAGCAGGGTCAGGCGAAGCAGGCGATCAACAACTTCGAGAAGGCCCTCGGCGTCGACACGGCCCACCGGCCCACGCTCGATGCGCTCATCGACGTGTACGCCGAGATCAAGGACTGGAAGCAGGTCGTCTCGTACCGCCGGCAAATCCTCGACAACGTCATGGAAGGCGACGAGCGCTTCCGGATGTTGATGGAAATCGCCGACATCTGGAACGACAACGACAAGAATCCGCTCAAGTCGATCGAGGCACTCGAAGAAGCGAAGGACATCAAGCCGGAGGACCGTCCGCTCCTCCACAAGATGCTCGCGCTCTACGAGAGCACCGGCAACTGGGCGCGCATGATCGACACCGTGCAGGCAATCGCCGACATGGAAAAAGATCCGATGCGCAAGTCGAAGTTCATCTTCACGATGGCGCAGCTCTACCGCGACAAAGAGGGCGACCTCGATCGCGCAGTCGAGCTCTTCAACGAGGCCCTCGACCTCAACCCGAAGGATCTGCAGGCCTTCGACCGCATCAACAAGATCCTCACCGGTGCCCAAGACTGGAAGGGTCTCGAGCGTGCGTTCCGCAAGATGCTCCGTCGTCTCTCGACCGCGAACATCTCGGATCCGGACCTCGAGTACACGCTGTGGCACTCCCTCGGCCTCATCTACCGCGACCGCCAGCGTGACTGGCCGAGCGCGATCGAAGCCTTCAAGATGGCCACCCGCTTCAAGCCGGAAGAGGCGCTCGAGCGCCAGATCCTCGCGGAGCTCTACGAAAACACGGACAACATCGAAGCGGCGATCGGCGAGCACCTCATCGTGCTCCAGAAAGAGCCGCTCCGGGTCGACCCGTACCGCAGCCTCTACAAGCTGTCGCTCAAGATGCACGACTACGACCGTGCATGGTGCATGTGCGCGGCGCTCTCGTTCCTCCACAAGGCGGACGAGGAAGAGCAGCGGTTCTTCGAGGATTATCGCCCCCGCGGCATGATCCAAGCGAAGAGCCGGCTCGACAACGAGCAGTGGGTGAAGAACCTCTTCCACAAAGACGACAACATCTTCATCGGGAAGATCTTCGAGTTCGTCACCCCCGCCGCGATCATGGCGAAGACGACCGCGCTCTTGCAGGCGAAGCAGCTCCCGCCGCTTCCGAAGCAGTTCAAACAAGATCCGGCCACCTCGACGGTCACGTTCGCGAAGACCTTCGGTTGGGCCGCGCAGGTGCTCGGGATCCCGCTTCCGGAGCTCTACCTCCGCAACGACGTACCCGGAGCTCTCGTGACGGTGCCCTCGCGCCCCGTCGCCAGCGTCGCCGGCAACACCGTGCTCACCGGCTTCACGCCCCAGGAGCTCACGTTCATCGTGGGCAAGCACCTCGCGTACTACCGCTCCGAGCACTACATCAAGACGCTGTTCCCGACCCTCGACGAGCTCAAGGTCATCTTGTTCTCGGCGATCAAGATGGTCATGCCGGACTTCGCGGTCCCCGAGAACATGGCGCAAGCCGTGAACACCACCGCGACGACCTTCATGAAGTACATGCAGCCGGTCGAGCGCGACTCGCTCCGTCTCGTCGTCAACCGCTTCGTCGAGGACGGCGCCCGCGCCGACCTGAAGCGATGGATGCAGGCGACCGAGATCACCGCCGCGCGCGCGGGTCTCCTCCTGTGCGCAGACCTCGACATCGCGAAGAAGATCATCGGCGCCGAGCAGCAGCTCCCCGGCGATCTCCCGCCCCAAGAGAAGATGAAAGAGCTCTTGGTGTTCTCGGTGAGCGAGCAGTACCTCGCGCTCCGGAAGACGCTCGGGATCGCCGTCGGCTGACGGTTCGAGCCTCCTGAGGTGCGAGCCTCGCGGCGAGAAAGAACGCGCGTCCGTGTCTCCACACGGCGCGCGTTTTTTCGTGGCGTCGCATGACCGAAGCTACTTGCCGGGTGTCTAGTGAAAGAGGCGCGCCGAGCGCTGAACACCGGCGTCGTGGGACGGAAAATGTTCATCCCTATCGCCGAAAAAGTTCGTAATATCAATGTGTTAACAATCGTCGCGGACGGCGCTTTTCATCGCAACGACCTCGCGCCGTCCGCCGAAAGACACCCGCCGACGCTCTCCTTTCTCGAGCGTCCAGGAGGGTGTGACGATGGACAGACACAACGAAGAGAGCGACACCGACTCGACGATCGAGATCCCCAAGCTCCCCGGAACGCGGACCTTCTCGATCGAAGTGTTCGACACCGAGGACACGCGGCTCCTCGCGATGAGCGAGCTGCCGAAGACGTTCGGGAGCTCGCGCAAAGCCGACGTACGGGTCGTCGATCCTGCGGTCAGCGGGATGCATTGCGAGCTCCTCGTAACCGGCGATCGCCTCCGCATTCGCGATCTCGGATCGCGTAACGGGACGTTCGTCGGCGCCGCGAGGGTGCAAGAGGCGTGGGCGGGAGTGGGCTCGACCATCACGCTCGGCGAGACGCGGATCGTGGTGCACGCGTACGAGGAGATTCGTGGCGCGCCGCCGGGAGATCCGCTCCCGTCGCTCGTGGGCACCTCGCTCGTCATGCGACGCCTCGCCGCGCGCGTTCGCAAGCTCGCGAGCCTCAGCTCACCGGTGCTCATCATGGGGGAGACGGGGACCGGCAAGGAGCTCGTCGCGCAGGCCCTCCACGACGAGGGACGCCGCCAGACCGGGCCATTCGTGGTGCTCAACGTCGCGTGCTTGCCGCGCGACTTGGTCGAAAGTGAGCTCTTCGGCCACGAGCGAGGCTCCTTCACCGGCGCGGTCGCACGTCGCTCGGGAGCGTTCGCCGACGCCGAGAAGGGCACCCTCTTCCTCGACGAGATCGGCGAGCTCCCCCTCGACGCGCAACCAAAGCTCCTGCGCGCCCTCGACGGCTACGCGATCAAGCGTGTCGGTTCGAGCGGGAGCGGCGAACGCGCCGACGTGCGGGTGGTCGCGGCGACCCACAAGCCCCTCGTGGAGGACGTGGCCGAGCAGCGCTTCCGTCGCGATCTCTTCCATCGCCTCGAGGCGTTCGTGATCGACATTCCCCCCCTGCGGAAGCGCCGCGGAGACATCGTCCTCATCGCGCAGCACATCCTGCGGTCGCACGAGCCCGAGCTCGGCCCGCGGGTGCTCTCTCCCGGCGCCGCGGCGCGACTCTCCTCTCACGAATGGGAAGGCAACGTCCGAGAGCTGCGCAACGTGCTCTTGCGTGCGAGCGAGGCGAACGAGGGGACCGTGATCGGAGAAGCATGCATTGCGCAAGGAATTCGGATCTCGGGTCAGGGGGAGGCTCCCGACGTCTCGCCGGCGTTCGCGAACGCCCTCCTCGTCAAGAACAAGGGCAACCTCACCGCGGCTGCGCGCGAGGCAGGCCTTCCGCGCACGACGTTTCGCAAGATCGTCGGACGCAAGTAGCGGTGCGCGCTCGCGGCGCCTCGCACCCCTTCGATACGCGGGAGGGCGTGGCGCGCGGGCTCGTTCGCGGGCGACACCGATAGAGAGCGCGGCGCGCGGGCTCGTTCGCGAGGCGGCTCGAACGCGCGCCCTATTTGTGAAGATCGGTCGGCGCGGGGTAGGGTCTCGTTCGTGACCTACGCCGTGTCTCCGAGGCTCACCAAGATCGCGATCGTGTGCTCTGCGCTCGCGCTCGGGAGCGTCGCGGGGTGCACGTGCAAAAAGACGGAGGAGCCGCGAGAGGCCGCCGTCACGACGACCCCCGTCGTCGATGCCTCCCCCGACGGCGCGCGCGCGTACGAGCTGCCCCGCCTCTCGCTGCCGATGGGGGCCGCGCTGCTCCCGAGTGGCGCCGTTATCGTCGCCGGCCTCTCGGTGCCCGAGCGCATGATCAAGGTCGCGCGCATCGCGCCAGAGGGTCGTGTCGAAGCGGTGGCGGACATTTTCCAGAACGCAGAGTGGGCACACGACTCCGAGGTCGGCGTGCATCCTGTCGGCGACGACGTGATCGTCACGTTCCGCGGCAAGGTCGAGGGGGGCCAGAAGCGCAGCCTCGTGCGCCTCGACCCCAAGCTCTCCGCGAAGGAGCCGCGCACCTACACCGCGACGAGCTGTGCCACGAAAGACGGCGTGTACTGGCTCGATCATCGTCGCGTGCACGCCGAGCTCGGGGCCGGTCACCGCGAGCACACCGTGCCGTCGGCGGAGGGCGATCTCGGTCTCTTTTGCGACGAGTCGCACGCGCTCGTCACCGTCGACGCGGAGGGCGTGCTCTCGGTCGTCCCCGTGCTCCCGGACGCGATGGGGCCGCTCGCGATCCTGGTCGGTGAGAAGGACTTCGAGGACGAAGAGCGTGAGCACTCGCTTTTCCTACGCCCGGAGGGGCCCTCCGTCTTGCGCATCGGAAACGAGGGCGCGCTCTCCGTGAAGCTGCCTGGGCAGGCCGCGCGGAAGATCGTAGGGAAGCTCGAGGAGGACGACGACCTCGTGCTCGTCGACGCGGACGTCTCCACCGTTTACGTCGCTTCGACGCAGGACCACGACGGCTGCGAAGCGGGCGAGGACGCCTCGACGCTGCCGACCCAACGCACGTCACGCTTCTCGACCGCGGTGCACCTGCTCCGCGTCGACCTCGGCGAAGGCAAAGCGACGCGCGAGAACCTCGGCCGCGCGGCGTGCGGGCACCAAGCGAGCACGTTCTTCTTCGGCAAAGCGAAAGACAAGCGCGTCCTCGCATGGACGGAGCGCGCCCCGGCGTCGAACAAGACGATGCCCCCTATCGCCGCCCTCGCGTACCGGGTGATCGGACCGACCGCGGGCGGCACCGTGGCCAAGCGGATCCCGCTCCGCGCGGATGGTCTCGTCGACGCCGGATGCAACGCGACCACGTGCGCCGCGGTGTGGCTCGAGCGCCCCGAAGGGGAAGACGACCGAAAACCCGAGCTGCCGCGGGTGCTCCGATTCCCTGAATGAATTCGGGTGGTTCGGAGGGGCGGCCGCTCGGCGGTCGCGCTCACGGAGGCGCGTTCAGAACGGCTGCGTGAGGAGGAGCCCGCCGCCCTGCGTGGTGATCATGGGGACGAGCGTCGCGTCGTTTCGGATCTTGAAGATGTTGCCCGCGGCGGGGGGCGCGGCGTCGCGCTTGGGCGCGAAGAGGTACCACGCACCGGCGCCGACGAAGCCCACCACCATGACGACCACGGACACGTTCGCGAGGGTCGCGTTCGTGTCGACGGCGCTGTTGTTCTCGCTGAGCTTCGTGCACGCGTCCCTGAAGTCGGCGGGCGGCGACGAGCCGCAGATGCCTTGCGACGACAACCCACGCTTCGCGGCGGCCGCTCGAATCACGGCGACGTTGTCGTCCGCGGCGCTCTGCGCCGAAGCCTTCGAGGCCGCGAAGATGATCGTCCCGGCGAGTCCGAGAACGCCGAGGCCGGCGCCGATGTAGACCGGGGTCATCGTCTTCGGAGGCGAGAAGAGGCCTGGCTTGGCTTCGCCGGGGGGCGCGTCCGGCGGGGGTGGATTCAGGGTCGGATCGGTCTTCGGAGGATCCGTCTTCGGGAGATCGGTCTTCGCAGGATCGGTGGTCGGAGGCACCGGCGGGGGAACCGGCACCGGCGCGGCGCTCTGCGGCCCGAGCTTCGCCGTGGTGCGCTGACCGGCCGCGACGGTGACCGACGCGCTCTCGACGGAGCCGTCCGCGGCGCGGCCCTTCAACGTGCTGGTGCCCGCGTCGACGTCGACCGCGTCGGCGAGCGGCGCCGTGCCGATCTTCACGTCGCCGTTCGCGGTGGCGAGCAAGATCTCCGTGCCGGCGGGCGCGGAGACGTCGACCCGTCCGCCTTTGGTGCGTGCGTCGGCGAGGCCCTTCTCGGCGTCGGCCTTTTGAGCGGGCGACGCGGTAGTGGCTTCACGGAGGAACTGCTGGAAGTAGCGCGCGGCCTCACCCGCGTGGCCACCACGAAGGCAGCTCTGCGCGAGGTTCAAGAGCACGGCGGGGTGCTTCTTGAGTGCGTACGCCTCCGTAAACGAGAGACGCGCGTTCTCCCATTGGCCCTTGTCGAACGCCTCGACGCCTTCTTGGAAGCGCGCCCGTGCTCGCTTGGTGAGGGCGTCGTCTTGCGCCGCGGGCTGCGCGAACGCAGAAGCGTTCACGAAGACGGGCGCGAGGGACACGAGGACGGTGAGCGAAACGGCGCGGGCGAGACGCCCATGTGCACGCGAACGAGGGCGCAAGGAAGCGGGCCTATTCATGGGAACGCGAGGATAGCCTCAGAAAGGGGCGTCGCGCACGATTCCGCCACCGGGTTTTCCCGCAGGCTTGGCGGCGGCAGGGGCGGCGGGTTGCGCCGCGGCGGGCTGCGTGGGCGCGGGCGGCTTGACGGCAGCGGCAGCAGGCGGCTTGAGCGGAGCGGCCTCGGGCTTTGCCGGCTTCGGTGCCTCCGCGGCTGCCTTCGCCTGGCCTTTGGGCTCGTTCATGCCCGGAACGGGCGCAGCGGTGGCTTCGGCCGTGGCGGGAGGGGGCGGAGGGACGTCGACGGTCGGCTTCGGGGGCGCGAGATCGGCGCTCGGTGAGGCCTTGGGAGTATCGCCCGAGCCGCTGCTCATGCCGAACGCCATCGCCGCGGCGAGCGCCACTGCGCCGGCGATACCCACCCCGATGAAGAGGTTTTTGTTGGTCTTTTTCGGGGCGACGATGTCGTCGTCGGGGAGGACGATATCTGCCGCGTTGACTTGCTTGTAGACCGAGGTCTTTGCGACGTCCGATTCGGAGACCGGAGACGGCGGGAGCTTGGGGGCCGACACGGGCAGGTCGAACGAGGGGAGCGGCGCGGATGCGTCGGTGCGGCCGGGAGCGCCTGCCATGACGAGCGTCTTCTGGCGCTTCGAGCCCGCGTCCGGCGCGCTCTCGACCGTCTTCGGCGCGTCGCTCATGGGCGATGTGGCGCCGAGAGGCATGGTCGCGTCCAAGGCCTTCGTGGTCAGCGGATCGGCCGGGATCGAGGGCGCGTCGAGCTCCCACGACGGGCGAAACGAAGCAGCAAACCGCTCGGCGTCTTCGGGGGACAGATCGTTGGGCGAAGCGTTCGTTTGCATCATGTTGGATCCTCTCGACGGCGGCGGACACGAGATCCGAAGACCGCGAAGCGTTCGACTCTATGCAGCAAGGCCGAGCGTAGCATGGGAGGTGCGTGCCTCAAGGTGGGGCAAATCGCGCGGCCGAAGGGGGGCGCCACTGGCGCCACTCCTACTACGGCCCGCGACCGCGGAAGATCCTCGCCGACGATTCAGACGGGAAATTCCTTGCGGAGCGCGTCGTCCCAGTCGTCCGCGACCTTGCCGACGGTCTCCAGCAGATCTTCGAACTCCTCGTAGTCGAGCCCCGAGATGCGGCGGACCGCGCGGAGGTAGACCTCGTCTTTTTGCGCGTCGATCGCGAAGGCCGCGTCGCTCGTCGCGAGGAACGAGAGCTCCAAGAGGCGGCGATAGAAAGCCTCGCGCCCTTGGGAAACAACCGGTATCACGGGGGCGAGGAAGAGGAGCACGCCGTGGTCGTCAAGCACGTTCACCCCGACGCTCGCGGAGCCTCTGCGGAGCTGGGTGTACCCGGTCTCGTCGAGCGGAGGGAGCACGACTCCCTCGTGCTTCTGCGCGAACCGGTCGATGTAGGCGTTCACCATCGTGCGTCCGTCGCGGTAAACCTGGCCGGTCACGCGGTCGGCATAGGTGGGCGCGCGGCTCGTGGGCTCGTCGTCGGGACCTTTCACGTTATCCTCCACGCGACCGACTCTACCAGACCTTCTCCGCGCGGTTCTCTGAAGCGGACGTCACTTCGCTCGCGGGCGGCGAGGCTCGCGCTTTCGCTCTTGGTCGCCGCGCTCTTGGTCGCCTGCGGGACGCATGGCTCGGGCCCCCCCTCCGATGCGTCGACGGAAGAAGCCGAGGTCGCGCGCGCCGAAGAGATGCTCCGCGCACCGGCGCTGCCCGACCGCCCGGAGGTGCTCTCCCTCGCGCAGGGGCTCGAGGCGAAGGCTCTCCACGAAGGAAAGGGCCCCCGTGCGGTCGTGCTCCACGCGCTCGCGGGCTCTCTCTTCGAGCGCCTCTTTCGGGTCGACAAGCGCGCGGAGGACGCCAAAGAGGGGGTCGACGTGCTCCGGCTCGCGGCGAAAGATCTCGAGGTCGCTGGCGCCTGCGAAGCGGCGGTGCGTGGCGCGAAGCTCGCGGGCGATGCCGCTCACGACGCGTCGGTGACCTACGCGGAGCTTTACCGTGCGTCTCGGAAAGTGCCCGCTGGCGACGGCGGCGCGGCTCCCCCCCCGTGCCTCGAGACGCTGCAAACCGCGATGTCCGACGTCGAGGCGTTTCGTCCTCCCGCCGAGGTGCTCGAGGCGATCGATCAGGGCCTCCTCGGCGAAGGCGCGCTCGCGAACGCCCTTGCCGACGCGGGGGCCGCGAGCCGCGTGCGTGTCGCTCCGCGGATCGTGAAGATCGAACAGTGGGCGGCGGACGAAGGCGCGCGCGTGGTGGTTCACCTCGACAAGCCGGCGCGGTTCCGCGTGGGCGACGAGACGAAGCCCGGAAAAGGGGCCCGCACGTTCGTCGAGCTCGACGGCGTGGAGCTGCCCTCCGGTGCACGCGACGTGAAGCTGGGGGGCATCGCGACGATGCTCCACGCCGAGCCGTCGATCACGGGCTCACGGATCCTCGTTGATCTCGCAGGCCCTTGTTATCGCAAGGTATTTCACCTTGTTGAGCCTTACCGTGTCGTGATCGACATCGCGAAGCACCCGCCTGGGAGCGCGGGAGGGAACACGCGAAAAGTGGCGCGCGTGGTGCTCGATCCGGGGCACGGCGGCAACGATCCGGGGGCATCGGGGCCGAGCGGTCTTCACGAGAAAGACGTGACGCTCGACATCGCGCACAAGGTCGCCCCCGTGCTCGCGAAACAGGGGCTGGCGGTGATGCTCACGCGCGACGACGATCGGTACGTCACGCTCGAGGAGCGCACCGCCCGTGCGAACGCGTTCGGGGCCGATCTCTTCGTGTCGATCCACTGCAACGCGGCAGAGAAGAGCGTCCGGCGAGGGATCGAGACCTACGTGCTCGACACCGACGCCTCGGAGATGGCGAGCCGCCTCGCCGCGCGCGAGAACGCGACGAGCCAAGCCGCGACCGCGGAGCTCGGGGCGATCCTCGCCAACATGCGCCTCGCCGATCAAGCGACCCGCTCCAAGCATTTTGCGGCGCTTCTCCAGCGCTCGGCCTTCGCGTCGTTGCGTGATAAGTACACGGATCTCGTCGACGGCGGCGTGCACGTCGCGGGCTTTTACGTGCTCGTGGGCGCGCGGATGCCCGGGGTGCTCTTCGAGACGAGCTACATCTCGAACCCGACCGAGGAGCAAAGGCTCGCTTCCGACGACTACCGCGGCCGCCTCGCCGACGCGATCGCCAACGCGATCGCGGCGTACCGCGAAGGTCGCTGACAGACCGGTTTTTCAGGGCGATCGAGAGGCTATGCGCCGTTCGTGGTGGTCGCGCTCGGGAGGCCGAGATCGCGCAGCACCGCCATCGCCGCGTTGTGTCCCGCGCATCCGATCACGCTCCCGCCCGGGTGCGTGCCCGCGCTGCACGAGTAGGCTCCCGCGATCGGGGTGCGGTAGGGGAGCCGATCGGCGAAGCCGAACCCGTTGTCGACGTGGTGAATGTGCCCGCGCGTGATCCCGAAGTGCGCTTCGATCTTCGGCGGCGTGAGGGTGAACGTGTCGACCACGAGGTCGCTCGTGCCGGGCGCGAAGCGATCGCACAGCGACAGCAGGTGCTTCACGTAGCGCTCTTCTTCGACCTCCCACGACGACGTCGCGAGGGTGTGGGGCACCCACTGGACGAACAGGGCGGAGTTGTGTCGCCCTTGAGGATCGCGGAGCGAGCCGTCGATGGTGGTGTGCACGTACCACTCGATCGTCGGAAAATCGGGGAGCAGCCCGGTCATCGCGTCGTCGTAAGCGCGTTTCACCGCCGTCATGACGTCGGGCTCGCGAGGCAAGAGATGAATCGTGGGGCCGTATTGCCCGATGTCGTCCGGCGCGCAGGTGAACTTCGGCAACGCGGAGAGCGCGAGGTTCACCTTGAGGGTCGTGCCGGGCTTCGTGTAGCCGTCGATCCGCGCGACGTACTCGGCAGGGAGGCTCGCTGCGCCTCCGAGCAAGTCGCGCATTTTGAACGGGTCCGCGTTGCAGACCACGACCTTCGCGCGGTGCATCGTGCCGTCGTCGAGCACCACCCCGCGCGCCTGCCCCCCTTGGTGCTCGATGCGCTCGATTTTGCGGCCCGTTCGGATCGTGACGCCGAGGCTCACGCACGCCGCGGCGAAGGTGCTCGTGACGGTGCCCATCCCGCCCTCGACGATCATCCACGTGCCGTCCGATCCGGGGAGCCTGCACATGTTGTGGACGAGGAAGTTCATCCCGGTGCCCTTCGTTCCGAAGCCGCCGGTGAGCCCGGAGAAGCCATCGGTGACGGCGTACATCGCCTTTACGAGGTCGCTCTCGAAGCCGAAGCGATCGAGGTAGTCCTCGACCGTTCCACGGCACAAGTCGACGAACGCGCGACGAAGGGCGGGCCTCACGTGGCGCGCTGCCGTGTCCTCGATCGAGAGCGGCTCCTCGAGCCAGGTCGGCGCGACGTCGTCCCGTAGGCAGGCGAGCTCCGCGTTCATCGCCTCGTGGGCGGCGAAGTCTCGCTCCGAGAAGAACTGGAGGAACGACGCGCGCGTCTTGTCGCGGTCTTGGCCGAAGAGGAGGTATTCCTTCCCCGTCGTAGGCAAAAAATAGTGTGGATCGCGCTTTCGAAGCGGGAGCGCGACGTCGAGCTTCGTCAAGAGCTCGGGGGGCATGAGGCCGAGCAGGTAAGCGCCGGTCGACACGCCGAGCGCGGGGGCCTTCGTGAACGGGCGCTCGGTTCGGCACGCGCCGCCGACCACGTTTTTGTCCTCGTACACGTGCACCGAGAGGCCGGCCTTGGCGAGCAGGAGCGCGCACACGAGCCCGTTGTGGCCTGCGCCGACGATCACGACGTCCGATTCGCTCATGGCGCGAGCGTAGCGCCTCGGAGGAGGCGCTGCGCCACGTGAAATCGTGGCCAAGGAGTGATCGCTTCCTGCCCCGTTTCGCACGTACCTTCCGACATGCCCTGACACGATGGAGACCCGCTCCCGCACTTCGGTATCGTTCGTCGCCGCTATTTCCCTCGTCGCGATCGTCGCGGGCGCTGGGCAGGCGCGCGCAGAGCAGCCATCGGTGCCGTCGGCGAGCGTCGTGGTCACGCCGCCGACCGCGATTTCTCCGCTCGAAGTGCCGTATCCCGAGGGCGCGAAGGGCGACGCCACCATCACGCTGACGTTGCTCGTGAACGCGGAGGGGCGAGTCGAGACGGCGACAGCGGCGGAAGATCTGCCCCCGTTCGCGAAGGCCGCAGAGCGCGCCGCCCTCGGCTGGAGCTACACCCCGGCGCTTCGTGGCGGCGTGCCCGTCGCGGCGCGTATCCGTGTAGAAGTCACGTTTCACGAGCCGTTGCCGGCGCCCGAGCCTCCACCTCCTCCGCCGAAGCCGACCCCACCACCGCCTGCACCCGGTCGCCCGCCGCCGGTGGTCGAGGAGGTCGTGGTTCGTGGCGCGCGCGACGAGCCATCGAGGACGGCGGGGCTCACCCGCGCGGAGGTGCGGCAGCTCCCGGGCGCCTTCGGGGATCCGTTCCGTGCGATCGACGCGCTCCCGGGGGTGACGCCGATCGTCTCGGGAGTGCCGTTCTTCTATATTCGCGGCGCCCCGCCGGGGAACGTGGGTTATTTCATCGACGGGATCAAAGTTCCGTATCTGTTCCACGTCGCGCTCGGGCCCTCGATTATTCACCCGGGCATCGTCGAGCGGGTCGACCTTTATCCCGGCGGATACCCCGCGTCCTACGGACGATTCACGGGCGGGATCGTCGCGGGAACCCTCGCCGCGCCCCGGAATACATTTCACGGCGAAGCGAACGTGCGCCTCGTCGACGCCGGTGTTTTGGCCGAAACCGGCTTCGCGAATGGCAAGGGTACCGTCCTCGTCGGCGGGCGTTATTCGTATACCGGAGCGCTCCTGTCGCTCTTCGCGAAGGACACCGAAATAGGGTATCGCGACTACCAGGCTCGGGTCTCGTACGAGGTTACCCCGAAGGATCGAGTTACGGTTACGTCGTTCGGCGCGTTCGACCTCGTCGCGCAAACCACGGAGGGCATTCGGAACGTGCTCTTCGGCACGGAGTTTTATCGCCTCGACTCACGCTGGGAGCACGACTTTTCGCCGCGCACGAAGGCGAAAGTTTCCGCCTCGTTCGGCTTCGACCAGACCCGCGTACCCGCCCAGCCGCGCAACTCGCAGAACACCCTCGGGAACCTTCGGACGGAGCTCGTCCACGTGGTCTCGGACGACCTGCGCGTGCGGGTCGGGGCCGACGCTCTCCTCGAGCGCTTTACGGTCGACGCGCGCCAGTTCTCCGACCCCGACGATCCGACGACGCAGCGATTCAACGCGCTCTTTCCGGCGCGGGTCGATCTGTCGGCGGGCCTGCGCGGCGATCTGGTGATGCGGATCGGGAGGCTGGAGGTGACCCCCGGCGTGCGCTTCGACCTCTTCCACTCCGGAGCGACCACCATCCCCGCCGTCGATCCGCGGACGTCGATGCGGCTCTCGGTGACGGACTCTTTTCGCCTCGTGCACGCGTTCGGGCTCAGCCACCAGCCGCCGTCGTATTTGATCCCGATCCCGGGCCTCGCGGTGGGCAACCTGCAAGGTGGTTTGCAGCGGGCGCTCCAGTCGAGCGGCGGGATCGAGGTCGACCTGCCCCTCGAGATCACCGGCAGTATCAACGGCTTCCAGAACGTGTTCTTCGAGATGAGCGACACCCTCGGGGTGGGGGAGGCCAATCCCTTCGATCTCGACTACCGCGAGCCGAGGAGCAACGGGGAAGCGAAGGGGATAGAGGTGTATCTGCGGCGGCGCCTCACGAAGCGGATCAGTGGATATGTAACCTACACTCTTTCGCGGACGACCCGCACCGTGGGCTCGGAGCGGTTCGTGAGCGCGTTCGATCGCACCCACGTCGCGAACGCGGCGCTCGCGATCGACTTGGGGCGCAACTGGCGCGCCGGGGTGCGCTTCACGTACTACACGGGCACCCCCGTGATCGCGAACGGAGGCGGGGCCGGCAGTGCGCTCGCTTCGCCCCCGCGCGGCCTCGATCCGGAGCGTGATCCCGACTTCTACCGCCTCGACTTTCGGATCGAGAAAAAATGGATCGTCGGCAACAAGGGCTACGTGTCGTTGGTCCTCGAAATGATGAACGCTACGCTTCACAAGGAGGTCGTCCAGGGCCAAGAAATAGGGCCCGTCTCGATCCCGAGCTTGGGCGTGGAAGGTGGTCTATGAGCGAGCCGCAGGCGACAGCCCCGAAGACGAGGAGAGCGAGACGTTCGTTCTCGCTCGCGGCGGTGCTCGGTCTCGTGCTCGTTCTCGTCGCCGTCGTGTTCGCGTGTGTACCGGCCGACACCCGGCCCGAGCCGGCGAGCTTGTTCGTCACCGTCGGAGCGAGCGAGCCCACTCGCGGGGGGATCACCACCGCCGACGGCTGGTCGCTCGCGTTCGATCGGGTGCTCGTCGGGGTGGGGCGCACCACCATCTCGAGCTCCTGCGCGCGCTACTCCGAGTCGAGCTACGACCGGGTCGTCGAGCTGTCGAAGCGGGGGCCGCAGAAGCTCGCCGTGCTCTATGGCATCGGGCACTGCGACCTGCGATTCCGCGTCGGCACTCCTTCGTCCGAGGCGATCGTGGGCGAGGGCGCGACCGACGACGACAAGACGTTCATGCGCACCCGCGGCGCCGATCGTTGGGTGAGTCGCGGCGGGGTCGTGCTCGACGTCGCGGGGGTCGCGCGGAAGGCGGGCGCCGAGAAGACCTTCCGTTTCGTGTTTCGCTCGTCGATTCGTTACTCCGGGTGCTCCACCGACGGAAACTCGGCCTTCGTGCTCGAGGCCCAAGACGCCGGCGACGACGACGAGCCGGACGCCTCCATCACGACGTCCGCGGACGCGGCGATCGACGGTGAGCCGCCGCCGCCGGTGGGCATCGGCGTGGTGCTCGAAGGTGGCGCTGCGCTCGAGCAGGCGCTCACGTTCGACGTGGAGGAGCTCTTCCTCGCTGGCGACGGCAAGACCTTACGCTTCGATCCGTATGCCGCCGCCGACACCGATCAGAACGGCGCGATCACCTTGGACGAGCTCGCTCGTGTGCCGATCACGACGGTGTTCGACGGCGGGCCGTTCGAGACGAGCACGTTCGGCTCGGTGATCGACGCAGGCGGTCGCGGCGGCCGCAAAGTGACGGTGTCCACCCTCGGCGACTACCTCTACCTCGTGCTCCTCCCGCGCCTCCTTCGCTACGGCGACGGCGGTGCGTGCGCGTCCGGCCTCGGGGTCGACTTCGGGCGCGACGCAGGCGATGGAGGCGCGACGGGCCCTCGCTGAACCTGCCCGCTCGCCGCCGCGTTCGGTGCAAATTGCACGCGACCTCGTTCGTGGCGGCGGAGGATTGTCGCGGGGCGATGCTTGCACTTTCCCACTGGCTCTCCTATAGGGGCAAAAACCTAATTTTTGCGGTGAAATGCCCCGTCGGGCCCGCCGCTCAGGAGCACCGTCATGGCCGTCGAACGCACCCTTTGCATCATCAAGCCGGACGCCGTCGAGAAGAAGAAGGCGGGCGCGATCCTGGCCCACCTCGAGGAGAAGGGCTTCAACCTCGTCGGCATCAAGCGCACGCACCTTCCCCGCACCGTCGCGGAGGGTTTTTACGCCGTCCACAAGGCTCGTCCGTTCTTCGGCGAGCTCTGCGAGTTCATGACCCGCGGTCCCGTCGTGGTCGCCGTCCTCGAGAAGGACAACGCCGTCGCCGACTACCGCACCGCGATGGGCGCGACCGACCCGGCCAAGGCCGAGGCCGGCACGATCCGCAAGCTCTACGCCGCGAGCATCGGCGAGAACGCGGTCCACGGCTCGGACTCGCTCGACAACGCGAAGATCGAAATCGCCTACTTCTTCCCGGCTTCCGAGGTCGCGCCTGTCGCGTGATCGCGTGATCGCGTGAGCACCTCGCCCCACCCGCTCGTTGCTCGGCCACGCCATACGTGGCTTTCTGGTCGCGTCGCGAGCGAAACGGGAGCGGATCGAACGACGCGCCAGGCCGACCCCGGTCTGGCGCGCTATCGTTTTGTGACCTTCTTGTCGACCCCGCGGAGACCGCATGAGCTTCCGTGACTCCGACGTGTGCGGCAACATCGGGCAGAGCTCTGCCCGCGACGCGCTCGTCGCGCTTCGCAACACCGAGCACCTCGCGAAGAGCCCCAAGGTCGGCCAAAAGGTCGTCATGGATCTGCTGCCGGAGCTGCTCTCCAGCCTCACCGCGCTCGAGGCGCTCTTCACCGATTTCGTGCTCGAGTGCCCCGACTCCGAGATGGGCGCGCTGTCGTTCGTAACGCTGCGCGAGATGCGCGAGGCGATCGTCGCCGCGCAGTCGAGCAAAGGTGTCTCGGCGCGTTTGTCGCTCGAGCGCGCGCTCGGGCAGCTCGTGCCCACCCTCGAGGGCTGCGTGGAGGTGTGCGATCTCTGGCATCGCGCGGGCCTCGGGCACACCACCGAGCTTACGGTGCGCGACGTGGTCGCTTCGGTGTTCGCGCCGAGCAAAGGCATGGCTGGCTTCGTGGTCGCGGTGTCGACGGAGGGGCTGCCGTTCCTCTGCGATCCCGCCGTCGCGGTGTGGCTCCTCCGCGCGATGCTCGCGGGGGCAGAGCCGGGGAGCGCGCTCGTGGCGCTCGCGGGCGACGACGGCCCCGAGCTTACCCTCAGGCCCACCACCCCGGTCGGCACCCGCATGGTCGTGAGGTATCCCAGCTCCGAGCTCGTCCTCGGCGCGATCGAGCCCATCGCCCGCCGCGCAGGCTGCATGTACGAAGCGCGCCCGAACCGAAGGCTCGTGTTCCCGCGACCACGCTCGACGAGCTCCGGCCCCGCTCTATAACCGTTTGGTTATGTAGTGGGAGCGGCGAGCGCACGCCGATGCCGCCGCGTGCGTGTGAAGCGCGTAGTTCCCTAAATTCCGGGCCGGCTCTAAGGTCCAAACGATGGAACTCTCCCAAGATTTCGCGGCGCGCGCCGAGGGCGTGAAGGCTCTCGTCGAGGCGGCCTTCGATGACCGAAAGCTCCTCTCCGAGAAGGCGCACGAAGAGGCGGTGCTCTTCGCGCTCGAGGGCCTCGATCAGGGGGCCTACCGCGTGGCCGAGCGACCCTCCGCGGCAGGGCCGGACGCGGACGTCGAGTGGGTCGTCAACGCGTGGCTCAAGAAGGCGATCTTGCTCTTCTTCGCGATCCGCAAAATGGAGCGGATCGAGGTCGGACCGTTCGAGTTCCACGACAAGATCCCGCTAAAAAAGGGCCTCGATCGTCAGAACGTGCGCGTGGTCCCGCCGGGCGTGGTGCGCTACGGCGCGTTCTGCGAGCCGGGAACGATCGTGATGCCGGGCTACGTGAACATCGGCGCGCGGGTCGGCGCCGGCACCATGGTCGACACCTGGGCCACCGTCGGCTCGTGCGCGCAAATCGGCAAAGACGTGCACCTCTCCGGAGGCGTCGGGATCGGCGGCGTGCTCGAGCCCCCGGGAGCTACCCCCGTCATCATCGAGGACGGCGCGTTCGTCGGTTCGCGTGTGGTCGTCGTGGAAGGGGTGCGCGTAGGGCGCGAGGCGGTGCTCGGCACCGGCGTGGTCCTCACCTCGTCGACCGTGATCGTCGACGTGTCCGGCCCCGAGCCGGTCGAGCATCGCGGGGTCGTACCTCCGCGGTCGGTCGTGATCCCCGGGTCGCGTACGAAACGATTTCCGGCCGGCGAGTACGCCGTCCCGTGCGCGCTCATCATCGGCCAGCGCAAAGAGAGCACCGACAAGAAGACGAGCCTGAACCAGGCGCTCCGTGATTTTGCGGTGCCGGTATGACGACGAGCGATCACGGTCCGATCGACCAGCACCTCGACGACGCGCTCTTCTGGCTCGTCGCGCAGGACTCGCCGATCGGCGAGGAAAAAGCCCTCTGCGACGCGATCGAAGCGCGCCTCGGCAAGCTCCCCCTCGCGGGAAAAATCCGGCGCACGCTGGACTCGATCGTCGTGCCCCTCGTGAAAAAAGGGGGCCGTCCCCACGTCGCGCTCTGTGGTCACACCGACACCGTGCGCACCGAGAACGGCCCCGCGCGACGCGAGCCGGGCCGTATCTTCGGCGCCGGCGTGAGCGACATGAAGAGCGGCCTCGCGGTGATGCTCGTGCTCGCCGAGCGGGCGATCTCGCGCCTCGCGTACGACGTGACGCTCGTGTTCTATGCGCGAGAAGAGGGGCCCTTCGCGGAGAACGAGCTCGGCCCCGTGCTCGAGGCCGACGCAGAGCTCCGCGCGGTGGACCTCGCGGTGTGCCTCGAGCCCTCGGACAACCGGATGCAGCTCGGGTGCAACGGATCGATCCACGCGACGGTGACCTTCGAGGGCAAGACCGGCCACTCGTCGCGCCCATGGGAGGGAGAGAGCGCGATCTCCAAAGCGGCACCGTTCTTGGCCGAGCTCGCCGCCCTCGCTCCGCGCGAGTCGCTCATCGACGGGCTCGTCTACCGCACCGTCACGACGGTCACGTCGGCGAAAGACGGCGGGCGTGGTCGCAACGTGGTCCCCGATCGTTTCGTGCTCAACGTGAACCACCGCTTCGCGCCGGAGTTCTCCCCGGAGGACGGAAAAAGGCAGGTCCTCGACCTCGTGAAGGACCGCGCGAAGGTGGAGTGGCTCGACGTGAGCCCCGCCGCGCTCCCGAACGCGAAGCACCCCCTCGTGCAAAAGCTCATCGGGTGCGGCGTGCGAAAAGTCGAGCAAAAACAAGCGTGGACCGACGTCGCGCGCTTCTCTGCGCTCGGGGTGCCGGCGATCAACTTCGGGCCCGGCGAGAACGCACAGGCGCACCAGAAGAACGAGTCGTGCGCGACGCCGCTCGTGCACGAGGGCTACCGCATCTTCGAGAAGTGGCTCTGCGAGAACCTCGAGGAGGGCGCGTGAGCGAGCGCGAAATCGCGTTCTACTTCGACTTCCTCTCGCCGTACGCGTACGTCGCTTGGAAGGAGATCCACGCCCTCGCCGCGCGCACGAACGCGACCGTGAGCCCACGCCCCACGCTCCTCGCTGCGCTCCTCGCCGACGGCAAGACGCGCGGTCCGGCCGAGATCCCGAAGAAGCGCGTGTACGTGTTCAAAGATGCGTTTCGGTCGGCGAAGCTGCTCGGCCACCCGTTCGCGCTTCCGCGGACGCACCCTTGGAACCCGCTCCTCTCGCTTCGAATCGCCGGGCTCGCGGTGGGGGCGACGCAACAGAACGCCGTCATCGACGCGCTGTTCGCGGCCTCGTGGGGCGGTGGCCAGGTCGCGCTCGACGATCCGGAGGAGCTCACCGCGTGGCTCGAGGCGGCGGGGTTGCCCGGGGAGGCTCTCGTCCACGACGCGCAGTCTTCGGTCGCGAAGGAGCGCTTGCGCACGTCGACCGAGGGAGCGATCGCGCGCGGCGTATTCGGCGTCCCGAGCATGTGCGTCGGCGGCGAGGTGTTTTGGGGCTTCGACGCCTTCGGGCACCTCGAGCGCTACCTCCGTGGCGAAGATCCGCTCTCCGAGCACGACGTCGCGACCTGGGCCACGCTCGCGTCGAGCGCAGCGCGCCGTTTGGAGGGCTAGAGTCATCGAACGGTTCGGTGCTCTAGCGAGACGCTTGGGGGCGTTCGCCCTTGTTTTCGCCCCGCGGGCCCTTCGCGAGGCGCGCGTCGACGAGGGCGGTGAGCGTCGCGAGGGAGCCCTCCTCGCCGTACACGAGGAACGCGCATGCCCGAACCGCGTCGGCGCCGGTGGTATCGGCGTCCCTCTCCAGCCTCGTCGCGAACGTGAGCAAGCCCTCCGCCGGATCGCGGACCACGCCCTCCTCGGCGAGCGCGTCCTCCAGCCGACGGAGCTCCGGGTGGAGCGCGCGCGGGCGCAGGGTCGCCTTCTCTCGCCGCCTCACGAGCCACGATCGAACGGCGAGCGCGACCGCGATCGCGACGACGACGACACCGAGGATCGCGACCGCGGCGGGATCGGAGAGCACCTCGAGCACGCGCTCCCACGCCGACGCCTTGTGCGCGAACGCGGTCGCAGGGGTGGGGTCCCAGGTGTGCCACGCGTCGCCGTGGTAAGCCTCGACCCACGCGTGTGCGTGCCGATCGCGGACCACGTACGTGTCGCCGAGCGGGCCCGGCTCGAGCACGCGGTATCCCCCGATGACCCGCGCGTGGATGCCGAGCGATCGCGCGAGGAGGGCGAACGCGGTCGCGAAGAGCTCGCAGTGGCCGGCGCGATGGCCCCACAAAAAATCGCGCAGCGCCGAGCCGGTGAACGGCGCGCGCTCGAGCGTGTACCGGTAGTCGCGGAGGAGGTGATCCTCGAGCGCGATCAGGCGATCGTTGTCGTTCGTACGGTCGCGGGTCCACTCCTGCGCAAGTGCTCGTAGCTCCTCTGGAAATGAACGATCGGTGCGGAGGTCGCGCGCGGTCGGTGGTGCGGTCGTGGGGCCGGACGGGTCGAGCTCCCACGCCGCGCGGAGGGGCCCCTTCGCGACCCCTCCGTCGCGGGGACGGGTGCCGCGCACGGACCGATCGATAGGTGCATAATACACGTGCGAAGGGACGACCGCCTCGATCGCGACGCTCTTGCGAGAGTCCGCCGCGGAGACGGGCGCGACCGCGTCGCCGAAGGTGCCGATGCCGTGCCAGCGATGTCCGTCGAAGAAGTCGTAGACCTTGCCTCGAAGGTGGTCGACGTTCGCGCCGTTCACCTTCAGCACCACACGATCGGACTCCAGGATCTTCGGCGCCGAGCCGTCGCCGTCGGCGAGGAAGAGATCGTCGTCGAACCCCGAGCGCGGCCGATCCCAGAACGCATGGGAGAGCCGCGCGGCGTACCGATACGTAATGCGCGGCATGATCCGTCCGGTGCCGAGGCCGATGATCACCGCGAGCGTGAGAAACACGGCCGACGGCAAGAGTGCGCGCGCGTTTCGCCACGGGGCACGAGCGTCGAAGCGGGCTGGCAAGGCGCCCGTCGCGGCGATCGCGACCAAGAGCGTGGCGACGGGGCCGAACGGCAGAAAGCGCTGCGGTGGCGCGCCGATCGCCGTCGCGGCGAGGATGACGAGAGCGAGGTCGGCCCCTTTCGCGGCGAAGGACGGCGCGATGGTCGCGCGGAGGAGCACGAAGGCAGCAGCGACGAGAGCGACCGCTGTCGGTGTGCCGCCGCGTGGATCCCCGCCGTAGCGGGCCAGCACGACCACGAGCCCGGCGAGGAGGGCGTACGCCGCGAGCTCCACTGCGCGGGAGAGCTTCTGTCGCGCGACGAAGTGGCCGACGAGGAAGAGCGGTGCGAGGAGCACGAGGGCGCGTGTGTCACCGAGCGCCGCGAACAGGATCACGGCCACGCCCGCCGCTACACGATCGAGCGTGAGGTGCGTTTTTATCCGGTTCCGTGCGCTCAAAGCACCACCGTCCCCTCACGCACGGCGCTCGGGAGCACCGCGCGCGCATAAGCGGGGAGGGGGCCGGTCGACGTGTCGGCGACGACGGCCACGCGTGGCACGAGGCCGCGCCGCGCGAGGGTCTCGGCCATCTCGGCGCGCGCGTCGTCCCAGCGGGTCGTGACGAAGACGACGTCCGACACGTTCCCGAGGAACGGAGTAACGCGCGCGAGGAGCGCGCGGCCATCGAAGGTGCGCGTGGGCTCGGCGACCGACAGCGCGTCGAGCACGAGGGAGAGGGCGGCGCGTCCGCGACCCGCGTCCAGTCGATGGACCGCGTCGCCGACGACGAACAGATCGAGCGCGGGGCCCCCCTCGAGGGTCGCGTCGGCGACGCCGGCGGCGAGCGAAACGGCGGCCTCGAACGCCTCCCCCTCGACGCCCTCGGTGTCGAAGAGAAGCACCGTGCGTGTCACCTCCGGATCGTCGTACTCGCGGACGTGAGGCGTGCCCGTCCGCGCCCACGTGCGAGCGTCGAGATCGCGCACACGATCGCCCGGACGGTACTCGCGCACGCCGGCGAGGTCGCGCAGCCCGCCGCGTCGCGAGCCACGTGTCGTGATGCCTTCGCGCGCCGTGACTCCGCTCTCGAGGCGCACCTTCGCGGGCCGCGGCACGACCTTGATTCGGAACGGCGCGGTCGTGATCGCGGGGCCGCCGACGAGATCGAACGGGAGCCGTTTTTGCACCGAAAATGGACCGAGGAAGAGATCTTGGCGCCGCGAAAAACGAACGGTGAACGTGGCAGAGAGGCCGGGCGTACCGCGCTCTTCGCGGAGCCCGTCGGACCGGTCCTCGTAGCGAGCGAACCAGGGGAGGAACGGTCCCCGAACGCTGAGGCTCTCTTTGGCTTCGTCGGTCTTCACCGTCACGCGCACGGTGAGCGGCTCGCCCACGGTCACCCGCGCCGGTTGCACGAGGGTGGCGCGGCTCGGCGAAGCGCCGCGGTCGAGACGGAACGCGCCTCGGAGCGCGATCGACACGACGAACAGGCCGAGCACGAGCCCGAAGAGGTACGGCACTCGCGACGCCGGCAGCGCGATCGAAAGCGCGCCGAGCAGCGACGCGGAGACCAGCATCACCTGGCCCTTCGCGGTGAGCGAGAACGCGAGGTCGACGAGGCGAACCACGGTCTTCGAGAGCGGCTTCGCGGTCCTCTGGCGCGCGGCTGTCGGCACCGGGATGAGGACGTGGTTCAGGCGCTCCCAGTCGAGCTTCATGGGTGCCTTCGCGACCGCGGACGGCCACCCGCGCGCGCGCGCACCGACACACTCACGCGGGCACGGGCTCCGCGGAGACGATCGCGAGGATCACGGTTTCGCCCTTTCTACCGGCGTATTTTGCCTCCGGGCCGAGGATGAGGCGGTGGGCGAGCACGGCGACGGCGAGCGCCGAGACGTCGTCCGGGGTCACGAACGAGCGGCCCTCGACGAAGGCCTTGGCCTGGCTCGCGCGAAAGAGAGCGAGCGCGCCGCGAGGGCTCACCCCGAGCTCGACGTCCGGGTGGGTGCGTGTTCGCTCGACGAGCGCGATGAGATAGTCGACGACGCGGATGTCGATGCGAACGGCGCGGACCTGCTCTTGGAGAGCGACGAGCTCCCCCTCGCCGAGAAGCGCGGTGAGGGCGTCGAGCGGATCGTCCGTCGCGCGCGCGACGAGGAGCTCGCGTGTCTCGGCTGCGCTCGGGTAGCCGATCGAGAGCCGCATGAGGAACCGATCGAGCTGCGCCTCCGGCAGCGGGTAGGTGCCGTGGTGGTCGCCGGGGTTCTGGGTCGCGAGGACGAGGAACGGCGGCGGCAGCGGGTGCGTCTCGCCGTCCACGGTGACGTGGCCCTCGCTCATCGCCTCGAGGAGCGCGGACTGCGTGCGGGGCGAGGCGCGGTTGATCTCGTCGGCGAGCAAAACATGCGTAAAAATAGGCCCCTTACGGAACGTGAAGGTGCCCGCGTCGCGATCGAGGACGAGCGATCCGAGGATGTCTTGCGGGAGCAAGTCAGGGGTGAACTGCACCCGCGCGAAGCCTACGCCGAGGGTCCGCGCGAACGCCTTCGCGAGGGTGGTTTTGCCGACCCCGGGCACGTCCTCGAGCAAGACGTGACCACCCGAGAGCGCGGCGACGAGCACGTGGTCGACCACCTCCGGCTTTCCACGAAGGACCCCTCCGATGCGAGCACGGAGCTCGCGCAGCACGACCTTCGACGCTTCGGTCATTCGTCCTCGAGGGTACCTCTCCACGGCCGCGAAAGAACCAGCGATCGGCGGGCGGAATTCCTCGCGTCTCGCGTGCGTGCGGCACGTGGCCCGTGGCCGGGTGGCGTCACTTCGGCTTGAGCTCGACCTTGAGCGCGTAGTGGTCGGAGGGGGGCACCGTCTCGAAGCCGCCGTGGGCGGGCATGTCGCGATCGAGGAAGAGGGCCTTCTTGACCACCTCGAGGGTGCGCCCGCGATCGCGCACGAGCACGTAATCGACGCGCTGGAGGCTCGCGTAGGG
>JAAFHV010000069.1 GCA_013297655.1 Myxococcales bacterium | reverse complement strand
GCCTCGTACTTCGCGAACGTAGCGAGAAGCCGATCGATCGTAGGCCCCTCACGCTCCGCACAGAGCCTCGCCTCGCCCAACGTCGCGTGATCCCACACGCCCCACATCGCCTCGACGTCGATCGAAATACAAAGCGCCCCTTGGGCTAACGAAACGACCTCAGGCATCGCGCGATGCTACGAACCCCACGCGCCGCGTCAACCCAAACCAGGCAAAAACCCGCCCATTCCAGCCAAAGCGCCCCCGCCGCGCCCCACACTCCGCGCGAGCGAAGCGCCGCGCCCCACACTCCAAGCTCCCCGCGAGCGAAGCGCCGCGCCCAAGCTCCCCGCGAGCGAAGCGCCGCGCCCAAGCTCCCCGCGAGCGAAGCGCCGCGCCCCACCCAAGCTCCCCGCGAGCGAAGCGCCGCGCCGCCCCCTCCGCCCGAGCGAAGCGCCGCGCCGCCCTCCGCGCGAGCGAAGCGCCGCGCCGCCGCGCCTCTCTGGCCCGAGATCGAGACGCCCCCCGAGTCTCGACGGCACAGGATCGAAGGCGGCGGTTTTCGTCGAGACCGAGCTTGGCCAAGGCGGGCGCGCGGAACCGACTCCTGTCGGTGAGCACGCCCAACGCCGGCCAAGCGAAGGTATCGACGAAAAACGCCGCCTTCGATCAGATGTCGAAGTCGAGGACCCACTCCCTCGCATCGCGGACGGGGCGCACGGTGAGCTCGGGGGGCTTCAGCGCGATCCGCGATCGCTCCGGCACGGTGCGCGTGAGGAACACGGAACCGCCGACGAGGCTCCCCTCCCCGACCACCGTGGACCCGCCGAGCACGGTCGCGTTCGCGTAAATCGTCACGTCGTTCTCGACGGTAGGGTGCCGCTTCACGTTGCGGATCACGCGCCCATGCTCGTCGCGCGGGTGCGACAGCGCGCCAAGCGTGACGCCTTGGTAGAGCTTCACCCCGTCGCCGATGATGCTCGTCTCGCCGACGACGGTGCCCGTCGCGTGGTCGATGAAGAAGCGGCGACCAATGCGCGCGCCGGGGTGGATGTCGCAGCCGGTTCGCTCGTGCGCCCACTCGCTCATGATGCGCGGCATAAGCGGCACGCCCATCTCGAAGAGCTCGTGCGCGAGCCGGTACACCGTGACGGCGAGGAAGCCCGGGTACGCGAGCACCACCTCGTCGAGGCTCTGCGCGGCGGGATCGCCGTCGAACGCGGCCTGCATGTCCTCGAGGAGCATCGTTCGCAGCTCGGGCAACCTCGCGAGCAGCATGGAAGCGACCTTCGTGGCGTGGGCGGAGCAGTCGTCTACCTCACCGACGGCGCCCGCGACGCGCACGTTCTCGGACTCGGCGGCGTGGCACAGACACTGCTCTACCTGACGGGACAGCTTCTCGCGCAGCACGACGAGCTGGCTGCCGACGTGAAAGGCGACGTTCTCCTCCGTCACGTCCTGCGGGCCGTAATAGCCCGGGAAAAACACCGCGAGCGCGATCTCGAGGATTTCGACGATCTCGGCCTTCGAGGGCAAAAACTTTCGGTCTTTGCGGTGGCCGCGCGGATCGGACCGGTAGCTCGCGACGAGCGCGTTGACGAGGCTCGAAAGCTCGGGGCTCTTCGACATGACGCGGCTATACCGCGAATGCGAGGAACGGCGAAGGCGGCTCGAATGCGGCGACGAGCGTTCGCACCTGAAACCGCGGCTCTCTCGCCCTCGCGCCCCTCGCTCGCGTGCACGCCGGGTCGGCCGTGCCTCGGGGCCCGAGCTCTGCTAAACACCGCGCAGATCCGCTTCCCGCGACCGTTCGGCCCTTCCCCATGCTCAGCATCCTCTTCGTCGTCTTCTTCGCGATCGTGCTCGGGGTGGTGCTCCATTCGACGAACGAGCTCGGGACCAACCTCGGCACGTTCCTGATGGTGACGTTCGTGTCGCGGCTCTTGCTCCACTTCGTCGCGCGGAACGTGCCCTTCTTCAGCCACGGCCTCGGAAGCGACGCGATAACCTACGAGTACCTCGCCAAGTGGATCGCGGAGGAGTGGACCATCCGCGGCATCTCCTTCATGACCGCGGCGGACAACGAGTTCATCGCGCAGACGTCGCTTCCGCCGAACATCTTCGCGGTCATCATCTATCTGAACGGCGGCCAGGCTGCGCCCGTCGCGTGCACCGCGGTGGTCGCGATCGCGCTTTGTGTTACCGCGCTCAACTTCTGCAAGCTCGCGATGGAGCTCGGAGCGCAGCGTCGGATCGCGACCACGATGACGATCGCGCTCTTCTCGTCGCCGGCGCTGCTCTTCTACACGTCCGACATGTACAAGGACGGCCTCGTGCTCATGTTCGTGCTCGGCGCCACCGGGAGCGCGATACGCGTGTCGCGGAGGTTCAGCCTGCTCCATATCGGGATCGGCGTGCTGTGCCTCGCGTCGCTCTGGTTCGTGCGTTTTTACCTCGTCTTTCTCGCCGTCCTTCCGATCCTCGTCGGCTACATGGGCTTCGGCTCGAAGAGCTTCCTACGGCCCGCCATCTCGGTCATCGTGCTCGGCGCCGCCCTCGCCTTCGTCATCAAGAGCCAACAGGGCAACGACATCGGCAACACCATGGAGGGCACGTTCGCGAACGCGACCGACAAGGCCGCCCTCGACAGCAACGCGCTCGGCGGCTCGGGCGTCGTCCTCGGCGACGGCATCGGCGCGATGCCACTCCGGATCATCTACACGCTTTTCTCGCCCTTCCCCTGGATGGGCGGGTCGCTCGGGCTCCAGCTCGGCAAGATCGACACGATCCTGTTCTACTTCTTCGTCTACCGCGCGTGGATCGCCGGGAAGAAGCTCGCGCGGAAGGACGCCGGCACGCTGGCGAGCCTGCTCGCGTTCGCCATCCCGTGCACCATCGCGTACGCGTTCACCATGTCGAACATGGGCCTCATCTTGCGACAGCGGCTCCCGATCGTGGTCCTCGTCGCGCTCCTCGCGACGCTGTCGTGGCCGACACGCGAGGAAGCAAAAGCCGCCGCTGCGCGGAAAAAGGCACGCCTCGCCGCTCAGCCCCCGGAGCCGAAACGTCGCGGCCCGCTTTCGGCGCGGCCGAAGCCGGCCCTCGCGACGAACCCGAGCAAGCTGCCCGGGGAGGCATGATTCCTTGCGCGACGCGCGGTGGCGCGAGTATCCCTCCGGTGGTGAAGCTCGCAGCCCTGTCGATTCTGGTCGCGCTCGCCGTCACGGCGTGTGGCTCGTCGCTGAAGGCCCCCACGATCCAGGGAGAGCCACCCGAGTACGTGGAGCCCGCGTCGGCGTCAGCGTCGACGTCCGCGAGCGCGAGCACGCCGAAGGCACCAACGCCGAGCGACTCGCCGGCGGGCTCCGACGATCCGGTGACTCCGCGCGACGCAGGCTCGCCTTGAGCTTTCGCAACGCAGCTCAGCTCGCGTTCGTCGTCGCTTCCCTCGCGACGCTTTTCGCCTGCGGCGGCAGCCCGCGCGGGGCGCCGAGCGACGTCCCGACCTCACCGCCGAGCACGGGCGCAGGCGCGGGACCGGACACCACCGCCGAGCCCCCGGTCGCGAAAATGTCGGGGAAAATCTTCGCGTTCGAGAAAGCCAAAGAGCACCTCCGGGTCGACAAGGTCGGCGCGAAGGACGGCGCGTTCGAGCCCGATGGCATCTTCGATCATGTCTACGAGGTCGACATCGAAGGACCCGCCGACGCGCTCTTCGTGATCTCCACGGACGATCAGGGAGCCTCGAACGGCGACTTTGCCGTCGACACGCTCGTCGCGACGGAGGCGCTGCCGCAAGAGGTGGCCGCGCTCGGTGGCCTCGGGAAGCACACCGGCGGCCTCGGCGTGTTCGAGGGGCCTACCTTGAAGAGCGCTCCCGACGGGCACTTGCCCGCGCTCGCGCCCGGACGGCACACCCTCCACGTTCACCTGTCGGGGAAAGACGTCCCGAAGGGCGGCGGGTTCCGCGTGCTCGCCCGCTTCACCGACGGCTCGGTGGTCGCGGGGCCACACCTCTCGTCGCACTGATCGCGTATGGCCGAACGAGAGCGGCGCCTGCAGCGGGAGCGCGGTTACGTCGACGGCTTCTGGGAGCCTCGTGTGTTCGACGGCGTCCGCGCCCACGCCACGTCGCTGCGTGGGCACGACACGTTCCCGGCCGTGAGCGCCCTCGACGACCTTCTCTTCGCGCCGGTCCGCGCACGCGGGATCGAGCTCGCGCTCGAGGTGCAAGACAAGGCGACCCCGCGCGGCGCGAGGTCGATCACGAGCCTCTACGACGTGCGCATCACGGACGCGGGGAAGATCCCGACCCGTGAAGGCTCGTGGCACGATCTCATGAACGCGCTCGTGTTCGCCGCGTTCCCGGAGACCAAGCGCGCGCTCCACCGGCGCCACGCGAGCGAGCTCCGTCGCCACTACGAAACGCTCGGTAAGCTCCCCAACGCGCGCTCGCGCCTGCAGGACGTGCTCGCCCTGTTCGACGAGGGGGGCATCGTGCTGCTCGGAGAGCACGACGCGCTCGAGGAGGCCGAAGCGGCGGTGGCGCGCGAACGCGACGCAGCGGGCGTTCTCGCGCGGCTCTGCGCATCGGGCGACGTGCACGCGCTGGTGCTCGGTCACGCGATCCTCGAGCACCACGTGCTCGGCGAGGCCCTCCCGCGCGCGATGCCGCTCTTCGTTCATGCCCCCTGCCGTGGCGGCGCCGTCGATCGTGCCCATCTCGACGCTCGGCTCGCCGAAATCGTAGGCGCGCTCGATCCGGACGTGCGACGCCCGGCCGTGCGCCTCGACGCGGTGTTTCGAAACGACGAGGGCGACCCGTAGGCCGCCCAGGTACCTGTTCCTACCCGACGATTCAGCGACGAACGAACGGCGCCTTGCCGGCGTAGGTGGCGCCGCGGCCGAGCTCGAACGCGATGCGGACGAGCTGGTTGTACTTCGCGACCCGATCGGAGCGCGAGAGGCTGCCGGTCTTGATCTGGCCTGCGTTGGTGCCGACGGCGAGGTCGGCGATGAAGGTGTCCTCCGTCTCGCCGGAGCGGTGGCTGATGATGCTGCGGTAGCCAGCCTCCGTCGCCATGCGAATCGAGTCGAGCGTCTCGGTGAGGGTGCCGATTTGGTTCACCTTGACGAGGATCGAGTTCGCGATGCCGGCCTCGATGCCACGCGCGAGGCGCTCCACGTTGGTGACGAAGAGGTCGTCGCCGACGAGCTGGACCTTCTTGCCGAGCTTGTCGGTGAGCTTCTTCCAGGTGTCCCAGTCGTCCTCCGCGCAACCGTCCTCGATCGAAACGAGAGGGTATTTCTCGGTCCAGGCGGCGTAGGTGGCGACGAGCTCGTCGGGGGAGAGGGTCTTCTTGTCGAAGGTGTAGGTCTTCTTTTCCTTGTTGTAGAACTCGCTCGCGGCGCAATCGAGGGCGAGCGCGATGTCTTCGCCGGGGCGGTAACCGGCGGACTCGATCGCCTTCAGGACCGCGTCGAGCGCCTCGCCGTTCGTGCCGAGGCGGGGAGCGAAGCCGCCCTCGTCGCCGACGGAGGTGGTGTGACCTTTTTCTTTGAGCGCGGTCTTCAGCGCGGCGAACACCTCCGCGCCCATGCGGACCGCTTCGGGGAACGAGCTCGCCCCGACAGGGACGATCATGAACTCTTGGATCTCGAGCCCGTTGTCGGCGTGCGCGCCGCCGTTGAGGATGTTCATGAGCGGCGTGGGAAGCACGCGCGCGTTGGCGCCGCCGAGGTAACGCCAGAGCGGCAGGCCCACCGCGTCGGCGGCGGCGCGGGCGACCGCCATCGAGACGCCCAAGATCGCGTTGGCGCCCATTTTTCCCTTGTTCGGGGTGCCATCGGCTTCGCAGAGCACGCCGTCCACCTCGGCCTGATCGAGGGCGTCGAGGCCCAAGATGCTGGGCCCGAGGGACTGGTTCACGTTCGCGACCGCCTTCTGGACGCCCTTGCCGAAGTAGCGCTTCTTGTCGCCGTCACGGAGCTCGATCGCCTCGTGCTCGCCGGTCGACGCGCCGCTCGGGACCGCCGCGCGGCCGCGACCCGATTCGGTCTGGACCTCGACCTCGACGGTGGGGTTACCACGCGAGTCCAAGATTTCGCGGGCGATGACGGCATTGATCTCGGTCATGACGGCTCCTTCGTGGGACGCGGGCGAGGTGCAAAGCGCCCGCAAGCGAAGCCCGAGCTACCACGTTTTTGCCGGCGCCGGGTGCCGATGCGTCACACGAGGGTGGTGTCGGCCTCGGCGCTCGTGTGTGTCGCTCCCGTGACGTCGGCGTAGAACGCGCGCACGTCGTCGAGCGAGTCGCACCGGCGCGCAGGAGGGAGCCCCGCGAGGAGGCGCCGCCCGTAGCCTTTGGTGCGCGCGCGAGGGTCGAGGAGCGCGACGATCCCGCGGTCCTTGTCGGTGCGAATGAGGCGCCCGAACCCTTGCTTCAGCACGATCGCGGCCTCGGGAACGGAGTACTCGACGAAAGGATTTCCTCCGCTCTCCTCGATGATGCGACACCGCGCGACCACCACCGGATCGGTCGGGACCGCGAACGGGATCTTGTCGAGCACCACGAGGCGCAGGGCGTCGCCGGGCACGTCGACCCCCTCCCAGAAGCTCGCCGTCGCGACGAGCACCGCGTCTCGTTTGGCACGAAACGTCGACAAAAGAAGCTTCTTCGGTGCCTCGCCTTGGAGCAGCACGCGGTAGCGCGTGCGCGCGCGGAGCGACTTGGCGAACGCCTTCATCATGCGATTCGAGGTGCACAAAACGAACGCCCCTCCGCGCGTGACGTCGATGAGCTCGACGAGCATGTCGGTCGCCTTGGCCTCGTAGGTGGGCGCCTGCGGATCGGGCAAATCACGAGGGACGAAGAAGGCCGCGTTCTTCGCGTAGTCGAACGGCGAAGGCACGACGAGCTCCTCCGCGTCTGGCGGAGCGCCGAGGCGGGCGCGTGCGAACTCGAAGCCGACCGAGCCATCGGGGTGCGCCGTCGCCAAGGTCGCGCTCGTGCAAATCACGGTCGAGATGCGATCGAACAGCATATTTCGCAGGGTGCGGCTGAGGTCGACCGGGCTCGCCCCGAGCGCCACGCTTCGCTCTCGTGACTCCACCCACGCGACGCGGCCGAGGTTCGCGTCGCCGGGACCGTCGGCGTAACGCGCGGTCCGCGAGCCCAAGAGCACCTCGCGAAGATCGGCGCGCATGTCCTCCGCGCGACGGGCGAGCAGCTCCTCGGCCTCTTCCGCTTCCGCGCGCGCGCACACCGCCGAGATCCCCGAGAGAGCGAGATCGACCCGCTCCGCGGCGGCGAGGAGCGACGGGGACAAATCGTTCGGCGCGAGGGGGCGCTTGTCGCCGCTGCCGGGAGACACCTTCCCGAGCTCGGTGAAGAGCACCTTCGCGACGAGGCGGCCCTGCTCCACGAGGCGCTGCATCGCCTCGAGATCGACGAGAAATTTGGGCGATTTCGAGGCGACGATCGTGAGGGTGCCCTCCGCGTCGCGGAGGAGCGCGTCGAGGCGCGCGCTCGTGACGCGGACCCCGAAGAAGTCGGTCGCGATCCCCTCGAGCCGCTGCGCCTCGTCGAACACGACCGCGTCGTAGGGCGGGATCACGCTCGCAAAATCGCCGCGCGGTCCGGCCCGGAGCGCGAGATCGGCGAGGAACAAATGGTGGCTCACGACGACCAAGTTCGCCCGCTCCGCGTCGCGACGCATGCGCGTCACGTGGCAGGCGTCGTAATACTTGCACTCTACACCGATTCGCGTGTCGGACGACGAGGCGATCAGACCGAACGTGGGATCGTCCTCGGCGAGGAAGCCGGCCTCGGACTTGTCCCCGGTGTCGCTCTCGCGCTCCCAGGTGGCGAGGCGAAGGAGCGCGGGGCTCGCCGCCGACGCGAGCGCCTCGGAGAGCCTGCGCTTGCAGACGTAGTTCGAGAGCCCCTTCATGAGGGCTGCGCGGACGGGCACCCCTTGCGCCTCCGCGATAGCCTTCGCGATGGGGAGATCCTTGGTAAAAATCTGCTCCTCGAGCGCGAGGGTGGCGGTCGAGACGACGACCTTTTTCCCGGAGAGCAGCGCGGGCAAGAGGTACGCGAGCGTCTTCCCGGTCCCGGTGCCGGCCTCGACGAAGAGGTGACGATCGTTGCGGAGCGCGCGCTCGACCGCGTCCATCATCGCGAGCTGGCCCTCGCGGTGCTCGTAGACGAGCGCGTCCTCCGCGATTTCGCTCGATTCGAGCAAACGACGCGCCACGCCGGCCGTGGCCGCGACGGGGACGTCGATCTCGTCGTCGAACATGAGGCCCCTCATAGCAGCCGCCGGCCCGGAATGAAGCGCCTACAGGGGTTATATGCACAATGCACATAGCGGGAGGGCGCGCAATTTTCCGACCATTCGGGCCGTCCGATGGACAGACGGGGCAAGAGTCGCGTATCGGATCGAGCCATGCACAAGGCCCAGGACGTGTACCTCGCGCCGCTCTCCCTCGACGACGCCGCGATCCTCCACGGCTGGATCAACGAGCGCGCGGAGGTGCTCCGGAGCGCGAGCTACCGGCCGATCGCGTACCGTCAGCACCTCGCCTGGATGGAAGGCATCACCGGCCGCAGCGACACCACGATCTTCGCGATCCGTCGGATCGTCGGGGACGACTTGGTGGGCACCTGCCAGCTCCACGGGGTGAGCGCGGTCGACCGCACCGCGGAGCTCCAGATCCGCCTCGGCGTCGTCGCCGAGCGCGGCAAAGGCTTCGGGACCCAAGCCGTTCGACTGCTCCTCGACTACGGCTTCTTGGATCTCAACCTGCAGCGCATTTACCTTCACGTGATCGCGACGAACACCGCCGCGATCCGCGTCTACGAGAAGACGGGGTTCGTCCGCGAGGGGCTGCTGCGCCGCGCGGCGTACGTCGATGGCGCCTACGTCGATCTCGCGTTCATGGCTATTTTGCGCGAGGAATACGACGCGGTTCGCGCGAAGAGCTGAGCCGCGCAACGCGCCGCACCCACGCCAAGTCAGGGACGAACGGCCTCACCGACGGCGCGCGCTTTCTCTTCCGAGAGGCGCACTTCTTCCGCGATCCGCTCTCGGGTGCCGGCGAACCCCAAGTTCATGAGCGCGTCGACGATGCTCAGCCCCGGCGCCCACTCGCCCTGGAAGCGCGGATACTCGCGCGGGGCGAAATGGTTGTAGGCGATGCGAACCCCGCGCGCCGCGAAGCTCTCCGGCGACTGGTACCCACGCCCACCCTCCCCGCTCACGTAAACGTCGGCCTTCGCGAGCGCGCACAGCTCGGCCACGAGCTCACCCCCGCGCAGGGTGGCGCCCATCGTCGACGAGAGGATGCGCTGCGGGTGGAGATCGAGCTTGGCGAGCACGGCGTCGACGAAGGCCATGTTTCGCGCGACGAGGAGCGGCTCGGTGGAGCGGAGCACGTCGGTCACGAGGGGAAACACCTCGTCGAAGAATGGCGCGCGCTTGTACGCCTGCTCCACCGTCTTTTCGAGCTTCCCTGCTGTTTTTTCCATCTCCTTGGAGATGCGCATCTCGGAGAGCGGGATGCTCACGCGCCCGTCCGCGGGGTGCTCGAGAACGAGCCCGAGGTACCCCACCGAGCCCGGGAGCTGGAACGCGACCCGCTTGCAGAGGAAGGCTTTGCGCGGGTTGTTCTCGACGTGGTCCATCACGACGAGCACGTCGCACTTGGCGACCTTCACGAAGTAACCCATCCACGGGAGAAAATCGGGCTGGTGAATCGCGACCGCGCGGGACATCAGCGCTCCCGCTCGTAGCAGTGATTCACGTAGTACGTGTCCGGGTGGATCAAGAGGTGGAGCACGTTCGGCCCGTCCGCCGCGTGCGCCGAAGGTGGCCTGTGATCGTCGTCGATCCGCACGCCGTTCTCGTACGCCTTCCAGCGCGTCCACTCGCTGTCCGACACGTACCGCGACGCGTGGAACAAGTTGAAATGGCTCGTGTTTTCGTACGCTTCGTATCGCAGGCCGAACGCGCGAGGGTCGTTCGTCTTGAAAAAATCGAGGTTGTTGTGGCCGGTGAGACCGCCGTGCGACGCGGCGCCGTGGATCGGGGTGCCCATCATCGTGGAGAGCACCGCGAGATCACGCCGGAGGCAGGCCGCGCCGTCCTCGTTCCATATCGCGGACTGGTCCATGATCTCGGCGTGGTACCCGAGCTCGTGCCCGTCTTCCAAGATGCGGCGGAGGGTGCGGTAGCCCTCGAACGAGAACGGGTTGTAGTCGAACGCGTGGAGGCGCACGAAGAACGTCGCGCGCACCTTCGTGCGCTCGAGGATGTCGAGGATCGCCTTCACTTTGCCCATCGAAAAATCGATGTCGATCCGGAGCACGAGCGCCTTCTCGAGCGGCGTGCCCATGCGGTCGGCGTAGTCGATGCAACGGAGCGGCGTGTAGCCCGCGCGGAGCACCGCGCCGAGCTCGTCCTCCAGCATCGCGTAGGTGAACTCGGTCCTCATCGTGACCCTCTCGAGAACATGCACCCTGCAACAATCGTTCGACGCGCGCGCGCGTGACCGGAGACGAAATGGCGTGGGGATACGAACGCGATGCGCATGGCGATGGGTGGCCTCGGTCGCGCCGCGAGCACACGACCTGGCCTTTTCGCGGTTAGCGGCGAGCGCCGTCGTTTGTGCCCGAGTCGATGAGCCGAAGCGCGACCTCGAGGGCGGCGAGGCCGTCTTCGCCGGTGACGTAGGGAATCTTGTCCTCTACGACCGATTCGAGGAACTGCTCGTGCTCGATCCGGAGCGGCTCGCGCTTCGGGATGTACGTCTTCACCATGTCGCCTTCGATGGCGCCGGAGAAGTTCGAGGCGGGGATCCACGTGTCGTTCACGCGGCCGTTTTTGTAAAAGAACACGTCTTGCGAGAGGTAGTCGGCGACCACCATGCCGCCTTCGCCGACGACGCTGAGCTGCCGGATCTTCTGCGGGCTCAGCCAGTGCACGTCGATGACGCCGATCTCGCCGGTGGTGAAGCGGAGGAGCGCGGAGACCATGTCCTCGCAGGTCTTGTGCGCTTTGCGCGCCGTCTCGGCGACCGCGCGCGAGACACGACCGCCGGTAATGAAGTGCATCGCGTCGATGTCGTGGGTCGCGATGTCGAGGATGACGCCGACGTCCAAGATGCGGGCCGGGAACGGGCTGATGCGACGCGCGCTCAGCTGGAAAATACGACCGAGCTCGCCGGCGGCGACGCAGCGCTTGATCTCGCCGACGGCGGGGTTGAAGCGCTCGAGGTGACCGACCATGAGCTTCACGCGGTGTTTCTTCGCGGTCTCGATCATCAGCGTCGCTTCTTCGACGTTGCGCGCGATCGGCTTCTCCACGAGCACGTGGATGCCGCGCTCCATCGCGTGGCAGGCGATCGGCATGTGGAGCTCGGTTGGCACCGCGATGACGACCATGTCCGGCTTCTGCTCGTCGAGCATCACCCGGTAGTCCTCGTAGACCTTCGCCGCGTCGGGGACCTTGCCCCCGAGAGGGCCGGGCTCGGCCACTCCCACGAGCGTCACTCCGCGCAAATCCGACAGCACGCGAGCGTGGTGCCGACCCATGTTCCCCATCCCGATGACACAAGCCTTCACAGCCACAGGAGCCTTCCTTCCGCGCGGTTCCCGCACGCGAGTCGCTCGCTACCATGCGCGGCGAGGCAACGCCAGGACCCTCAAAAGGCGGACCGGCACGCGCGAGCCCGTGCCCGTCCCGCGAGGTCTGCCCACTCTCCGATGCCTGCAGCCCCAGCCGCCATTCATCGGACTTCGCGAGCAGGGGCGAGCATCACGACTCGGAGCCTCCGCGGGCGCGCCCACGGAGCGGCGGGGAGGTTGACCGCGGGCGCTCGGCGAATCACTATCCACTCGAGAAAAAGCGGGCTAATTGCGCGCCGAGAGGTTCCCGTCATGCCGAAGGTCTCCGTCGTCCTCTGCTCCTACAACCAGGCGCAGTACCTCGAGCAATCGATCGCGAGCGTGTTCTCGCAGACCCACGACGACGTCGAGCTCGTCCTCGTCGACAACGGATCGACCGACGATTCGCAGGCGATCATGAAGCGCTACGAGAGCGATCCGCGCGTGAAGCTGGTGCTCTTCCCGCAGAACGGGGTCATCGGCAATCGCTTGAACGCGGGCCTCCGCGCGTCCACCGGCGACTTCATTTCGATCCTCTATTCGGACGACTACTACTTGCCGCACAAGCTCGCGTCGCAAGTGAAGATGTTCGAGAAGCTCGGCCCCGAGTACGGCGTCGTGTACTCCCCCGGGATCCGACTCGACATCGACACCAACGAGCAGTGGCTCGACCCCTGTCCCGGCCTCTCCGGGAACGTGCTGCGGCGCCTCTTGTCGGAGGACGCGATCATTCATCCCGTCTCGCCCCTCGTGCGGCGGGAGTGCTTCGAGCGCTACCCGTTCCTCGAGGACATCTTCGTGGAGGGCGAGGGCATCTTCATCCGCATGGCGATGAAGTACCTCTTCCACTTCGACGCCGAGGCGACGTGCGTGATGCGCGACACGAAGAACAACAGCGGCCGCGCGGTGAAACGAAACGTGGAGATCACGTTCATTTGCATCGACAAGCTCGAGAGAGACCCCGACTTTCCCGCGAGCGAGCTCCCTACCCTCCGCTCGATGCGAGTCAAGGTCACGCGCCAGGCAGCGTGGATCGGGATTCGGATGATGAACGACGGCGCCTGGGCGCGCGCGATGGCAGTGAAGGCGATTCGCCTCCAACCGAAGCTCCTCCTCGACGCCAAGACGGTCACCACCCTCGCGCTCTCCATCGCGCCGAAGCCGGCCGTGACCGCGCTGAACAGGGTCGCCGACCGGCTCCTCAAGGTCCGCGGACACTCCAACGTCGTCGCGGAGGACCGGGTCGCGTGATCGCATGACGGCGGCGGCTCCGAACGGCGTGCGGATGCACGATTCGCGGCTCGCGCCGGTGGATCGACGCGCGGGCGGAGGGTGGCTCTGAAAGCCACGAAGACCTCGCGGTCGCCGCAAAGTCGCCCCGGACGAGGCCCGCGGGTTACGATCCCTCCGGTGCGCGCTGCAGGGCAAAAAAAGGTCAAACGTGTCGTAAGCAAGGCGGTCCCGCCGAGCCCGCGGATCACGCTTTGCCTCACCCTCGGACCGCGTCAAATCGGCCTCGCGATCGCGAGCCCCGTGCCGATGGGCCCGCTGTCGATCGACGAGATCGACGTGACCTTTCCGAACCTCGCGTTCCCGCTCGACGTGTCCGGTGGGGTGAACCGATTCCGCCATCGGCGCGGGGAGCTGCGACGCCTACGGCTCTCGCTCACGTGGGACACGCTTGCCGCGTTCGTCGCGCCGAAGCTCCGCGACGTCATCGTGCCCGGCGCGCCGCGGCTCCGCTTCACCCGCGTCCGCGAGACGACGGTGCTCGTGGAGGTCGCGGAGGCGCCGGAGACACGACGCACCTCGGAAGAGCCGCTCGCGCTCGCGTGGACGCGCGCCAAATCGGTGCTCGCGTTCGAGGTCACCCTCGGGCTCGAGGACGACCACGTCATTCTCGTCGTCGGCGAAGCGCGCGGCGCGTCCCTCGCCGGCCCCGCCACTCGCCTCGCGATGGAGGCCGTCGCGCGGATCGTGGGCTCGGTGTTCACCGCCGACGGCGCGACATTCCACCTGAAAAACGCGACGCGCGCGATCTCGTCCACGTTGTTCCCCGAGGCCGGCGCGCGCGCGCCGCGTGTGCCCGCGATGGGGGCTCCGGGGATCGCGCTCGACGATCGTGGGTTCGAGGTCTCGTTCCGCGAGGGCCGCGGCTTCGTCGGCGACGCGTCGTTCGTCCGCGCACGTGAGGGCGCTCGTCTCACCCGTGACGCCGATCTCTGCCTCCAAGCGGGAGACCTCGAAGGCGCCCGTCACGCGCTCGTCGACGCGCTCACCCTCGCTCCGCGACACCCGGACGTCGCGCGACGCCTCGTCGAGATCGACGCGCGCACCGATGGTCGAACGGAGGCTGCCCTCACGCTCCTCCGCGACGCCGAGCACACGACGGCCCTCCGTCTCGGCGATCTCGCCGCCACGTTGCTGTCGCGGACGGGCGATCGCGCGAGCGCATCGGCCCGCGCGGTGAGAGACGCGGAGCGCGAGCCTTCCCCCACCCTCCGCGCCCTCGTGCGCGCCCAGGCCGCCGCCCTCACCGACGATCCGCTCGCCTCGCTGAGAGATCTGGAGGAGGCCCAGATCGACGCGCAAGCCTATGGTTTCGCTCATTTTTCAGCGATACACCGGGCGCTCGAAGCGGGCCGATTCGAGGTCGCCGAATCTCACCTCGGCGGGCTCGAGGCGCTCGCCTCCGCGGCGGACCAAAAGTGCGCGGTGCTGCTCGCCGCCGGCGCCCTGTACGTCGCGCTGGGCCATGGCGCTCGCGCGAAGAACGCATTCGAACGCGCGCTCCTCTACGCCCCGGACGACGCGCGCGCGCTGACGGGCTTAGGTGAGGCCCTCGTCGCCGCAGGGAACGCTTCGCGCGGGGCCTCGCTGCTGCTCCGTGCGACCGAGATCGCGACGACGGACGAAGAGCTCGGCCGCGCCAGCCTCGCCCTCGCCCGATGCCTCCTCGACGATCTCGGCGACGCTGCAGCGGCGGTCGCGCGCGCACGCCAGGTTCCGAGTGCGCTTCCGGAGAGCCCCCACGCGAGGCTCTTCGAGGCCCGCGCGCGCCTGGCCGCCGGAGACCACGACGGCGCGCGGCTCGCCTTCGCCCGCCTCCGCGACGAGCCGCTCGACGAAACGCACGTATCGCTCCTCGTGGAGGCCGCCACCCTCGAGCGGGACACCTTGGCCGATCGCGCCGCAGCGCTCCGCACGACCCGGCGCGCGCGAGCGCTCGCCCCCCTCGCCCAGGCGGTCCTCAACCTCGAACGCTCGCTCTTGCCACAAGAGCCACCTCCCTCCGCCTCTGCCCCTGCTACCGAATCTTTCGAGCCAGCGTTCGTCGAGGGGCCAGCCCCGCCCGCTCCTGCCTCAGCCCCTGCCGACGATGCTGGAGAGGATCTGGGCTCCGTCGATCCGGCCGATTTGGAAGCGCGCGTCGAGCAACGGCTCGCCGAGCTGCGCGCCGATCCGACGCGCGACGAGGTGGTCGACGATCTCGTGGCCCTCCTCACGCACCTCGACCGCGGGCTCGAGCTCTTGGCGCTGCTCTCGGCGCGGCTCGAGGATGCACCTCCGGAGCGACGCGAGAGCCTAGTGCCGCACCAGCGCTCGGTCCTCGCCCGACTCGAGACGAGCGCGCGCGAAGCTGGCCGCGAGCAGGAAGCGAGCCTCTTCGCGATGAGCCGCGAGATGTTGGGCTGACAAGCCACCGCCGCGTCCCACGATGACGCGGCAGCCGCCGTTACACGCGAGCGATCTCGGCGTCTACCGCGCGAAACGCTTCGTCCACCGCAGCCGGCGCGAGCCCGCACGCATCGGCGATCTTCTCGATCGTTTTTCGCTCGACGGCGCTCACGTCGTCGGAGGCGCGCGCCATCACGACCGCGACACGAAGGGCCTCTTCGGCATGCGATGGCCGCTTGAACGCGCGCGCGGCGGCGGTGATGCGCGCGTCCTCCCCGTCTTCTTCGCGCTGCGCCGCGAGGTCGGTCACGAGGGAGGCGATTTGGCCTTGCGACACGGTTCCATCACACGCGACCAACACGAGCCGCTCGAACGCTTCGCGCTCGAGCTCGTCGAAGACGCCATCGGCGTGCGCGACGAGAAACGCGCACTCCACGAGCCCCTCGAAGAGCGCGACCGCGGCGGGATCGAAGCCGGTCGGCACCGTGCTGTCCGGATCGGTCTTCGACCCGAACGACGCCGCCGCGAGCGCGAGGATCGACACGTCGTTCTTCTTCGAATCGGACGACGACGGATCGCGACGAACCAGCCGCGCGAGGAACGGCACCTTGTCTTCTCGAAGCGTCATCTGCGATCCTTCATATCGTTCATTTTGGCAAAGGTCCCAGCAATAGCTCGAACTGCCCGCTCGTATCGCTCAGCGCCTGCCCGACCTCGACGAAGCCGGACAGCGACGGCACGAACGCGAAGGCTCGGACCACCGCGCGCCCGATCGCCTGGACCCCCGGCGACAACATCGTGAACGCGACCCGCGTCGGCGCGACGATCACGAGATCGTCGAGGGTCGCGTCGTTCGGCCCGACGGGTCTTCGTGGAGCGACGAAACGCGGGAAGCCACTGCCCGCCTGCGGCACGACGGTGACGTCGTAGTCGCCCTCGTCGAGCGCGACCGAATAGCGGCCCTCGGCGTCCGTGCGTGCGCGGCCCGGGCGCGGCGAGAGCCAAGGCGTCGAGAGCGATCGCCGCGAGACCGACGGCCCCCACAACACGTCGGCGTTGGAAAGCGCGCGGCCGTCGGCGATACGTACTTTTCCCGACACGACGCCCTTCCGCGGAGCGCGGAGGACGACTACGCGCTCGGTCGCGGAGATGCCGGTGCTGACGCGGGTTTTCGCGAACGCGCGATCGTCCGGCTCCACGAACGCGTCGTAGTTGCCGGGCGGCAGGACGGTCGCGAAACGCCCCTCTGCGTCGGTGCGAACGGTCGTCCGGTAGACGAGGTCCGACGGGGTCGGCGTCCGCACGTCGATGCGCGTGCTGACGAACGTCACCTGCGCGGCCGCCGCGCCCTCCGCGTCGACCTGACCGGTGACCGAGACGGGCGAGGGCAAATCCGGGTACTCGAGGCGGAAGCCTGCGCCGGCGAGGATGCGGTCCACCAGCGTGGGCATGCCGACCCAACGCGCGTCCGGCATGACGACGATGTCGATGCCGTCGCGGAGGGCTCCGGAGGGATCGTTCTGCGCGACGGTGTCGAGGCGGACCGCAGCGTCGGTGCCCGCGAGCGGACGCAGCGACGACAGCCGCCGCTCGGTCTTGCGATCCCGAAGGTACGTGTAGAACCCATCCAGTCCGGCGGAGCGTTTGACGAAGGCGGTGTGTGCGCTCCCGCTAGGGTCGTCGAGGCTGCTCGGAGGAGCGCCGACCGCGAAGGTATCGGTGAAAAATGGAAAGATCCCAACGCGGACGCCTTCCACCGTCACGCTGACCGGCCCGACGACGGGAGGGAACGCGATGTCGAACGGACGCGTCGGCATCGCCTCGCGGAGGTAGGGGCCCGATGGAACGAAGGCGAGAAACCGTCCCGGGATCGTGTCCGCGAACAGCGGGGACGACGGAAGGCCGACCTCGGACGCATCCCGAAGCGTACCGTCGTCGAGCTGGACCGCGGCGTAGTACGCGACACGTGCGGGCAGGACGTCGGTGCCCGAAAGCGGATACCCCACGAGCGCGGGCGTCGCCCCGGTTACGCGATACTCGCCCCCGACCTCCACGAGAGGCGGGAGCAGAAAGCAAGATGGGGCGACGCACGTCGTGCTGTTCCCGCGCAGGTCTTGGCTACGGAGGAGGAACGTGCGTCCGGAAGCGAAAAACGAGCTGTCGGGGACCGAGATCGCGAGCACGAACGGGTACTCGGGTTTGCCGGAAACCTCGCAACGACCGCTCCCGCTGCATGCCGGCCGCGCAGCAGACGATTGCTCGTACCTGTCGCACGCGCTGACCTCGCAAGAGTTTTGAGGACCCTCCGGAAGCGGACGAGGCTCGATCGGTTGGCAGGCCGCGAACATCGTGATGCCGCTCGCCGCGACCACCAAGAGCCTCCTCACGAACCGCCTTCGCCATCGAGGCCGGCGTCGCGAGGCACCGCGACTCCCGCGTCGGGAACCGGGCACCCGGTCAGGTCGCCGCTCGGGCTGTAGATCCACGTGATGCTGTCGCCACCGGGAGGGTCGACGGGAGTGTGTGCGTTTTTGCCGCGGAACTCTCCTCTGTCTTGGAACTCCTGCGCCACGAGGACCTCGACGACGTGGCAGCGAGTGAGATCCGCTAGAGGTGTAGTCTGAATTTCGAGCACGCGGATTCCCGCATCGCCCGCGCCCGGCAGGCTATCTGCGTAGCTGTCGAGCCCCTCCCCCGTGAGCGGGTTGTAGTCGATGTAGAGCCGCCAGCCGAACGTCACGCTCGGATCGACGAGCTGCACCGGGACGACGAACTTCGCAGGGAACGCCCCTAGGATCGCGTTCGAGACCGGCACCGCCGAGCTTCGCACGATGATCGGCCGGAACGACGGGAGCTGCGTGATCTCGGAGACAGGCTCCGCGATGATGCAGGCAGAAAAGGCGAGCACCGCGATCGCACCGGCGCTCACGGTGACCCAGCGGAGGGCGCGTTCGAGTCGTGCGCGCGGCCTCGTCATCCTTCCTTTTTCCCCGCTCGGCCCGCGCGGCCGAGCACGAATCGCGCGTCGGCGAGCTCGGGCCTGAGGGCGAGACGGTAGAGATCGGCGAGCGCGGGCAGCTCGCTCACGAGGTCCATGATCGCGCCCGAGGCCTCCGCCATTCGCGGGTCCTGCCCTGCGGCCAAGAGGACCGCGCGCGTCGCTTGGCGGAAGTCTCCCGAGACGAACAAACCGACCCGCATCGCCGATTGGCGCGCCCGCGCGAGCGCGTCGTCGAACGACGCGAGGGTGGCGCCGGAGAGCAGATCCGAGAGCCTACGCTGCGCCTTGGCGGGGAGCGTTTGCCAAAGGATCTCCCCGAGGCTTGCCGTGGCGCGGTCGAGATCCCTCGCCGCCTCGGGGGGGCCGAACGCGCCGAGGAGCGCGCGGTAGAGCACCTTCGCGTCCCCCTCGGGCTGACCGAGCAGGAGCGCGTGGTACGAGAGCGACGCCCCGAGCGCCTCGCCCAGAACGAACGCGAGCTCCGGCGGATCCTCGTCGCCGGTGCCGTGGAGAATGCCGGATGGGGGCTGCCCGAGCGCGACGTGCGCAGAGAGCGCGGTGGCCCCCGGAACGCGACGACGCGAGAGACGCGCGCTCGCGAGGCCAAGGAGGCGCGCCGTCGAATCGAGGAGCCGACCGGCAGGCGATCCGTCGCCGGCGGTGACACGTTCGAGCCCGCTCATCGACGCGGGTGCGTTTCGTACGAACGTGGTCGCCGCGAACTCCCACACGAGGCCGAACACCTCGCCGAGACCCTCGCGTCCCGAGCGCGTCAGGAGCGCGAGCATGCCGGGCTGCTCCGTCTGCTGGTGAAGAGGCGGGGGCTCGGGCACGTCACGATCGCCTTTGAGGCACGCGAGGAGGTGATCGAGGGCGCGACCGTAGACCTGGTTGTTGTCCGCGCGCGCAGCCTCACGGAGCGCGGCGAGGCGTGTGACGTCGCCGGGTGCGAGCTCAGCCGCGAGCCGCCGTGCACGCTGGTAAAGGGCGAGGCGCTCGCGCTGCGGCTCGAGGAGGTTCGCGAGCAGGTCCGCCGCCTCCAGCGAGCCGCCCGCCATCGCCTCGGCGAGCAGCGCCTCGGCCTCGTCGATGCGCCCCGCGGCGACCTCGTCGCGAGCCGCGGCGAGCCGCGCGCCGGTGCGGCCGTCCGGAAGCGTACCTTTCGCGACGCCCTCCAGCACGTGGGGCAAAATCGAGGGGAGCGTCACGATCACGCTCGGAGCGATGCGCACCGAGCCCGGATCACGGACGATGGTGTCCCGTCCCGCGATCGAGGCAGGCCCGAACGAGCTGGCGGCGATCGACGACGGGAGCGCGGACGGCGGGCTCGATGACGGGAACGGATCTTTGGTCGTGAACGCGTCTGGGCCGGACGAGAATGCTGGGAACGGGTCCTTGGACGGGGTGGCCGCGAGCGACGGGAGCGGCGGCGCCTTCGCCGGCGAAGCGAGCGCGATCGACTCTTCGATGTCGTCGACCGAGAGGACCTCACGCACGCTCTCGGGAGACTCTTCGACTTTCGGAGGTGGGAGCGCCCCCGCCGGCTCCGTCGTCCGGCCCTGCCCCGGGGAAACCATCGTGGTTCCGAACATTTCCGCGAGATCGCGGCGCGCGACCGCCGCGGGGGTGGTGGCGATCGCGAGCGCGTCGGGAGCCGCCTCGGCCGCGGCGGGCTGCGGATCGCTCGCCGAAGGCACGATCTCCGTCGGCGGCGCCGCGACCTCGTCGACCTTGGGCGGCGGGGGCGCTTGCGGCGGCGCGTTCTTCGCGGCGAGGGCTTCGGCGTCGAGTCGCTCGAGCCATGCGCGAATCTCGTCGCCTACCGCCCGCCCACGCGGCGTCTCGCGCAAGGCGGTCTCGAGCAAGCTCCGGCCCTCGTCGCGATCGGCGGTCTCGCTCGACGCGAGCAACGAGCCGGCGAGATCTTTCATCGCCTCGATCCGCAAGTCGCCCTGTTGAAGGGCGACGAGCTGGCGGAGCGCGCTTCGCTGCTTGCGGACGTCGCCGAACGCGAACGCGAGCCTCCGCACGCGCTCGAGGGCGGCGAGCCGATGCTCCTGCTCTTGGAGCGCCGCCTCCGCGTAACGAAGCGCGAGCGACAGATCGCCTATTTTTTCCGCGGACGCGGCCGCGAAGAGCTGCACCTCGGCGACCCTACGCATCCCGAGGAGCGGGCCTTGGATCGCCTCGTCGAACGCGACGAGCGCGTCTTCGTGACGGCCTTGCGCGGCGAGGCGCTCTGCCATGCCGAGGGCGAGGAGCGCGTGCGGGCCGAGCTCGGCGCGGGTCTCGAGGAGGAGCTCTAGGCCCGCACCGCCCCCCGCGAGCACACGCGACGCCTCGGCCATGAGAAACGCACGGAGCGCGACGTCGGCGGGCATGAGATGCGCGCGCACCTGCGAGAGCGACGCGAGCGCCCCGCGAGCCTCGTCGGCGTTCCCCGCGCCCCGTGTGCGATACTCGAGACCGCGGGCGAAGAGCTGGACCGAAGCGACCTGCGGCGCGACGCGGGCGGCTTCTTGAGCCCTCCTCAGCGACACGTCGACGTCCCCCGCGCGCGCAGCGGCCTGCGCCGCCTCGACGAGGATCTCGCTCCTCACCTCGGCGTCTTCCGCGCCCGCGCGCGCGAGGTGCGCGAGGGCGTCGCCGAGATCCCGCGGATCCCCAGCTTTTCGAGCCATGTCGACGCGGAGGCGCACGGCCTCGAGGGGCTCCCCGCGCGAGAGCACGCTCGTCACGAGGGCGCGAGCCTCTTCGTGGCGGCCCTCCTCGAAACGAATGCGCGCGACACGAACCTCGACCTCGTCCCGCGTGTCCGGGACCGCGGCAGCGAGGCGACCGAGGAGGGTGACTGTGGTTGCCCGATCGCCGCCGCGCTCCGCGAGATCGGCGAGGTATCGGAGGGCGCTCTCGCTCGAAGGGTGCGCCTCGAGGAGCGCTTCGAGCTCGGCGCGTGCTTCGGCGACCTTCCCGAGGCGTTGCTCGAGGAGGGCTGCGCGCCGAAGACGAAGGACCCGCAAGGCCTCGCTGCGCGCCGGAATCTGGGCGAGCCGCGTCACCTTCGCGCCGAGGTGGGCGGCGAGATCTTCGAACGCCCCCTTACGGTTCAGGTGATCTTCCATCGCCGCGTCGACGTCGTCGCTGCCGGGCGCGAGCTCGGCCGCCTTCCGTAGGTACTCTTCCGCGCGGGCGGCGTCGGAGTCCTCGAGGTCGCGCGCGAGGCGAAGGAGCGCCGGCACACGCATCTCGAGCGGCGCGCGGGTCGAGGCCGCGAGCTTCTCGAGCGTGTCGCCGACGATCGCGAGATCCCCAGCGACATCGGCAGCTTCCAACCGCCGAGAGAGAGCCTCTGGCTCCTCGCCGAACGAGCCTTCGAGCTCCGCTAGGCGCTGTTGGAGCGCGACCGGTACGTCCGGTCCACCAACATGCTTCGCGCGCACGATCCGTTTGAGCGACTGGACGGCATCGGACGGGACCGACGCTTCGACGACCGCGACGACGGCCTCGACGATGCGCTCGCGGGTCACGTACCGGTCGAACTGCTTTTGATCGGCTTCGTCCGGAAACGAGACGAGCGCCTCGTCGGCGAGGACCACGAAGAGGGAGTCGTCGGCATCGCGCGACACCGACGAGACGAGCAGCTTGCGCGAGAGCGGACCCTCGCCGAGCCGGGCCGCGAGGCTGCCGAGGAGGCCGAACGCGGCGGATCCGAGGCTCGAATACGGCCTTTCGGAGATCGTGACCGCGCGACCGAACGCGGCCCGTGCGCCATCGGCCTCGCACAGCCGCGGCACGAGCGCGATGAGGTTCTTGTACTCGTCGATGTCGCCGTCGCAGAGGAACGCGCGCTCGAGCGCGTCCCACGAGAGCACGAGGTCCTTCGCCAGCTTCACCGCGAGATCGGCGATCCGAACCGCCACCCTCGCGCCCTCGGGCCCCTCGCATTTCGGGAGCACCGCGCGAGAGGCGCGCGTGAGCCGCAGAACGAGGACCTCGGCGTCAGCGGGGGTGTGCGCGACTTGGCGCTCGAACGCGCTCGCGAGACGTTCGAGGGTGCGCGCATCGGGCACCAGCACGAGCGCCCGCAGGAGGGCATCGGTCCGCTCGGCGAGGCCGGTCGAAAGATCCCCGAGCTCAGAGGCGCGCACGAGCCACGCGGATCGCTGCGCTCCGCTCTTCGTCGCGCCCGCGAGCCTGTCGACGGCGTCGAAGACGGCCGCGGGATCCCCCGCCGCCTCCCCCGCCCGCGCGAGGAGCTGGAGCGCGGATCCCTCCGACGGGACGGAGAGGAACGCCGAGGTCGCGTGCTCTACCGCGAGCGTATACGCGCCGCGAGACTCGAAGAAGCGCGCCGCCCGGTAGTGCGCGGCGCGCTTGCCGAAGCGGCCGAGCGCGCGCGCGGCGACCTCGGCGTAGAGCTGGGAAAGGGGCTCGTTTCGCTCGTCGGTGCGGGCGCCGGCCTCGGCGCTGGTGAGAGCGTCCGTGTGAGCCGGGTTCTTCCTGAGCGCGCGCGACGCGAGCTCGAACGTTCGCGACTCGTCGCCGAGCGCGATCGCGACCCGCGCCGCTTCTGCCAACAAGCTGCCCGCGCGCGAGGCATCTGGCTCGTGCTCGGCGAGGGCGACGAGGCACTCGAGCGCCTCCTCGCGACCCGCGAACGCGACGAGATCGCGGCGCAGGGTGGTCTGGCCGCGGAACGGCGCCCGACGCGCGGCCTCGACCCATGACGTGAGCGCACCGGGCCGGTCGCCGGCCATGTCCCACAGCGCCGCGCCGAGCCGGCGCAGCGCGAGCGAGACATCGGCTGCGCCCTTCCCCGCCGCACGCTCGGATAGCGCGTCGAGGCACGCCAGCTCGGCGTCGCCCCCGAGCGAGGCGCTCTCGAACCGCCCGAGCCGCTCGTCGAGCCCCTCGATCTCGGCCCCATCGCGGAGCGCGGAGACGAGCGCCCTTACTTCCCCGTCGCTATCGAGCGCGCGCGCGTAGAGATCTGCGAGCTCCAAGTACCCCGCGCCGGGGGTGCTTCCTTCGCCGCGGCCAACTCCGCACGAGAGCCCGCGCTCCAGCACTTGAGCGGAAAATGCGAAATCATTCGCACGCTTACCAACGTCGATGAGCACACGAAGGAGCGACTCGTGGGTGGGCCCGAGCACGTCGAAGGCACGACGCGCGACCATCATTCGCCGCTCGGGATCGGAGCCGAGCGCTGCCAAGCCCGTCACGAGCACGTCCGCGAGCAGCGCCGCCGGATACGGGAGCGACAGGATCCAGCCGAGCGACTCGGCGATGCGCGTCGCGTCGCCGCAGCCCGTGAGGCGATCGAGAAACGTCGCGAGGGGGGCCGGATCGGCTGGCCGCAAGCCGATGAGGCGCTGGCCATAGGAGAGCGCCGCGGACACGTCGCCGACCTCCGCCGCGAGCGACGCGAGCGCCTCGACCCGCCTCGCGTCCGGCCACAGGAGCGAATTGGCGGCCTCGAGCGACGCGAAGGCGACCGGCGCCGCCGACGGGTCGACGCGCTTCTTGAGGTGCACCTCGGCGACCACCGCCGCGGTGAGCAGATCGGAAGGGTCCGCGTCGCGCAGATCGGACGCGATCCTGCGCGCCGAAGCCGAGTCGCCGGCGCCCGCGTAGGCCCGGCACGAGATGCGTCGGAAGGTCGCGAGGCACTTTCCGGAGACCACCTTTCCCATCGCCTCCGCGGCGCGCGCGAGCGCGAGCGTGTCGTCGAGATCGAGGGCGAGCAAGAGCGCGAGCGGAGCGTGGGCCGGGGCGCAGCCGACCTCGCCGACCAACGCCGAGAGCGCACGAGAAGGCGCGCCGGACGCGAGCTCCGCGCGTGCGAGCAAGAGCTTGGCGCGATCGCCGTCGGCGGCCGTCTTCGCGCGGGCCACCGCCGAAGTCGCGATCGTGATCGCGCGCTTCGTGTCGCCCGATGCGAGCGCGCGCTCCACGGCGAACGACCAAGCCTCGACCGCGTAAGCTTCGTGTCCCTCGAGCTCTGCGGTCGCGGCGGCGTGCTCGTCGCGCCGGTCGTCGAGCGTGAGGAGCGCGATCAAGCGCGCGCGCCGCCACTCGCTCGAGGGCTCTTTGTTCGGCGGGGCGAGGCGCTCTTCGCAACGTGCCTCGGCGACACCGAGCTGAGCGCGGAGCTTCGGTTCGTCGCTCGTGCGCAGGGCCGCGCGCAGCGCGACGACGCGGAGCGCGGGGTTGTCGGTGAGCTCACCGAGCCGCGCGACCTCTTCCGCTAGGCTCGACGCGCTCGCGTCCGAGGCGAGCTTGTGGACGAGCAACGCGACGCCACGCGCGCTCACCACACCATCGCTCGCGTGCGATCGAAGCCGGCTAAGGGCCTCCGCGTCTTGCGGAGCCACGGTGAGCACCTCCGCCGCCGCGGCGAGCGCGCCCTCCGGATCCGAGAGCGAGCCGGCCAAGATGCGCATCCGCTCGGTCGACAACCGGACGCGCTCGTCCGGGCTCGCGCCGACCCCACGGAGCGCGAGGTGCTCGCAGAGAATCTCCGGGAGCCCGGCGCGGAGGAGCAGGTCGTCGAAGCCGTCCGTCTCGCGAAGCTCGCGGGAGGACGAAAAAGCAAGGAGGAGCGCGCCCCACACGTCCCCACGTGCGAGACGGGAGGACCGGAGCGCCGCGAGGGCCTCCGACCGCTCTGGTGAAGGCGCGGCCGCGAGCACGAAGCCCTCGAGGAACGCGTCGGCGAGCAGCGGCTTGGTCCTGCGCGTGAGCGCGCGGGCGAGGCGCTCGCCGACCTCGATCGACGGCGACAGGGCGAAAGCGCGTGCGAGATCGTCGAGCTCCGCATCGCCCTGATCGGCGCCCGCGCGGCGCGCCGAGGCATCCAAGTACGAGCCGGCCCCTTCCTCGCGCGAGACGTGGCCGGTCCCGGTGAACGCGAGGGCGCCGCGGAGCTCGATCGCGAGCGGCTCCTGCGTCTCGGAGGCGGCGCGCGCGAACGCGGCGCTCGCGGCCGGGTAGTCGCCGGCGCGGAGCAGAAGCCAGCCGAGGCGTACCCTTCCGCCCACCTGCGGATCGAGCTCGATCACCTGGCGAAGCGCGTCGGCGGCGCGCTCGGGGCGCCCGAGCTTCTCTTCGAGCGCTGCGAGCTTACGAAGCACCTCCGCGCTCGGTGAAATCGCCGCCGCGCGTGCATAGAGCTCGGCGGCGCTCCCCAGGCCTATCGCGCGCGTCTCGAGGAGCTTCGCGAGCTCGAGGCATGCCGCGCGCTCGCCCGCGGTGTCGCCATCGGCGATCGCGGCGTTCATGCGCGTGACTTGGGTGGCCTCCTCGGCGACGCGCCCCACGCGTCGCGCGAGCTTCGGGGCGGTGCCCACGAACCTCCGCGCGAGGCCATCTCCGAGGGACGTCGGAGGGGGAACGCTGCCCGTCGCGACGATCGGTACGGCGGTTCGGTCGGTCGTCATCCTACCCCCTGCTCAGCGGACCCAAATCGCGAACGGCGTGGCGAGCACGACCCGCTCCTGCTCGGCGAGAGGGAGCATACTCGTCATGAACGGAGCCACCTCGGGGAGCGTCTTCTCGACCAGCTTGACCGGATCGAGTCCGACCGCACGCGAGAGCACGCGTTCCTCGTTCCCACCACCCTCGAGCTTGTCGAGGAACGCGGGGCGGCTATTTCCGACGACGGCGACCCGCGCGTCGGTGGGAAGCTTCGCGAGCTCGCGCGCCTTCGCGACGGCCTCGCGCAGGCCACCGATCTCGTCGACGAGACCGAGGCGCTTTCCCTCGCGGCCGCTGAAAATACGCCCTTCCGCGTTCGGAGCGATCTTGTCCGGCGTGGTCTTTCGGCCTTCGGCGACGCGCGCCAGGAACAGCTCGTAGATCGCGGTCATGCTCTCGAGGACGCGCACCTTCGTGGGGTCGTCCCACGACGAAAGGAGCGAGAGGTACGCCGCACGAGACGCCGCGCCTGGCTTGTCTTTCGCTGCCGGGAACGTCTCCGCGTGGACACCGAAGCGCTCGAGAGCGGCGCCGATTCCGACTTTGCCGCCGACGACGCCGATGGAACCGACGATGCTCATCGGGTCGGCGAAAATGAGGTTCCCGGTGGAAGCGAGGTAATAACCGCCGCTCGCCGCCATCTCGCCCACGCTCACGACGATCGGCTTTTTGGCGCGAATCCGCATGAGGTCGTGCCAGAGCAGATCGCTCGCGAGCGCGCTCCCACCAGGCGAGTCGATCCGGAGCACGAGGGCCTTGATGTCGTCGCGCTTCTCGACCTCGGCGAGCTCGCGCGAGAGGCCCTTCGCGGTGATGCCATCGCGGCCTCCGAACGGTCCGCCGCCGCCGCCCATCGAGATGCTGCCGGTGGCCCGCACGAGAGCGATCGGCCCGTCACCGGGACCGTCGCCCGCGAGCGCACGGACGAGCTCTCCGATCGCCTCGTCGTCGTCGCCGTCGGCGCTCGCTCCGCCACCGAAGCGCGCGCGGTGGCGCTCGACGTTGACCAGCTTCTCGAGCGCCTTGAGCGCGTCGTCCGAGTAGCCGACCTCGTCGATCAACCCGCGACCGAGCGCCGCTTTGGGTGAATAGGGCCCGTCCTCGATCGCGTCGGCGATACCCTCTTTGGGGCGCCCGGACCGGACCGCTTCACGCCAGCTCTGGCGGAGATCGGCGAGCACGCCCTCGAGCGACGCGCGCGCTTCGTCGCTCGGCCCGTCGCGGGTGAGCGGCTCTTCGGCGCCCTTGAACTTGCCGACCTGAAGGATGTCGACGGAGAGCTTCAGCTCCTCGACGAGAAGCTTCCGCAGGTACACCACCTGCGCCGCGAGGCCGACCGTGTCGACGTCGCCGGCGGGCGCGATGACGATCTTGGTGCACGCCTGGGCCGCGACGATCATCGTCGTGTTGCCGAGGCCTTCGGCGTGGCAGTGAACCGGGATCCCCTTCTTGCGAATCACGAGCAGCGCGTCGGCGGCCTCTTCGGCATGCGCGGCGGGGATCGTCGCAGCTCCGAAACGTATGAACACCCCCTTCACATGGGGGTCCTTCGCGATCGCTTCCGTTGCGTTCAGGAAGTCCCAGAACGTCTTCTTCTTCGGCGCGGAGAGGCCCAGGAACCCCGCTTCTTCCTGCTCCGGGAGGCCTGCAGAGAGGTCGAGCACGGCTACCTGCGGACCGGCCTTCGGCGCGGGGGCGTCGGTCTTCGTGCTCTCCCGAGGTCGGCCGTCGCACCCCGCGACGCCGGAGAGCCCGGCGAACAATCCGAGCATCGCGGCGACGCGCGCGAGCGACCGACCGAGTCGGGGCGATCGATCACTCATGGGTTTTCCTCGGTAGGCTTCGGCGTGGGCGCAGGGGCCTGCGTGGGCGTGGGCGTAGGCGCTGGCTCGGTCGCGCTCGGCGCCGGTGGCGGCGTCGCGGTGCTCGAAGGTGTCGCTGGGGGTGCAGGCGCGGAGCCCCCCCCTTCCGCGCGGAGCTTCACCCTCATCGGGTACGCGCTCTCGGGGAACCTATCGACGATGTCTTTGTAGCTTTTCTGAGCGCCGGCGCGGTCACCCGACTCCCACTCGACGTCGGCGAGCCCCACGAGCGCGGGCACGTAGCTCGAGTTTTGGGCGAGCGCGCGTCGGTACGCGTCTTTGGCCGTCGCGTTGTCGCGTTGCGCGTGGGCCACTTGGGCGAGGCCGGTGAGCGCCTCCGAGTCGGTCGGGTTCTTCTGCAGCGCGAGCTCGTAGAGCCGCTTGGCCACGTCCAACTTGCCGTGACTTCTTGCGATTTCAGCTTGGGACACCAGGACGCGCGGGTCGGTCGCGTTGCCGCCGTTGAGCGCCTTTAGCGTGCTCACGTCGACCGGCGCGCCAGCGTCGTCGGTCGCGGCGGGCGCGGGGGCGTTGCTCTTCGCGCGGTCGACGTACTGCTTGAGCGGGCCGAGCAGCGGATGCGACGCGGAGCCCCCCTCGAGGCGCGTGAGCTCGCCGCGTGCGCCGTCGCTGTCGCCCGAGCGCACGAGCGCGACGACGAGGGCTGCGCGCGCCCTTCCGGAGGCGCCCTCTGCCGAAGCGGCGAGCCGAAGCCGTTGGAGGACGGTGCTCCACACCGGGTCGGCCCCCGCCATGTCGAGGGTGGCGAGCACGTAAGCCGACTCCGACTGGTTGCCTTGCGCGACGACCTTGGGCACGAGCGCGCGCGCTTTGTCGAGCTGGCCCTGGGCGCGCAGCCCGTCGATCTTCGCGCGGGTGACGGAGGGATCGTCCGGCGAGACGGCGAGCGCGGCGTCGGCGGCGTCGACCGCGGACTTGGCGAGCTCGATCGTCTTCGCTCGGACGGGCCCCGCTTCGGTCTCGGGGGTGACGAGCTGGCGGACCCAAGAGACATCCGCGCGGGCAGTCCCGAGGCGCGCGTAGTCGAGGAGCAGGCGCGGGTTCTTCTCGGCGAGCACGCTCGCTTTGTCGAAGTTCTCTTTGGCGCGATCGAGATCGCCGTCGCCGAGAGCCTTTTCACCTGCCGCGAGGAAGCTCTCTGCCTTCGGATCGAGCGCCGTGATCGGCTTGTCGGCGAGGCGATTCTTCAAGTAATACGCGCCCATACCGCCGAGCCCGAGGAGCACGACGGCGGCGACGACCACTCCCCCGACCCCACGGCGCGGGCGAGGCGCGGAGGGGAGCCCCGAGTCGGGAAAATCGTCCGCTGGATCCGTGCGTCGCTGCACATGCTGCACATGCGGAGGGAGCGGAGACGTGACCTCGACCGGGGTGTAGACCTCGTGGGCGGCCGGCGGCTGAGGCGCCGGAGGTTGCGGCGGGCGGAACGAATCGCGGGATAGGCGCTCGGTGCGATCGCGAAGCGGCACGTCGCGCGACGGCTCGTCGATGCCGGGGGCGAGCTCCACTTTGGCCTCGTGGAGGCCTCGCGCCTCCGGAGCGATCGAGAAGCCGTTCGCGTTCGTCGGCCCGTCGTCCGGGTTGCTCGGCGCGCGGGCCGGCCCATCGGCGAGGCGGGTCGGGATGTTCTCGTCGTCGAGATCGTGGAGCGAGCGGAGCGAAGGGACGCTCGTGAGGAAGTCGGGCTCGGTGGCGATTCGTGAGCGGACGGGGGGAGCCGCGCCGAACGTGCTCGCCAGACCGGACACGGCCGAAGCTGCGCCAACGACGGCAGGAGCGGACGCGATCGGCGTCACGACGGGGAGAATTTCGGGGGGCGGCGGGACCGGGGTGCGCGACGCCGCGAGGTGCTCCGCGAGGAGGCGCGCGGGGGTCGCGGCCGTTCGATCGGGATCGAGCCGACCCGGGTGGCCTGCGTGGATAGCGACGGGCTCGGGAACGGGAGCGGCGGGCTCGGGGGGAGCGGACCGTACGGTGTTGGGGGCCGCCCCGCCCGGTGGCGCGCTGGTGGGTCGGCGTTTCTCGTCGAAGAAGGGCGCAAGCTCTGCGATTTGGCCGATCGGCCGCGGGGCGACGCCGCCGCGTTCGAGCAGATCGCTCGCGTGGATTTGGCGCGACATGATCGCGCGCTGGAGCTCACGGAGGGAGCCATAGACGAACGTGGAGCCATCGGCGGTGGTGACCAGCCATTGGTCTTCCCCACCAGCCTTGCGGACCTTGAATTGGTAGCCGCAATTGGAGCATTTCACGGTCGTGCCGCGCCCACTTACGAGCGCGTCGTCGAACTCGTATTGGGTAGCGCAGCTCTCACACTGGACGTGCATGGCAGGACCGGCCGAAAGGCCGCACAGAAGGTATCATGTCCCTTTCCGCTTCGCGTTGGCAATAACCAAGGGTTTCGAGGCGTGAGAACAAAGACGTGGCGCTTCGTTCCCTAGCTCGCATGACGGTTCGTCCACAGCGGGCGTGAACGGAAAGACACGGTGGTGGGCTCCCCGGATGGACTCTTCCGTTCAGCAGGCGCATTTCATCGCCTTGGTGGAGGGCACGGGGGTTGCTAAAGTCTCGGAGGCGCACGCGGCTCACCAGACGAGCCAGCGCCAGGAACCACGCCATGAAGCGAGCACTTTTTGTCGGTGTCTTCGGAGCGCTTGCCGCTGTCCTTGCCGGTTGCCCCATTTATCCGGACGCCCACAACACGCGCGTCTGCGACGGAAACGGTTGTTTCCTCTGCCCGGACAACTCGCTCGACGACCGCTGCGTCGACTGGCAGTGCGGCGACAACGCCGAGTGCCCCTCCGGCTACCGCTGCGACGGCTCGAGCCGCTGCACACCGAACGGCACCACCTTGCCGCCCACCACGGGCAACACGTGCAGCACCGCCGCCGAATGCCGCACGGGAGAGGTCTGCGGCGCCGACAAACGCTGCCACGCTGGCGATTGCGCTCAGTTCGGCTGCCCCTCGAACCAGGTCTGCAAGCTCTCGAATGGCGCGCTGAGCTGCGTCCCCGGCACCAACCCCAACGACGGCGGCACTGCCCCCGGTTGTTACAAGGACGCCGACTGTTCCTCTACAGCCGGTGCGAAATGCCTCTCCGGAAGGTGCACCGCCCCGGCCGACCAGTGCTCGGACGCGACCCAGTGCCCGGGCGGTCAGCAGTGCGTGCAGGGCGTGTGCACTCCGTCGTGCTCGGCGACCAAGGCCTGCCCCACCGGGTTCGGCTGCGATCTCACCAAGGGCGTTTGCACCCAAAACCCCACCCCTTGCACCGAAGGTGGCAACACCTGCACCGGCGGGAAGACCTGCGTGCAAGAGCGGTGCGTCAACCCGTGCGGCGCAGGCAACACCTGCCCCTCTGGGCTCGTGTGCGTCGACGGGGGCTGCATGCCAGACCAGCGCCCGGTGTTCACCTGCAACGCCGACGGCCAACGCGACGCTTGCGCGCAAGGCAGCCTCTGCCTCCGTCACAGTTGCTACATCGCCTGCGAGGCCGACGCGTCCGACGCCTGCCGCGCGAGCGACCGCTTCAACGTGTGCAAGTCGGTGACGACCTCGAGCGGCACGTACTCCGTGTGCGGCTCGGACTCGAACCTCGGCTCCGAGTGCGATCCCGCCCAGGGCCGCGCTTGCAATAGCCCGCTCGTGTGCATCGACGGCTTCTGCCGCTGATTTTCGTCGAAATCGAATCGCCCCCCGAGACCCGCACGGTGCCTCCCGTGCGGGTCTTTTTTTGCAGTATCGCGACGACTTCGCCTGCTCGGGGGCGTGCGTCGGGTCAGCGGCGAAAAGTTCGTGCGCCCGACAGCGACACGAGGTCTCCTTCAGGAATGCTTCGTACCCTTTCTTTTCCCCTCGTCGCCTCATCCCTCCTCCTCCTCTGGCCCGCAGACGCCATCGCGCAGTCCGATCCGCCCGCGCCTCCCGCGACAGCAAACCCCGCCGATCCGCCGGCGCCGAGCGTGCCCCCCGCCGTCACCGCCGTGCCTCCGGCGCCCGCAGCGCCCCCCGCCGTCACCGTCGCGCCTCCCGCGCCCCCACCCCCTCCGCCAGCGTCGGCCCCTTCGCCAGCCGAGCTTCCCCCGGCCGCCGAGGCTCCCGCGGAGACGGAGAAGCCAAAGCCCCTTCCGTACGCGATGAAGGGCGGCTTCGAGCTCGGTGTCTCGGCGCTGAAGTTCGGACGCGCGAGCGATCCGGTCCCGACGGCGCTCGTGCTCGGCGCTCACTTGCCGATCGCGACCGGCACCTTCGTCGACGCGCGCCTCCCGCTCGCGCTCGCTACGCTCGGCAACCCTCAGGTCGGCGTGCATCACGCGCGCGCGATCGGAGATGGCGTGTGGCTGAGCGTCGGTGGCTCGGTCGGTCTGCCGCTCGTGACCGACAACTCGTACTCCACGTTCCAAGTCGCGACGACGTTCTTCAACATCAGCGATTTCGCCCGGGACCTCATGCCTTTCGCCGTCCGAGCGGCCCTGGAGGTGCACGCGTCGATCGCCGAGCTGCGGTTCCAAGCCGAGCCGCTTTGGGGCGTCTCGACGCGGACGAATCCGGAGCACTTTTTCGCGGTCCAGCACGCCTTCGAGGCGCAGATCGGGCACGCGATCGGCGCCGGGCTTCGCTATCAAGGTGTCGCGTTCGGCACGAACCCGCTCCGCAGCGGTGACTACTACCAGGGCGCGGTCGAGCCGTTCGTGCGGGCCGCCTACGGCGCGCTCCTCGCGCGTTTGGGAGTGATCTTCCCGATCGACACGCCGCTCAACGGCGGCACGCAGGAGTCGAGCACGCAAGCTTGGGGCGTGAACGCCCTCCTCGCGTACCAGCTCGACTGAATCGCCGTCCGAAAGCATGCAGCTTGCACGCGTATCGGAGCCCAGGATCGCGGGCTTCGGTACGCGGCGCGGCTCTCCCGCCTCACATGTGCTAAGCGCGCGCGAATGACGGATAAAGAGCGACCCCGCGCCCACCTCGTGCTCGCCGACGGAACCGTGCTCGAGGGCGAGGCGTTCGGAGCGCCGGGCACCGCGATCGGCGAGGCGGTGTTCTCTACGCCCGCGACCGGGTACGAAGAGTCGATCACGGATCCCTCGTTCTTCGGCCAAATGTTGGTCCTCACGAGCCCCGAAATCGGCAACGTGGGAATCACCCAAGAAGATGCCGAATCGCGCGACGGCGCGCCGAAGATTCGTGCCCTCGTCACGCGTTCGCTGAGCCCGGTGCCCTCGAATTACCGCTCTCGCGAGTCGCTCGACGCCTACCTCGCCCGCCACGGCGTCGTCGGCATCACCGGGGTCGACACCCGTCGCCTCACGCATCACCTGCGTAGCCACGGCTCGCAGTCGTGCGCGGTGGGCACCGATCCGGTCGAGACCCTGCTTCGCGCAGCGAAAGAGGCGCCGTCGATGGAAGGCGCGAACTTGCTCCCGTTCGTCACGCCGAAAGCGGCCTACCCCTTCGCCGAGACCCGCGGGGAGTGGGGCAATGGGCCCGCCCCCGGATCGCGCCCAAAGGTCGCGGTCCTCGACTACGGAACGAAGAAGAACATCCTCCGCCACCTGGTCGAGATCGGGTGCGATCTCACCGTCCTCCCCGCCGGCAGCTCCGCGGAAGAGGTGCTCGCGCTGAACCCCGACGGCGTCTTCCTCACGAACGGCCCCGGCGATCCCGCCGCCGCGACCGAGGCGATCGCGACCGTGCGCGGGCTCCTCGGGAAGAAGCCGCTCTACGGCATTTGCCTCGGGCATCAGCTCCTCGGGTTGGCGCTCGGCGCGCGCACGTTCAAGCTCAAGTTCGGCCACCGCGGAGTAAACCAGCCCGTGCTCGACGTGCGCACCGGGCGCGTCGAAATTACCGCGCAGAACCACGGTTTTTGCGTCGACACGGCCACCCTCCCGCCCGAAGCGGTTCTCACCCATCGTCACCTGAACGACGGCACCCTGGAGGGCTTCGAGGTGCCTTCGCTCCGCGCCGCGAGCGTGCAATTTCACCCCGAAGCTGCCGCCGGCCCCCACGACTCGACAGGGTTCTTCGGGCGCTTCCTCGCCGCGATGCGCACGCCGGCGTCCGACGGGTCGACCAAAACCACCGCGAGCTGATGGAAACGTCGGGAAGCAAAGGTTGCGCGTGTAGGCCTTCCTGCTACCTTCGAGGGGTGCGCTTTCCACTTTCTTTCGGGCTTCCCCTCGCCGCGATCGCGCTTCTTTTTGCGTGCAGCGACGCCACGAAGGCACCGAAGAAGGTCTACGTCCCGGGCGACGACTTTTACACCGAGGAAGATCCGATCGAGCCGAGCGATCCGGACACTGTGAACCCGAACGGATTTCCCGCCGGCGAGCGCCCTGCCCCTCCCGAGGAAGACGCCGGGATCGCTCCTGTAGAAGCGGGCCCCAGCGACGCGGGCGCGGCGTCCGATGCGCGGGTCGATGCACAAGTGCCGTCCGACGGCGGAGGCACGACCACCACGTATTGTACTGGGCCCCTCGTCGCGAGCGATTTGCTCATCACCGAGTTTCTCATCTCGTCGCGCTCCGGCTCGGCGGACGACGGCGAGTGGGTCGAGCTCTCGAGCACCCGCACCTGCACCCTCAAGCTCGGAGGGCTCGTGGTCGAGTCCCCGCGCGGCACGCTGTTCGATCGCGCCACGCTCCCGGCGACGGCCGAGGTCGCTCCGCTGGGCAAGGTGCTCGTCGTCGGCTCGACGACGAAAGCAGGCACGTTCGGCTTCCCGGAGCCCTCGTATGCGTTCGCCGCGACCGACATCCTCAAAAACGACGGGGACCGCATTTCGGTGCGCTCCGGCACCCTCGTGATCGACCAGCTCGACTACCCCGCGTTCTCGAACGTCACGCCCGCGCGGTCGGTCGCGTTCCCCAAGAACTGCCCCGCCAACGTGCGAAACGACTGGGCGCGATGGAGCCTCACGTTCACCACCTACGCGGCGGGCGCGCAGCGCGGCACCCCAGGTCGCGACAACACCGACGTCACCTGCTACTAAGCCGCGCGGGGGCGCTTTAGGCAAACCACGATGGCAGTAGAGAGCACCGAGAAGACCATCTATTTCGTCAGCCTCGGCTGTCCGAAAAACCGCGTCGATTCCGAGGTCATGCTCGGCGTCGCGAAGCGTGAAGGATACACGCTCGTCCACGAGCCCGAAGGCGCCGACACCATCGTGGTGAACACGTGCGGCTTCATCGGCGAGGCGAAAAAAGAGTCGATCGACACCATCTTCGAGATGGCGGAGCTCAAGAAGACGGGCGAGCTACGGAAGCTCGTGGTCTCGGGCTGCCTCTCCCAGCGCTACCCCGACGCCCTCGCGAGCGACATGCCGGAGGTCGATCATTTTCTCGGCTCGAGCGACATGCTCAAGCTCGCCGACGTGCTCCGCGGGGACGCCGAGCGTCTCCTCGTAGGCAACCCCGCCGACTGGGTCGTGCGCGCAAAAGACCCCCGCGTGCTCACCCAGAGCCACTCGAGCGCGTACGTGAAGCTCGCCGAGGGCTGCAACCGAACGTGCGCGTTCTGCACCATCCCCGAGTTCCGCGGCAAGCAGCGCTCGCGCCCCGCCGCCGACATCCTCCGCGAGGCTCGTCAGCTCGCGAAGCAGGGGGTGGTCGAGCTGTGCCTCATTTCGCAGGACACGGTCGCCTACGGGCGCGACTTGCCCGCGAGCGAGCGCACGCCCCTCGCCAAGCTGGTCGCCGACTTGGCCGACGTGCCCGGCATCCGCTGGGTCCGTGTATTCTACCTCTATCCCGAGACGCTCGACGAAGCGCTCATCGACGTGCTCGCGAACCACCCCAACGTGGTGAAGTACGTCGACATGCCGCTCCAACATGCGGCCGACGCGATGCTTCGACGCATGAAGCGCGGGCACGGGATCGGGCGTCAGAAGCGGGTCGTCGAGCGCCTTCGCACGGCCATCCCCGGGCTCACGTTCCGCACCGCGTTCATCGTCGGCCACCCGGGCGAGACCGACGCCGAGTTCCAAGAGCTCTGCGACTTCGTCACGTGGGCCGAGTTCGAGCGCATGGGCGTGTTCCGCTATTCGGACGAAGAGAGCGCGAAGAGCTTCGATCTCGGCGACAAGGTGCCCGAGAAGATCGCCGCCAAGCGCGCGCGCACCCTCATGGCTCTCCAGCGCAAGATCGCGCGGCGCGCGCAGAAGAAGCTCGTCGGCACCGACATCGATGTGCTCGTCGAGGGCGCGAGCGAGGACCACGAGCTCGTTCTCAAGGGTCGCCACGCGGGCCAGGCCCCGGAGATCGACGGCCACGTATATCTCTCTGGCGGCGACGCGAAGCCGGGCGAAATTCGCCGCGTAACGATCACGCAGGCGAGCGACTACGACTTGGTCGGCGAGCTCCACGAGGCCACGCTCGCCAAAGGTCGGCGGCGCGTCGGCCTCAAGGTCCTCGCGTAGGTCGGCGCGGTGAACCTCGCGACGCTCCGGAGGCGCGGGCCTCGCGTCGC
>JAAFHV010000068.1 GCA_013297655.1 Myxococcales bacterium | reverse complement strand
CGGCGCGCGAGGCGTAGGCCCCCTCGGAGAACAAGAAGTCGAGCGCCTCGGCGCCGTCCTGCACCCAGTGGATGTCGTTTCGAACACGGTTCCGGCGGAGGGCGCGCTGGGTCAGCTCGGCGTCGGCAGGGTTATCCTCTACAAGCAAAATTTCGACTCGATCGGACATCACACGCCCTCCTTCGGTAACGTAAAATGGAACTCGGCGCCGACGCCGACCGCGCCTTCACCCCAGATCTTGCCGCCGTGCTTCGACACCACGCGGTGCGCGATCGCGAGGCCCACGCCGGTACCGGGGAACTCCTCGTGGCGGTGGAGCCGCTGGAACACCCCGAAGAGCTTCTCGTAGCCCTGCATGTCGAAGCCGGCGCCGTTGTCCTTCACGTGGTAGACGGCGGCGCCGTCTTCCTCCGTCGCCGTGACCTCGACCCTTGCGCTCTCCTTGCCGGAGCTGTATTTTAAGGCGTTCGAGACCAGATTCACGAGCACCTGGCGTACGAGGCGGGCGTCGGCGTGGGCGCGGGGGAGGTCGCCCACGATCACCTCGGCGGAGAGCGCGCCGGCCTGGTTTCGCAGCTCCTCCACCACGTCCTCCGCGAGTCGTTTCATGTCGAGGTCGACGCGCGCGACCGACTTCCGCCCGAGGCGCGAGAAGGTCAAGAGATCGTCGACGAGCTGCGACATCCGCGACGTGTTCGAACGCACCACACCGAGCACACGAAGGCCCTCCGGTCCCAGCGCCTCACCGTGATCTTCCTCGAGAATTCGCGCAAACCCGCCGATCGCGCGGAGCGGCGCGCGGAGGTCGTGCGAGATCGAGTAGCTGAACGACTCGAGGTCTTTGTTGACCTCCTCGAGGCTCGCGGCGCGGATCTCGAGCTCCTTGCGGAGCGCCTCCGTTTCGCGCGCCGATTTCTTTCGCTCGTCGATGTCGAAGAGCGTCGTCCTCCAGCCGGTGACCTCGCCGGCGGCGTCGCGCGCGGGCGAAGATGCGACCGTGACGGTCAGCGTGCTCCCGTCGTGACGGACGAGATCGAGCTCGATCGAGCCCTTCGCTGCGAGTCGGTCGGCCATCGAGAGGGCGTCGATCTTGGCTTTGCTCTCGGGCGTGAGAAAATCGAAGAACCGCTTCTTGCCAATCAGCTCTTCGCGCGACCTGCCGAGCCACGCGAGCTCGGTGTCGTTCACCCGGTCGTAGACGAGATCGGGGCTTCGGCTCACGTGGTAACCGCAAGGCGCTTGGTTGTAGAGATCCTCGGCCGCGCGACGTTGCTCGTCGGCGAGATCTTGTGCGGCCTTGCGCGCGCGGATCTCGCGCCTTGATTGCCAAACCGAGTATCCCACCAGGGCGAACGCGAGCGCGTTGCCGACGAGGACGAGGAGCTCGGCGCGCTCGTTCGCGGCCTTCGCGCGCGCACCCCTCCCGGCGAGGAGCGCGCGCTCGTGTGTTTGCATCTCGTCGAGGGTCGACGCCACGAACGTCGCGTCCGCGAGCGTCGGTGCCGTGTGCAAGCGTTCGAGCGCGGACCCGAGGCGGTCGAGGCGGCGCTGCTGATCGGGATTGTCGGCGGTGAGCTTTCGCAAGGCGCCGGCCGAGCTCTCGAGCGCCGAGAGCTTCGGCGGATCAGCGGCGACCACGGGCCCGAGCGCGGGGAACTCGAGCGCCTTCGCGAGCGACTTCGCCTCCGTCAGCTCGTCGATCACCGCGCGCGTATGGGCGACCCACGCCCTCTCGTCCGACGAGTGCCTGAGCTGCACTAACGACGAGACCGCTACCCCCAACAGCAAAAGGCCCGCCAGCACGGTCGCGAGCAAGGTCGCGTCGATCCGTGAAGCGGAGGGCGTCGGCGGACGATCGGGAAGGGCGGAAGACATGGATGAAGGAGCGCTCGGACGTGAGGACAACGCTCCGACGACGCGACGTGCTGCGGCGCGTTCGGTATCTCGTCATCCCCGAGGGCGCCGCGCCCCACGCTCGAGCGCGAGGCGATAACGCGACTCGAGTTTTGAGCGCTATCCCTCGATTGTCAAGCGAGGGGCCGTGCCCTGGGGCGACCAAAATCGAGCCAAAAGTGGCGCGATTGGCGTGCCAGAAGTGGCGCGACTCGCGCTCGCCGCGCGCCGCTCCATCCAAGAGATCCTTTGGATTTCATGGACCTCGGCGATAGAGCGCTTCGCGCCGAAGCGGTGGCACGCGAATTGCGCAAGCGATTCAAACGAAAAGCAGCGCGCTGACTCTTTGGTCGATCCGGCTCACGTTGCAGCCGGTCGGTGCCCGCGAATGTCACCTCGTGGGACGCGCACGTGCGCCTCGGGAGCGACGTGAGGCTCGCGCCTCGGGAGCGACGTGAGGCTCGCGCCTCGGGAGCGACGTGAGGCTCGCGCCTCGGGAGCGACGTGAGGCACCGTGCGCCTCGGGAGCGACGTGAGGCTCGCGCCTCGGGAGCGACGTGAGGCTCGCGCCTCGGGAGCGACGTGAGGCTCGCGCCTCGGGAGCGACGTGAGGCTCGCGCCTCGGGAGCGACGTGAGGCTCGCGCCTCCGGGAGCGACGCGAGGCTCCGGAGCGACGCGCGGCTCGCGCGGCCCGCGATACTTACTTGCCGTGCCAGACGCGGGAGCCCGCGACGTAGACGTCGCCCCACGGGCTCGCGAAGACCGCGTTCATCTGAAGCGGCGTCGGGACCGTCACGCGCGAGAAGGTGCCGGTGCTGTCGCGACGCGCGAGCACGCCCTCGGCCGCGCAGACGAACATACGATCGGCGCTCGTGCCATCCATGCCTTTCCACACGCTGCTCGGGGCCGCGAGCGTCGTAGGCAAGTCGACTTGAGCGCCGATGCGAGTGCCGGCGACCGCGTCGAACAAATCGACCTTGGAGCCGACGGAGAGAAAGCCGAGCACGTCGGGGGTGTAGAGCACCGCGTGGGCGGGCGGCCCGCCGTTCGTGCCGAGCTTCTTCGCCTCGCTGCCATTGAAGAAGTACGTGCCGTCGAAGCCGGCGTTCGCGATGAGCACGTCGTCTGCTTTGAACCCCGAGAGCGCGTTCGTGTAGTGATGACTGCCCGGGAACCCAAAGAGATCTTTGAGAAACGTGGTCTGTCCCGGGGCGGCGTAGTACGCGCCCCTCGTGCCGAGATGCACGAGGAATCGGTTCTGGCCGAGGGCGAAGAGGCCGCCACCCCACACCGCTGCCGGCACGCTGTTTACGGCGCGCCAAATGCCGCCCGCGTCGCGGCGGCGGAGCACCATCGGGCCGGTGTTGAAATTGCCAGTGAGGATCGTGACGTCGTCTCGGGTGGTGCCCGCGACCGCGAAGGCCTCCGTGAAGTTGTCGAACGTCTCGCCGACGTCGACCGGAGCCCAGCTCGTCCCGTTGAAGAAGAAGACTCCCTGACCGACGGCCCAGATCGCGTCCGGCGCCGCTCCCCATACTTGGTATACGAACTTGGCGGGAGTGCTCGGCTGCTCGGCGGTGAACTCGAGCTCCTGGCAATACCCTTTTTGGCAGCTCCCGTTCTTGCACGTGCGGGACACCTTGGTGAACGTGCAGCGGCCAGGGCCCGCGTTGGGCACGCAGCCCGGGGCCGGCACCCAGCTCTCCGACGTGTTGCCGACGCAGGTGGGGCGCGGGACGATCCCGCCGTCGAACTGGAACTGCGCGTCGCCGCTCGCATCGCCGGAAGTGGGCGGCTTCGCGCCGTCCGGGAGCGCGCCGTCCGGGAGCGCGCCGTCGACGAGCGGCTCGACAGGGCCTGTCGACGTGGGGCTCGCCTCGGGGCTCGCGTCGGCGCCGTCTCCACCGGCCTTCAGATCGGAGCACGCCGCGAGGGCAGCGCTGAACGACGCGAAAGCGCCAACGAACACGACCAAAGCGCGCGAGCGAAGGGAAGCCACGGTGGCCCTACTTTAGCGCGAGAGCTACCTGCCTGCTCGCTCCAACAGCGGGATCGTCTCCCCGCCTTCCTTCGTGCCGTCGGCGAGCTCGAGGAGGTAATCCGAGACGTCGGTCAGCTTCCCGCTCACGTCGCCTCCGGGCTTGAGGTTCTTCGCGAACACGGGTCGGCTCGAGAGGGTGCCCTTGCAGAGCCCCCCGTCGTCGCAGGAGGTCACCTTCATCCACATGACCTCCGCTTTTCCCTTCTCGCCCTCGACGGGAAAGGGCACCCGAAGGATGAGGCTCCCTCCGCCTTTTTTCCACTTCGCCACCGCCGCCGCGACCGATTTTTTGGCGCGCGCTTCGGCGGCGAGGAGCAAGGGATCGTTCGTACCTTGCGTGAGCACACGAGGCTCGCCGAAGAGCGTCGCCAAGAGCTCGCCGTGGGCCTCTTCGTCGCCATCGCCCGGCGCTTCGACGCGATACACGTCGTTGTCCGGATCGGCCGGCATGCGCTCCGACAACGTGAGCAAAAGTTTGAGATCTTTGGCCTTTGCGGAGCCCTTCGAGAGGTCCTCCGGCTTCTTTTTTGCGACCTTCGCCACGTCCGCGAGGCTCACGCGGATCTCTGGTCCGCGCTCGCCCTGCGCCACCTTCGACGCGATGGTGTTGAGCACGAGGGCGAGTCGGCCTCCGTCTTTTTCGTGGAACCCGCGCATCTCGAGGTCGGGGACGCCGTAGCGCGCGAGGCCGAGCGTCAGGAGCCGATACGGGCCCGCGACGTCTTCTTCGTCGAGCGGGTGAAGCTGCACGAGGAGCGATTCGGGTACGAAAAAAGGCGTCCCGATCGGGGTCTTCGGCAGACGATCGGCGAAAGCGATCGCGGGATCGATGCGGTGCGTGACCTCGTCGTGGACATACCCCTGAAGCTCACGTGCGAGCGCGGCGGTGAGCCCGAAGCCGGCGCGGAAGGGCATGTGATCGGAGGTGCTCTCGCCCTGCACGTGCACGACGAGCAGGCTCTTCGCGTCGTAGAGCGCGTTCCGTTCTCCCTCCGGGACGGTGCGCGCGACGGTGCCCAAGCTGTCTTTCGGGGGCAGGATCCAATCGGCTGCCGCCATCACCTCGACGGTGGCCTTCGCGTCGGCGAGAAACTTTCGGATCGGGGCGCAGTCGCCTGCACAATCGGATGTCTTCAGCGGCCACTTGTCGGCCGTCTGCGCCGCGTACTCGGCGAGCTTCGCGGCGGTGGCCTTCGGCGCGATCACCGCGAGCTCGATCGTGACCTCGTGCTCGATCGGGAGCGGCTCCGGCGTCTGCGTCGCGCTCTTCGCCGCGTCGGCCCCGGCCTCCGCCACGGCCAACGACGCGTTCGTGGGCCCGGCCTCGAGCGGAGCGGCGGCCTCGGTGATGACGGGCACCGCCGGCGCATCGGGCTCCTTCTTCGCGACGGCCCAAATGACCACCCCCGCGAGGAGCGCAGCCCCGATGGTGACGACCGTCTTCTCCTTGAGCTGCGACATCGTCCGCGAAGTTAGCCGAGATCGGAGAGCGCGCGTGCATCGCCCGTGGCAGTTTCGTAACTCATCGAAGAGTTACTAAGAGCCCTCTTTGTGTGGCACGGCGCGTTATTCGGGAGTATAGCGTGGGAAAATGCGGGCAACGATCGGTCCAGGCCTCTACGACCCTCGCGACGAGCACGATGCATGTGGGCTCGGTTTTGTTGCCGACCTCGGGCGCAGCGCGAACCACGACGTGGTGGAGCGTGGGCTCCTCGTGCTCGCGCGTCTCTCGCATCGGGGAGCTTCCGGGGCCGACCCGCTCACGGGCGACGGCGCGGGCATCTTGCTCGACGTCCCCCACGCGTACTTCGATCGTGTGCTCTCGCGGGAAGGCAAAGAGCTGCCGCTGCCCGGCGACTACGGCGTGGCGCAGGTGTTCCTCTCCCGCGACGCCGACAAGCGCAAAGCGCAGATGCGCACGTTCGAGGCGGTCGTCCGCTACCACAACCAGAAGGTCATCGGCTGGCGCGACGTCCCTGTCGACGAGTCGAAGATCGGCCCGATCGGGCACGCCTCGATGCCGTTCATGCGCCAGCTCTTCATCGCGCGGATGTGCGAGGTCGCGGTGTTCGAGGAGGTGCTCTTCCTCATCCGCAAACGCGCTGGAAAGATGTGCTCGAAGGGTGGCTTCGGGGACGACCTCTACGTGCCGAGCTGCTCGTCGCGCACCATCGTTTACAAGGGGCTCATGCTCCCCGAGCTCCTCGGCGAGTTCTACGAGGATCTCTCCGAGGGGCAGACGCAGAGCCGTTTTTCGCTCGTGCACTCGCGCTTCAGCACCAACACGTTCCCCACGTGGGAGCGCGCGCACCCGTACCGTCGCATCGCCCACAACGGCGAAATCAACACCCTCCGCGGAAACCAAAGTTGGATGCGCGCGCGGGAAGCGCTCCTCGCGACCGAGGCCTTCGGGGAGCACCTCGACGACTTCAAGCCGATCATCCGCGAAGGCGGGAGCGACTCCGCTTCGCTCGACAACGTGGTCGACTTCCTCGTCGCGAGCGGTCGCTCGATCCCGCACGTGATGATGATGCTCGTGCCGGAGGCGTATTCGAAAGATCCGCGGATGGCGCCCGAAAAACGCGCGTTTTACGAGTACCACGCGTCGCTCGTAGAGCCGTGGGACGGCCCCGCTGCGCTCGTGTTCACCGATGGCATCCGCGTCGGCGCGATGCTCGATCGCAACGGGCTCCGGCCTGCGAAATACGTGGTCACCAAGCAGGGCCTCGTCGTGCTCGCGAGCGAGCTCGGGGTCGCCGACATCGACGACGGCGACGTGGTCGAGAAGGGGCGCCTCCGCCCGGGGCAGATGTTCCTCGTCGACCTCAAAGAGCGTCGCATCGTGCCCGACGACGAGGTGAAGCGTGAGGTATGCACGCGTCATCCGTACGCGGACTGGCTCGCCGCGAACAAGCTCGAGCTCCGTCGTTTGCCGGACGTGGACCCTCCGGAGCCTCTCACCGCTTCGCGTCGCGAACGTCTGCTGCACGTGTTCGGGTACTCGCGCGAAGACCTCCGTGTGCTCCTCGCGCCGATGGCCGAGAAGGGCGAAGAGCCGGTCGGCAGCATGGGAAACGACGCCGCGCTCGCCGTGCTGAGCGAGCGGCCGGTCTCGTTTTTCCGCTATTTCAAGCAGCAGTTCGCGCAAGTGACGAACCCGCCGATCGATCCGATCCGCGAGGACCTCGTGATGTCGCTCACGACCACGCTCGGCGGCGAGGGCAACTTGCTCTCCGACACGCCGAGCCAGTGCCGTCTCTTGGAGCTCCCGCACCCGATCCTCACTCCCTACGAGCTCCGCAAGATCGGCCGCAGCCCCTACAACGACTTCCGCGCGAAGAAGATCGCGGCGGTGTTCTCGGCAGAGGGCGACCCCGGAGCGGCGCTCGAAGAGGCGCTATGGCGGCTCGAGTCGGAGGCCTCGAAGGCGGTCGACGAAGGCTTCGCGCTGCTCGTCCTGAGCGACGTCGGCTCCGATGAAGCGAACGCGCCGGTGCCCGCGCTCCTCGCGACGGCGGCGGTGCACCACCACCTGATGCGCGAAGGAAAACGTGCGCGAGTGAGCCTCGTCGTCGAGACGGGGGAGGCGCGCGAGGTCGCCGACATCGCGCTCCTCGTGGGCTACGGCGCGGGGGCGGTCTGTCCGTACCTCGCGTTCGCCGCGATCGACGCGCTGGCCGACGCGGGTGAGCTCGCCGTGGCGCGCGAAAAAGCGACCCAAAACCTCGTAAAGGCTTACGAAAAAGGCCTCTACAAGGTGCTCTCGAAGATGGGGATCTCGACCCTCGCGTCCTACCAAGGCGCGCAGATCTTCGAGGCGATCGGGGTCTCGAACGAGGTCTGCGAGCGCTGGCTCTCGTACACGCGCAGCCCGATCTCGGGGGTCGGCCTCGACGAGATCGGCGAAGAGGTCCTCGTTCGTCACCACGCCGCGAACGACCGCGATCGCGCGCTCGCTTCGCACACGAACGGCGCGACGAACGGGCACACGAACGGGCACACGAACGGAGCCGCGACCGGCGCGAGCGTCGAGAGCTTGTCCGACCTCGACGTGGGCGGCGTGTACGCCTGGCGCAAGGACGGCGAGCGTCACCTCTGGACTCCGCGATCGATAGCGAGCCTCCAGCGCGCGGTGCGACTCTCCGACGCCGGTTCATATGTAGACTACAAGGACGCGATCAACAGCCCCGCGGCGCCCGTCACCTTGCGTCACTTGTGGGATTTTCGCTCGGATCGTGCGCCCGTAGCGATCGACGAGGTCGAGCCCGCGAAGGAGATCGTGAAGCGCTTCGCGACCGGCGCGATGTCGTTCGGGAGCATCTCGAAGGAGGCCCACGAGACGCTCGCGATCGCGATGAACCGCATCGGCGGCAAGAGCAACACCGGCGAGGGCGGGGAAGACGAGGCGCGCTTCGTCCGCGACGACAAGGGCGACCTCCGGCGCAGCGCGGTGAAGCAGGTGGCGTCCGGTCGCTTCGGTGTGACGAGCCATTACCTCGTCAACGCGGACGAGATCCAAATCAAGATGGCCCAAGGCGCGAAGCCGGGCGAGGGCGGGCAGCTCCCCGGGCACAAGGTCGACGCCGTGATCGCCCGGGTGCGCCACTCCACGCCTGGCGTCACGCTCATCTCGCCGCCGCCGCACCACGACATCTACTCGATCGAAGATCTCGCGCAGCTCATCTTCGATTTGAAGAACGTGAGCCCGAAGGCGCGCATCAGCGTGAAGCTCGTGAGCGAGTCCGGAGTCGGCACCGTCGCGGCGGGAGTGGCGAAGGCGCACGCCGACGCGATCCTCATCTCGGGCCACGACGGAGGCACCGGGGCGAGCCCGCTGTCGTCGATTCAACACGCGGGAACTCCTTGGGAAATTGGCCTCGCCGAGGCCCAAGAGGTGCTCGTGCGAAACGGCCTCCGGAGCCGCGTGGTCCTTCAGGCGGATGGCCAGCTCAAGACCGGACGGGACGTGATGTTCGCCGCGCTGCTCGGCGCGGAGGAGCTCGGGTTCGCGACCGCGCCGCTCGTCGCCGAGGGCTGCATCATGATGCGCAAGTGCCACCTCAACACGTGCCCGGTCGGGGTGGCGACCCAAGATCCGGTGCTTCGGGCGCGCTTCACTGGCGCCCCCGAGCACGTCGTGAACTACTTCTTCTTCGTCGCAGAAGAGGTCCGCGCGATCCTCGCGAGCCTCGGCTTCCGCACCCTCCGCGAGGCGGTCGGGCAGAAAGCGTGCATCGTCCCCAAGGCGAAGATCGAGCACAAAAAAGCCTCTACTTTGGACTTCTCGCGGGTGCTCGCCAAGCTCCCCGACGACGCCCCGCTCGTGTGGTCGGAGCCGCAAGAGCACGGGCTCGCGAATGTGCTCGACGTGCGGCTATTGAAAGAAGCGGAGCCCGCGCTCTCGCGTTCGGAGCCGGTGCACCTCGAGACGAAGATCCGAAACGCGGACCGCACCGTCGGCGCGATGCTCGGCGGCGAGATCTCGCGTCGTCACGGAAAAGCGGGCCTCCCGGACGACACCGTCGTGATCTCGGCGCGCGGCACGGCAGGGCAGAGCTTCGGCGCGTTCGCTCCTCCCGGGCTCACGCTTTCGCTCGTCGGCGACGCGAACGACTACGTGGGCAAGGGCCTCTCGGGCGGCATTTTGGCGGTTGTTCCTCCGGAGGGGAGCCCGTTCGTCGCGAGCGACAACGTGATCGTGGGCAACACCGTGCTCTACGGCGCGACCTCCGGCGAGGCCTACTTCGCGGGGCGCGCGGGCGAACGTTTCGCGGTCCGAAACAGCGGCGCCACCACCGTCGTCGAGGGCACCGGCGACCACGGCTGCGAGTACATGACCGGCGGCACGGTCGTCATCCTCGGAACCTGCGGTCGCAACTTCGGCGCCGGGATGAGCGGCGGGCTCGCCTACGTGTACGACGAGGACGGGCGCTTCCGAGAAATGTGCAATATGCAAATGATCGAGCTCGAGACGCTCACCGAGGAAGACCGCGTGCGTGTTCGTCAGCTCCTCGAGCGCCACGTGGTACGGACCGGGAGCCAAAAGGGCCGCGCGCTCCTCCAGGGCTTCTTCGGGATGGCCTCGCGCTTCGTGAAGGTGATGCCGATCGAGTACAAAAAGATCCTCGAAAAGAAGAAGCTCGCCGCAGATTCTCCCTCGTCCCATCGCAGCGATCTCGCGGAGGTGGCCCGTGGCTGATCCCCGAGGCTTCCTCGACGTGGAGCGCGCGAAGGCCAAAGAGGCTCCCGCCACCGAGCGTCGTGCTCACTCTCACGAGTTCACGATCGAGCCGGACGAAGCGGCCCTCAAGCTCCAAGCTTCGCGCTGCATGGACTGCGGGATCCCGTTCTGTCACGAGGGCTGCCCCCTCGGGAACGTGATCCCCGAGTTCAACGACCTCGTTTACCGCGGCAACACGGACGAGGCGCTCCGCAACTTGCACGCGACGAACAACTTCCCGGAGATGACCGGTCGTGTGTGCCCTGCGCCCTGCGAGGCCTCGTGCGTGCTGAACCTCCGCGAGAGCCCGGTCACGATCAAAGACGTGGAGCGAAACCTCGCTCACCACGCGTTCGCGCAGGGGCTCGTGCCGCAAATCGCGGCCTCGCGGACCGGGAAGCGGGTCGCGGTCGTGGGGTCCGGGCCCGCCGGCCTCGCGTGCGCCCAAGAGCTCGCGCGGCGCGGCCACGACGTCACCGTGTTCGAGCGCGACGATCGTGTCGGAGGCCTCCTTCGCTACGGGATCCCGGATTTCAAGCTCGAGAAACACGTGATTGATACACGCATCGCGCAGCTCGAGGCGGAGGGCGTCGTGTTTCGAACGAGCACCGACGTCGACGCGAGCTCGTGTGAAGCGCTGCTCGCGCCCTTCGACGCGACGGTGCTCGCGATGGGCGCCCGTGTCGCGCGCGATCTCCCGATCCCGGGGCGTGACCTCGCCGGTGTGCACTACGCGATGGACTTCTTGGAGCGCGAGAACCGCGTCGTCGCGAAAGACACCGTCGCGGACGCGATCACGACGTGTGGCTTGCCGGTGGTGGTGATCGGCGGCGGCGACACGGGCTCCGACTGCGTCGGCACCTCGAACCGTCAGCGCGCCTCGAGCGTGACGCAACTGGAGCTGATGCCGAAGCCTCCGCTCGTTCGATCGAAGGAAAATCCCTGGCCCGAGTGGCCCCTCGTTCTGCGCACCTCGTCGTCCCACGAGGAGGGATGCGATCGTGATTTCGGGGTGCGCACGAAGGCGTTCCTCGGCGACGCCGAGGGGAAGGTGCGCGCCCTGCTGGTGGAGCGTGTCGCGCTCTCGGGGGGCCGCGTCGTGGCGCAGGAAGGGGCCGACTTCGAGATCCCAGCGCAGCGCGTCTTCCTCGCGATGGGGTTCACCGGGCCGGAGCCTGCCCTCCTCGACGCCCTCGGCGTCGCGCGAGACGCGCGTGGAAACGCGGTGTCGGACGCGGACGGACGAACCTCGAAGCCCGGGATTTTTGCGGCCGGCGACGTGTCACGTGGGCAATCGCTCGTGGTCTGGGCGATCGCCGACGGCCGCCGCGTAGCCCGCGGCATCCATGGGTATTTGACGTCGATCGGTGCGCCTCGTGTAGCATCGACATAGACGCATGGGCCTAGCGATCGGGATCGATCTCGGAACGACCAACACCGTCGTCGGTGCGGTGGTCAACGGTGTCGCCGTCACGCTGACGGACGAAAAAAATCGGCGTCTCATCCCGTCGATCGTTTCGTTCACCCCCGACGGCCAGGTCCTCGTCGGGGAGGCCGCGCGCGACCGCCGCCTCACCGATCCGAAGAACAGCATCTACTCGGTCAAGCGTCTCATCGGCCGCCCGTTCAACTCGCCCGAGGTGCAGTACATCGCCGAGCGCTTTCCGTTCAGCGTCGTGCGCGGCGACAAGGACGCCACGATGGTCGTCGCGCAGGGCACGCCCTACGCGCTCCCCGAGATCAGCGCGTTCGTGCTCCGCCGCGCGAAGAAGGTGGCGGAGGCGCAGCTCGGCGAGAAGGTCGATCGCGCCGTCATTACCGTGCCGGCGAACTTCAACGACCTGCAGCGCGCGGCGACGAAGCTCGCGGGCAAGCTCGCGGGGCTCGAGGTGCTCCGCATCTTGAACGAGCCCACGGCGGCCGCGCTCGCGTACGGTCAGGCGATCGAGGACAACGAGCGCATCGCCGTTTACGACCTCGGTGGCGGAACGTTCGACATCACGCTCCTCGATCTCGACGGCAACGTGTTCGAGGTGCTCGCGACCGCAGGCGACACCGCGCTCGGGGGCGACGATCTCGACAGCTTGGTCGCGGAGCGTCTCGCCGATCAGGTCCGCGAAGGCCACGGCGTCGAAGCGCGTCGCGATCCGATCGCCTTCGGGCGCCTTCGCCTCGCGGCCGAGACGATGAAGCGCGATTTGTCAGTCGCGACCGTGGTCGAGCACGAGATCCGCGACATCGTGTACTCCCCGAACGGCGTCCCGATCGACGTGCGAGGAAAGCTCACCCGCGCCGAGCTCGAAGTGCTCGCGCAGCCGCTCGTCGATCGCACCCTCGAGGTCACGCGTCAGTCGCTCACGATGGCGCGGCTCTCTCCCTCCGACTTCCGCCGCGTGATCCTCGTCGGCGGCTCGACGCGCATGCCGCTCATCGCGCGACGCGTGGGCGAGTTCTTCTCGCAGCCTCCGAGCGTACGCGTGAACCCGGACGAGGTCGTCGCTCTCGGCGCCGCGATCCAAGCGCACTCCCTCGTTCGAACGCGCGGCGATCGTCCGAAGGCCAAGAAAAAAGGGGCCGGAGCCCTCGACGCGTTCCCCGAGGCTACCGCCGGCGGCGTAAAGTCCGGCCTCGACGCGTTCCCGTCGCGCGATCCCGTCGACGGGGAGGCCGAGCGAGAGACGCTCCGGCCCAAGGCGGCGAAGCCGATCTCCGACTTCGTACCCGAGCCACCGCCGAGCTCTTCGGCGATGCCGGTCCTCACGTTCACTCCGCCGGCGATCCTCGAAGCCACCGATCGCGACGTGGCGAGCACTCGGCCGCCTGAAGCGCCCACCGTCGCCGCGCAAAAGACCGAAGCGATGAGCGCCCTCCTCGCGGGGGCGAGCGCGCCCCTCACCGAGGCGCCTCATCAGGTCGTGAGCACCATGCCCGTCCCCGGCGCCGATCGCGAGATGCCGCCGGTGCCCGATTTGGCTCCATCCGCCGCAGGGCGACTCGCCGTCGATGCCTCCGACGTCAGCCTCGTCGCCGGCGCGGCGAGGCCAGCGGCGCCTCCTCCGCCGGCGGAAGCGGGCACTCCCGAAGAGCTCATCCCGGCCGTGCCCGGTCGCCCGCGGGTCCAGCCGGCCGCGGTGTATGTACCTGGAAAGCCAGGAGAAACGAGCCCTTGGCCGGCGATGCCGCCTCAGCACCCGCGCTCCGAGCCGCGCATGCCGAGGGCGCTCTACTCGCGCGACGACATCGAGGCGGCCGACGGCGCGATCGAGGTCGACGAGTCGGAGAGCGCGTTGCTCGAGCGCGCGCGGATGGTGGAGCAGGGGGGCATCGCGACGCGCGGACGTGCGCCGCTGCTCGTCGACGTGACGCCGCTCAGCCTCCTCGTCGAGACGGTCGCGGGCTACTGCGACGTGCTCCTCGCCGCCAACACGCCCGTGCCGTGCGACAAGACTCGTGTCTTCCGCACCGCGCAGGACGGCCAGACGCGCGTGTTCATCCGCGTCGCGCAGGGAGCGTCGAACCGCTTCGATCAGAACACGTACCTCGGCGAGCTCGAGCTCTCCGGGATCCGGCCCGGCAAGCGCGGCGACGCGGCGATCGTGGTCACGTTCGAGCTCGACGCCGACGGCATCTTGAACGTGAAGGCCAAGGACAAACAGAGCGGCACCGAGACACGCGCGACCTTGCGTTCTTTCGGCGCGCTCACCGAGGCCGCCGACATCGAAGCGATGATGAACCGCCAAGCGCTGCGAGAGGTGCTCTGATGCTGTCCCCCGCGCTCCTCCGCGCCTGGCACGAGTCGCTCGAAGAGATGAGTTATTACGCCATCTTGAAGGTCGACGAGAGGGCGTCCCAAGAGTCGGTGAAGGCGGCGTTCCACGAGTTCGCGCTCAAGTGCCACCCAGACCGCTACGTGGAGTTCACGCAAGAAGCCGCCGTCGCCGCGGCAGAGGTCTTCAAGCGTGGAGTCGAGGCCTACCGCGTGCTCTCGCGGCCCGATCAACGTGCGAAGTACGACGACGCGCTCCGCGCCGGCAAGCTCCGCATCGACGAGCATGCCCTCGCCGAACAGAAGGCGAAGGCGGTCGCGAAGACGCTCGAGACGATCGCGCAGACCCCCGAGGCGAAGACCCACGCCCGCAAGGCGGACCGCCTCGCCTCGATCGGCAACTTCGAGCAAGCGCGCCTCGAGCTCGCGACCGCGATCCAATGCGATCCGTTCAACGACGAGCTCAAGATCGCGATGACCCGCATCTACGAGGCGATCGCCCGCAAGGGCTGAGACGGACCCGCATCGACGCGCCGAACCACGAACACATGCCGTATGCATGCATCTCGCGAGGCGCGATGCGACGAGAGACCGAGACGCGCGTCCCGAGAGACGCGCGACCGATCACGAGAGCTGGTCGAGGAGGGCGCGGGCGGTGTCGAGGTTGGGATCCTCGTCGAGCGCGCGCTTCAAGAAGCCCACCGCGCGCCGAACGTCGCCCTGCGCCTGCGCGATTTCGCCGAGGTGCTGGTACGCGAGGGAGCGGGGAAGCGGAGCGGCGGTCTTGAGCATCGTGACGGCGCGGAGGGCGCGGTTCGCGGTGTCCCACTCGCCGAGCTCCATCGCGAGGTACGCGAGCTCGGACGCGACGTGGCCGTTCTGCGCGTCGATGTCGAGCGCGGTGGTCAGGTTCTGGAGCTCTGCGTTGCGGTTGTCGGTCGCCTGCGCGACGCGCGCGAGCCGGTGGTAGAGGGTGGAGAGCTCGCGGCTCCTCCGGCCCTTGTGCGCGGTGACGGCGCCCACCAGCACGTCGCTCGCTTCTGCATAACGACCGCCCGCCGTGTACGCATCGGCGAGCAGCGCGACGCAGTCGAGATCGTTCGGGCGCAGGGTTCGCGCTTCTTCGAGTGGCTCGATCGCCAGGTTCGGATCTTGGGCGTGCTGGAGGAACAGCGAGCCGGCGCGAATGAGGTGCGAGAAGCGCCCCGCGACGTCCATCGCGGCGCGAGCGTCCTCGAGGTAGAGCTCGGCCAGCTCCCGAAGTGCGAGTGTTTCCTTGTAGATACGCTCGAGTACGTTGCGCAGCGCCTCGTTCTGCGGCTCCACGGTGCGTGCTCGCTCGATGCCACCACGCGCGTCGGCGAGCCGTCCCGCGCGCTCGCACGCGTTCGCGAGGCGGAGCGCGACGTCGACGATCGCTTCCTTGTCCTCGAGGGTGACGAGGCGGCGGTAGGTGGCGCTCGCCGCGTCCCATCGTTCGAGCTGCTCCTCCATTCGCGCGAGGGACCGAATCGCGTCGCGATCGCGGCCGTCGGACTTGAGCAGCTCGGTGAGGATCGCGCGTGCCTCTTCGGTCTGGCCTCCGTCGTGGCGTAGCTCGGCCAGACGAAGCCTTCGCTTCCTCCAGCCGCGCGTGTCGCCGGCGCCGGCTGCCTTCGTCGCGAGCTTCGTGAGGTGAATCGCGAGCGGGTCGATCACCATGCGATCACCGGCCGCGAGCGCTTCTTCCCAGTCGGCGAGGGCCTCTTCGTCGCGGTCGATTTGGGCGAACAGCGCCGCACGTTCGGAGAGCAAGCTGCCACGATCGGGGCTGTCGAGCGCGATGTCCGCGAGCGCGAGGCCGATCTCGTCGGCCGCGGTTTGATGCTCGCCGGAAGCGATGAGCAAATCGGTGAGCTCGCGCAAGATCGTCATGTCGTGCGGCATGACCTCCTTCGCGAGTCGCATCACCCGCGCCCCCGCGACGTGCATGTGGAGCTCGTCGCGGTACACCGCCGCTGCCATTCGAAGCACCGCGACGCGGCGTTCGGGGTTCGGCTGCGCGCCGGCCTCGAGCTCGTACATCCCGGCGAGCTTCTCCCACGCCCGCGTGTCGCGGTAGCTCGTCTCGAGCTCCGTGCGCAGGCTCGAGCTCTGCGGATAGGCCGCGAATCCTCTTTCGAAAGCCGAGCGCGCGCGCTCCGGATCGCCGAGCTCGCGGAAGATCCCGCCGACCCGGATCGAGAGCTTCTCGGCCTCTTGACCGTCGGTCACCGAGAGCAGCCGCTCCAAAATCTCGGCGTGCTCCTGCGCGTCGCCCGATTGTTCCGAGAGGCGCGCGAGGGCCTCCAGCACCCCGCGGTCGTCGCCGCGAACCTCGAGCATTCGGCGGTAGACGTCCTTTGCTTCGTCCGGCGCGCGCGTCTCGAGGAGCGCGCCGAGCCGCTTCGAGAGCGACACGATGGACGCGGCGTCCTCGCGATCGCGCGCCGCCTCGAGCTGGCGAGAGAGAAGCTCGATGAGCTCTTCTTCGCGGCCATTTCGCTCGAGGATGCTGCCGAGCAAGATCGCGGCGTTGGCCTGGCTCGGGTCGTCGTCGAGGATCTCTTTGAGCTGGGTCGCGGCGTCGTCGCCGAGGCCGAGCTTGTCGATCCCGATCTCGACGCGGCGGAGGCGAATCTTGGAGCGTTCGGCCCGATCGTCGACGAACTCGACGACCTGTCCGAGGAGCTGCGACACCTTCTCGTACTCGCCCATCCGCTCGTACACCGAGAGCAGCGGCTCCCAGATCGTGCGGTCGGCGGGGTCTTGGAAGCGCAGCTCTTCGTACGTCTGCGCCGCGAGCGGCAGGTCGGCGAGCTCGTTCGCCGCGAGGTGGGCGACCTCCAGGAAGAGCGCGCGTGCCTCCTCCGGTGCGCTCGCCTCGGCGGCCTCCTTCTTCAAGAGTACTGCTTCGGCAAGATCGCGTTTTTCCACACAAATATGGGAAAGCTCGACCAGTGCCCAGGTGCGATCCTCGGTCGTCTGGCCGTCGCGTTCGAGGAAACGCCGGAGCCAGAACTCGGCGAGGTCCATATCGGGGAGGCTCTTCGCCGTCTCGATCGCCTCGCGGAGCACGTAGGCCTCGCCGAGCTCCATCGACCAACGCTTCGTCAGCGCGTCGACGAGGGCGCGAGGATAACCCTGACGGCCGATCCGCTCGTAGAGCGCGAGCACACGTTCTTCGCTCGGGTGAGCCTCCGCCGCTTGGCGCAAGATCGACTCGGCGCGGTCGAGCAGAGGCTCGCGTTCGAGCGCCTCTTCCAGCGCGTCGCACGCGTCGTCGACGGTGACCTTCGACTTGTAGCGAAGCTGCGCGAGGCGATAGAGGGCGTCGCTCGACTCCTTGCCGAGGGCGATTCGCGCGGCGAGCGTGCGGGCTTGGCCAGCGTCGTCGCCGAGCCGTTCGTAGAGGCGGTCGAGCGCCTCCAGGGTCTCGTTCGCGGACGGGTCGAGCTCGAGCGAGCGCTCGTAGGCCTCGATCGCGCCCTTCGCGTCTCCCGCGAATCGCTCGAGGGTGTCACCGAGGCGCTTTTGGAGATCGCTCGCGAGCGAGGTGGGTTTCTCGATCGTCCGCGCCAGCTTCTGGAGCTCGCTCGTGTAGCGCGAGACGAGACCGAGGCGCTCGGCGAGCGCGAGTGAAGCTTCGTGTGCGTTCTGCGAGCCGGGCCGAACGCGGAGCGCGTCGAGCCACGCGACGAGGGCTTGCTCCGGTGTCTGGAGGTGCTCGTCGAGGGCGCGCGCGAGCTCTACCGTGGCGTCGAAATCGCGGTCCTCGCCTTTGCCCTTTTGCAGCCGCTGCGAGAGCGCACGTACGAGACCCTTGTAGTTTCCACGTTCTCGGAGGGCGCGCTCGAGGCGCTTGCTCTCCGTGTCGCTCTCGGCCGCCACCTCGAGCGCCGACTCGAAGAGCTCCGCCGCGCGCTCGTGTTGGTCTTGACGCTCCGCCACGTTCGCGAGCTCGAGGAGCACCTCACCACGCGAAATTCCGGAGCCGTGGACGTCTTCTTGGCGCCTTAGGACGGTGAGGAGCGCGCGGTACGAACGCTCGGCGCGATCGAGCTGCCCGTCGTCGCGAGAGAGCTCCGCGAGGGTGCGCAAGATCTCCGGGTTCGCGGGATCGATGCGTGTCGCGGCGTCGAGCTCGACGAGCGCACGCGGCCGATCGCCGACCACGAGATCGAGTCGCGCGAGGTGGTAGTGCACCGGCGCGCGCTCCTTCGGGCGCCTCCCCGCGAAGTCGTCGATGATCGCGCGGAGCATGGTCCTCGCTTCGTCGATGCGGCCGCTCAGACCGAGCGCGTCGGCGAGGGCGAGCCTCACGGGGCGCTCGTCGGGCGCGAGATCGCAGGCCATCTCGAGGAGGGGGATCGCGAGCGCAGGCTCACGAACCTCGGTGCAATAGAGATGTGAGGCCTCGCGGAGACGACCGAGGCGGGTGTGTTTGTCAGGGGCGTATTGCGCGCCGACGGTAAGGGTGCGGGCGAGGTTCGCGAAGTCGTCGCGCTCGCGGTAGAGCGCGAGGAGCTTGATGCGGAGCGGCTCCGACTCCGGCGCGCGAGAGACCTCCTCCTCGAGGCGCTCGATCGCGGTGCCGGCGAAGTCTGCTTTTTCGAGGGCGTAAACCATGCGGAGCACCACCTCGGTGCGCTCCTTGTCCTTCACGACGTGGCGGAGGCGCTCGAGGTACTCTGCCGCGCCGGCCAGCTCGGCGGCGTCGATCGCGAGCTTCGCGAGCGCGTCGAGCGCGGTGGGCCGTGGCTCGAGCGCGACGACGCGCCGGAAATGCTGGGCGGCGAGGGGAGCCTGGGAGAGCCGATTCAGCGCGACCTCGGCGGCCCGTTCGAAAAGCTCGGCCGCCTCCGCGAGGTCGACGTCCGCCTCCGCGCGCTCGGCTTGTGTCGCGTAGAGCTCTTCGAGGTCTTTGAATTTCCGCTCGCGGTCGAGGAGCACGACGAGCGCCTCGACCGACTCGGGGTGGCGCGGAGATTCGGCGAGGTTCTCTCGCAACGTGGCGAGGGCTTCGGTCGTCTCGCCGAGCGTGGTCTCGATTCGTGCCGTCTCGATCCGGAGCGCGAGGCGCATCGTGGTGCCCCCCGCGACCGCGACCCGGCGCTTCGCGAGGGCGAGCAAGTCGCGCGTTCGCCCCTCTCGCTCGAGGATCTCGGTGAGCTCGTGGACGGCGATCTCGTCGTTCGAGTCCTCGCTGAAGAGCTTGTCGTATACCGCGATCGCCAGATCGATATTCCTGAGCTCTTGCGCGTAGATACGAGCGGCTTCGTGCCTGAGGGCGCGCTGCTCGGGGCGGGGAAACGGGAGCGTCGACGTGTCCAAGAGGAGCGTCGTCACGCGATCGAGGTCTCCCTCTGCGCGGTGGATCTCGACGAGGTCGCGGACCGCTCTTCGCAGGTAGCTCGCGGGCTCGCCTGGCGCGCCGGACGACACCGACGTATCGGCTTCGTCACCGACCCAACGATCGGTCGCGAGCTTGAGGAGCTTCGCGAGGATCGATTTTGCGAGCGCGCGATCGCCGACGTCGTCCTTCGCGATGTCGGCCGCTTCGCGCAAGAGGTCGAGGTCGCCTCCCGTCGCCTGGGAGAGCCGAATCAAGCTGTCGATGAGCGGCTTGCCGCGCGCGCGGCGCTGGAGCTGAGCGAGCTCGAGCAGCAACGCGGGATCGTCGCGGTCGTGGCCGAGGGCGCGCAGGTAAGCAGCCTCGGCGGCCTCGGGATCCTTGCGTCGTTCGCGGTGCCAGCGCGCGACTTGGGTCTCGAGCTCCTTCGCGAGGGGCCCTGTCTCCCCGCGATCCGCGACGAGCGCGGCGACCGCCGACGTGGCCGAGTCCCACCCGCTCGCTGCCGTCGCGGACTCCTCGAACGCGCTGACGAGCTGGGGCACGAGGCCCTCTGCGGCCCGCGCCGCGTCGACCAGCGCGCGTGCCGCGGCGTCCCATCGCATCGTCTTTCCGGCGGTGCGAATCGTCGCGCGTCCCGCTTGCAGGTCATTCGGATCGTCGGATGCGACGCGTGCGTAGGCCGCGAGCGCCGCGCGCGGATCTTCGAGCCGACCCTCGAGCACCTCGCCCATGCGGTAGCGGAGGCCGGGGAGCCAAGGTGGCTCCGCGTCGATGCTCTCCTTCGCTTCGATAGCTTCGCGTTGCGCGTCGGCGACGGAGCGCCACTGCCTCGTCGCGTCGGCGAGCCGGAAGAGCTCGGCCTCGCTGTCGGCGCGGCCCGAGTCGAGCAGGAACGCGCGTCGAACGAGGGAAAATGCAGCTTCGCGGTCCTCTCCGCGTCGCTCGGAGATGCTCGCCGCTTCGTGGAAAATGGCGATCCGGGCGGGGCCGTCCTTCGCGGTCGCGACGCGGTGCTCGGTCAAGTCGAGGATCGCGCGCCACTCGTCGGTCGAGGTGTGCGCGAACAAGAGCACACGCACCGCTTCGGCGCGGAGATCACCGCGGCGGAGCAACGTGCGAAGACCCGCGCGTGCGCCTTCGTTCCGCGGATCCTTCTGCAGCGCGGCCTCGTAGCTGTGGATCGCCTTCGGCCCCGTCTCGAGGTACTCGCGCGCGACGTCGCCGAGCTCGTGGAGGAACGTGGCCTGCACCTCAGGGGTCGCGGGGCGGAGCGCGGCGCGCTCGAGGAGCGCGGCGAGCTTGTCCCACTGGCGCGAGGCTCGGTAGAGCGAGAGCCGCGCGCGGATGTTCTCGTCGGACTCGCCGAACTCTTGCTCCTCCGCGTCCCAAGCCAAAATCGCTTCTTTGACCTCGCCGAGGGCCTCTCCGAGGATGTGTGCAACACGCACGTAATCGGCGCGTCGCTGCGGGGTGGGCCGCTGCGCGAGGCGCGAGCGCACCGAGAGCACGCCGACGAGCTCCTTGCTGCGGTTCGTTCGCTCGAAGAGGTCCGCGAGGCCGTCGAGCGTCGCCGCGTCGGTCGGCACGATGTCGCGGCACGACTCCCACGCCCAAATCGCGCGGTCGAGCTCGAACAGCTCCGTCGCGAGGCGCGCCGCCTTCGCGAGCACGCGGAAGCGCACGTCCGGCTCCGGCTCGAGGCTGCCTTGCCGTTCGAGGACCTCGAGGTGCTCGGGCGCCGCGCCTTGCCGCGCTCGCTCGAGGAGCGGCTCGGTCGCGCGGCAGGCCGCGAGCACGAGCTCGTCGGGGGGCTGCGGCGCAGAAATGACCTTTGAAAATAGGTCGATCGCGCGTTCTTCGTCCTTGATGTGCTCCGCCGTCACGAGGCCGGCGTGGAGGTACAGCTCCACGCGGAGCACGTCGTCGTCGACCTTCTCGGCGACGGTGACGAGCACCTCGACGAGCTTCGGGAACGCCGAGGTGCGCGCGGCGAGATCTTCGAGTCGGTCGCGGTGCTCCTTCACGTGCGGCTCGAGGAGCACGAGCTGCTCGACGTGCTCGAGGGCGTCCTTCGCGTCACCGAGCGTCTCGTGGAGGACGGCGATTTGCTCGTGCCTGCGCGCGCGATCCTTCGTGCCCTTGACCGCCTCGAGCTCCACCTCGAGGATGCGCACGAGGTCCGATTCACGCTGCGCGGCCGTGTACCGCTCCTTCAAAATGGCGGCCGCGCGTTGGCGAGTCTGAGCCCGCTTTCCGCCCTGCGGGCGACCCGATTTGCCCTCTTCGCGCGCCTCGGTCCCGTGCGCCGTCGCGTCGAGGATACGCTCGAGGATCGGCTCGACGTCTTTCCGCGGCCCGAGCTCTGGCTCGCGCAAGATGAGCTCTTCGACCACGGCGAGGGCGGCGGTCACGTCTTTCAGCTCGTCGACGAGGATCCTCGCGATTCGCGCGCGCGTGTCTTGCGCCTCCGGCTCGGCTTGGTTCGGGATCTGGCCGGTGTAGAGTGCAATGAGCTCGCGGAAGCGCCCGGTGCGCTCGTAGAGGCGCTCGAGCGCGGCGTCGACGCGCGCGACGTTCGGTCGAATCTTCCGAATTTGTTCGAGGTACTCGATAGCTTTGATCGGATCGCTCGCGAAGTCTTTCGCGACCTGCGCCGCTTCGTCCAAGAGCTCGAGCTTCTTGTCCGCCGGCGCCGCGACGATCGCGCGATCGAAGAGCCCGAACAAATCTTGCCAGCGCTCCTCCGCGTCGAAGAGCAGCTTCAGCCGATCGAATGCCCATGGCTCGTTGGGGTCGGTCTCGAGGATCCGCTCGAGCACGCGCGCGCTTCGGTTCGAGTCGTCGTACCACTCCTCGAAGAACGAGACGGCGCGCTTCCCGAGCTCGACCGCGTCCTCGCGGGTGAGGGAGCCGTCGAGGGTGCTCTCGTACAGCTCGGCGACGGCGTGAGGGTTCTCGAGGTCGCGCGAGAGCGACTCGGCGCGATCCCAGAGCGCGTGGTTCGTGGGGAGCTTGCTCGTCGCGCGGAGCACGGCGTCGAGCGCGTCTTGTGCGCGCCCCTTGTCGGTGTGGAGGGTCGCGAGCTCCTCGTACCAGCGAAAGAGTGCGTCCGGTGTCTCCCCCGAGTCGTCCGCGCTCGTCAAAAGCTCGTTCAAGATCGCGATCTTCGCGTCGGCGTCGTCGGAGAGATCGAGCGCGTTCTCGAACGTCTCCACCGCGCGTGCGCGAACCGCCGGCGCGCGGAGCAGCTTCGCGCCGAGGGCGATCGCGCGCGCGTCGTGAGGCGTGCTCTCGAGCACCGCGCCCACGCTCGCGAGGGCCTCGGAGAGGCGCGTCGTCCGCGAGAGCAAGATCTCCGCGATCTCGAGATCGAGGAGGTTCTTCGCCTCGCCGTTCGAGCGATCACGACGCGAAGCGAGCGCCGCGACGCCGCCCTCCACGTCGCCGATCGCGAGCGACAGGCGAGCGATCCCTTGGAGGGCCTCGTCTTGCTCCGGTTCGATCTCGGTCACGCGGTGATAGAGGCCGAGGGCGCGCTCCGGATCGGCGAGCGTGGTCTCTTCCGTCCGCGCCCAGGCGAGCACGAGCGCGACACGCTCTTCGAAGTCGGCGCGATCGACGCGAAAATTCCACAGCCAGCGCAGATCGGCGTGCCGAGTATCGCCGTCGTCTTTTGCGCCGTCGGACACCGTCGCCGGCGCGACGTCGGAGAGGGCGAGCTCCTCGAACTCGCTCGCTGCGAGCGCGCTTCGGGTGTCGTCGAGGCCGACTCCGCGGAGCACGCTCCGGTAGGCGAGGGCTGCTTCTTCGTAGCGATCGGGATCCTTTCCGAGCAGGCGTGCCTTCGCGAGCACGAGGTCGGAGCGCACCGAGGCGTCCTTTCCTTCCATCCCGGACGTGAGCTTGGCGTCGAGCGCTTCGCAGAACAGGTCGGTCTCGCCGGTGCGATTCGCGAGGTCTCCGAAGACCGAGAGCACCGCGCGATCTTCTGGCGCGAGCGCGAACGCCTCCGCGGAAGCCTCGAGCGCGCCGCGTTCGTCACCGAGCTGCTGAGAGAGCACGCGGCTCTTCTTCAGCATCAACGCGACCTTCGTGCGCGTGTCCGGCTCGGCGGCGAGGAGCACGTCGAGCAAGTTGGGCAACTTCGCGAAATCACCGCGTTCTTCGGAGATTTCGGCGAGCTCGGCGGCGGCTCCTGCGTCGCTCGGGAAGAGGCGGAGGATCACCTCGTAGAGGCGCGCGGCGTCGTCTTGCTCGCCGAGCGCCTTCGCGAGATCGGCGGCCGCGCGGAGACGCTCGAGGGCGAGGGCGGGATCGTTTTTCCGTTCGAGGGCGAGCACACCGAGGCGTTCGAGGAGGCTCACGTGCTCGCGGACGTCGGGGGTCTCGCGGAGGCGGCGTTCGAGCACCGCCTCGGCGAGGTCGACGTCACCGAGGGTCGTCGCGACACGCTCGGCGGTGTCGAGCTCCACGCCGGCGAGGCCCGCGTCGGCGAGCAAGATGCTCACGTGGGCGCGCGCGCGATCTGGCTGCCCGTGCGTCGACGTGACCTCCGCGAGCTGGGCGCGGAGGCGGCGCGACTCTTCCGGCGTCACGATTTCGAGGCTGCTCTCGAGCACGTCGCAGAGCTCGCCCCACTGTGACGTCTCTTCGTAGAGCGCGACGAGCGCGGCGAACGCCTCGCGATCGTGGGCGTCGTCGCGGAGCGCGGCGCGATAGGCGAGGATCGCGGCGGCCGGGTTCGAGAGCTCGTAGCGCTCGATCGAGCCGATTCCGTGGAGGAGCTGGCGACGACGCTCACGATCGCCGGTGCCCTGCTCGAGCGCGGCGCGGTAAAGGGCCACGCGCTCTTCGGCGTTTCCTTGCTCCTTCAGGAGCTCGTCGACGCGCGACATCAAGTCTTCGGCCGACGGATCGAACGCGAGCGCGCGCTTGTAAACAGCGAGCGCCTGCGCCACGTCGCCGGCGAGGGCGAGCGCGTCGCCCGTTCGTCGCGCGAGGGCGAGCATGCCGGGGGAGTCGACCTCGAGCTCCCCTAGCGCGCGCGCGAAGAGCCCGGCGCGTCGCTTGGCGTCGAGGCCGGTCGAGAGGCGCTCCACCCGCTCGAGCCAAGGGTGAACATCGAGGTGGCTCTCTGCCGCGTCGATGAGTCCGCGGCTCGACAAGAGAAGCGCGCGATCGGGCGCGACCTCTTCCGCGACGCGCGAGGCTTCGAGGAGCGCCTTTTGCCGGCTTTCGACGCCATCGGCGTCCTCGACGCGGACCTCGAGCACACGCAAGAGCCCCGCCGTGTTGCGCTCGGTGCGGTAGAGCGGCTCGAGCACCTCTGCCGCCCTCGCGCGGTGATCCTTACCCGAGAGAAGCTTCTCCAAGGTGCCGCGCGTCTGCGGCTCGGCGGGGTCGAACTCGAGCACGCGCGCGAACGTCTCGAACGCCTGCGCGTCGTCGGACAAGCGTGTGAGATACACGTGTCCGAGGCGCGCGAGGATGCTGGCGCGCTCCGCTTCCGGTGCGATGTCCGCGTCGGCGGCGAGCACGTCCGCGAGCCCGGCCCAATCGCGCTGCGCCTCGAGCAACGGAATCCATGCAATATGCACGTTGCGCGTCGCGCCGTAGCGGTCGGCGATCCCTTTCCACGCCGCCGCCGCGCGCGCGACGTCGTTCGTGAGGTTCGTGAGGATCTCCGCCGCGCGGAACGCGATCTGGCGCGCTTCGCCTCGCGAAGTGGCTTCTTTCTCACGTTCGTGGAGGATGTCGGCGAGCTGGGTGTGGTTGCCCGCGCGCTCGTGGAGGAGCTCGAGCTCGGCGAGCGCCGTCTGCCGCGACGAGCTACCGACGAGGCGCGTGTAGGCGACGATCGCGCGCGCGTCGTCCCCGCGCGAGACCGCGATCTCGGCGAGCTTCTCGTTCGCGGCGCGGCGGAGATCTTCTTCCGGATCGAGCTCTCCGAGCTTGTCGAGCACCTCGATGAGGGCCTTCGTGTCGCCCTCCGCGCCGTAGATGTCGACGAGCTCGCGCGCCGCACGAACGATCGCCGCGTCGTCGGCTTGTGGCATCCCGAGCACGCTCACGAAGGTGGCGCGCGCGCGCTTCATGTCGCCGCCCACGCGCAAGAGGGCGCCCGATTCGGCCGCGATCCGCGAGCGGAGCTGGGGCTCTTTCGCCGCCGTCGAGACGCGGGTCAGGCTCCGCGCGGCGTCGAGCGGGTTGCCGAGGGTGACGGCGAGCTCCACGTAACGTGCGCGCAGATCGTCGTCCGTCGGATCGATCGCGAGCGCGGCGTCGAACGCCTCGAACGCGGACGTCGGTTGGTTCAGCGAGTCTTGGCGGAGCACCCCGAGGCGCTTCAACACCCCGAAGCGCTTCGCGCCGCGCGTGTGCTCGAGCTCGATGACGAGGAACTTCTCCATCTCGACGAGATCGCCGGTCGCGAACGAAGCACGCGACAGCGCCGCTGCCGCACGCGCGGCGTGGGCCTTGTTCACGAGCAGCTTCGCCGCGACCCGCTTCGCGTCCTCGTGGAACGGGTCGAGCTCGAGCACCGTCTCGGCGTGGGGGAGCGCGCGCTCCGGCTCTTGGAGCTGGTTCGCGTAGAGATCGAGGAGCCGCAGACGAATCTCCCCCGACTCTTCGTCGCTCGGCGGCGGGGTGGTCGCGAGCGCCGCTTCGAGCAGCTTCGTCACGTCACGGTGCCGGTTCTGCTTCACGTAGCGCGCTTCGAGGGCGCGCCGCGCTTCTCCATCGGCGGGGGCGATCTTGAGGATCTGCTGGAGCGCTTCCACCCCGCGATCCTCTTGCCCGCCGAGCGTCTCGTAGAGGATGGCCGCGCGGCGCAGGAGCGCGATCTTGTCGCTCGGCTCCGTACGATGCGACACCTGCGAAAAGCAGAGGTCGGCGAGCTTCTTCGTCTCGTTCGCAGCGGACAGCAGGTCGTCGAGCTTCTCGAACGCCGGTACGTACGTGGGCGCGAGGCCGACCGCACGCTCCAGGTACCCGATCGCCCCCACGTCGTCCCCGAGGGACTCTTGGAAGAACGACGCGGCGCGGAGCAAAAACTCCGCGCCTACCGCGTTCGCGACGCTCTTCAGGCGCTTGCCCTGAATCACGATCTCGAACGCGAACGCGAGCTCGGAGACGCGGTCGTCTCGGATCGCGGCGTCGTTGAGGGTGCTCCACACGTCCGGCGGGAGCTCCCCGCGAGACAATGAGAGGAGCAGTTGATCGAGGAGGGCTTCCTCGTTCTCGAGGGGGGAGCTCAGCGCTGCCAGGATGTCGGTGGCCATGGAATTTCGGCCCGCGACGCGTGCCGCGCGGCGGGGCCTAGAGGTTATCCGTTCCGGGCGAGTGTGGCGGAAAAGCGGAAGGGTTTCGCAGCGCAGGGCCAGGACAGGTCCGCGCTCCGCCTTTTCCTTGACGCACGAGAAGCCCGTACCTATACGGCCCACGCTGGCCGCGACTCCGCGGTTCGCCGAGATTCCCATGAACGCCCCCGTAGAACCCGCCGTCGAATCCGAAAAAACCGAGTCTTCTCGGGCTGTTGGGGTTGGACGCTTCTCGGACTACGTGGCCCTCGCGAAGCCGCGCATCACGTTCATGGTCGTGGTCACCACCGCCGGCGGGCTCTGGCTCGCGCACAAGGCGGCCCTCGCGAGCACCGGCAGCTCTCCCGTAACGTTCGCGCTCTTGGTCGCGACGCTGGTCGGTACGTCGCTCGTCGTCTCCGGCGCCAACGCGCTGAACATGTACATCGAGCGCGATTTCGACCGCAAAATGGAGCGCACGAAGAACCGCCCGCTGCCGAAGGGTCGGCTCTCGCCGCGCGCGGCGCTGTGGTTCGGCGTCGTCACGTCGTCGGTCGCGGTGCCGGTGTTGGCCATCGGCGCCAACGCGCTCACGGCGCTGCTCGCCGTGCTCGCGAACCTGCTGTACGTGCTCGCCTACACGCCGCTCAAGCAGCGCTCGCACCACGCGCTCCTCGTCGGCGCGATCCCGGGCGCGATCCCTCCGCTCCTCGGGTGGACGGCGGCGACCGGTCGCATCGACGCGGCCGGCCTCGTGCTCTTCGGGCTCATGTTCACGTGGCAAGTTCCGCACTCGCTCGCGATCGCGCTCTTTCGCAAGGGCGAGTACGCGCGCGCAGGCCTCGTCGTGATGCCCAACGTCACCGGCGACGTCGCGGTAAAACACGCTATCGCGCGCTGGCTCGTGCCCACCATCGCCTGCTCGTTCCTCGTCGTTCCGCTCGGCCTCGTCCACGGCATCGGGTACATCGTGGCGGTCTCGCTGCTCGGCGCGATGTTCTTCTCGGCCGGCGTGGTCGGCCTCGCGAAGACCTCGGATCGGCGCTGGGCGCGCGGGCTCTTCCTCGTGTCGCTCGTCTACCTCGTCGGCGTGTTCATCGCGCTCTGCGTAGCGTCCTGACCGCGGACGTAATCGTCGTCTAGCCTCGCGTCGCTCTGGAGGCGCGAGCGTCACGTCGCTCTGGAGGCGCGAGCGTCACGTCGCTCTGGAGGCGCGAGCGTCACGTCGCTCTGGAGGCGCGAGCGTCGCGTCGCTCTGGAGGCGCGAGCGTCGCGTCGCTCTGGAGGCGCGAGCGTCGCGTCGCTCTGGAGGCGCGAGCGTCGCGTCGCTCTGGAGGCGCGAGCGGCTCAGACGATGAGGTCGGCGAGGTTGCGCACCGTGGAGCGCTCTTCTTCGAGCCGGGCACGCGAGAAGCGCTCGGTCGGATCGTCGTCCTCGTCGACCAGCTCGGTGGCGCGATCGCACGCGACCACGAGGTGCTCCCCGGTCACGAGGCTCCCGCTCGTCTCGACGACGCCCGTGATCTCGGGCGCGCGCAGGAGCGCAGGCCCCGTCACCGGATCGTGGATCACGAAGAGCGGGCGCGTGCCCGTGCGGAACGTGTCGCCGAGGCCGAGGGGCGCGTCGCGATCGACCGCCCCCACGAATCGAGCGCCGACGAAGGGCGCGAGCTCGAGCGATCCGAGCGGGACGACGTCGGCGCAGACCCCTCGCGCGTCTACCAAAAGTGCCCCGCCCTCGACTTCCAGCCACACTTTGGACATTGCTCGATCTCCCGCGCCGACCGTTCTCGCTGCATACGGAAGCCATCGACCGACCTTCCCACGTGCGCCTTGACGAGGAGGGAATCGAGACGTAATGATATTGAAAGTCGTTTTCGATATGACGTCGTGAGCGCTGGACCAGGGGCTGCGGTTCCTCCTTAACGCCTTGGTTTCCGGTCCGGCACGTACGGCGTCCTCGGCGCTCCCCAGGCTCGGGCATCTGAAACGACGCGACCTCGACCGTGCTTCCCTGCACGCGTCGAGGTCGGTCTTTTGTCGGCATCGCCTCGATACGCGTCTCCGCGCGCGAGGCCGCCGTGAGCGCGTGTCGTTAGAGCGCGAGCGTGAGGTCGAGAAGGTCACCGAGGCTGGAAGGCGCCGTCGGTGCAGCGCTTCCGGACGTTGCTGCCGCGACGGTTCCCTTCGGGAGACTCGCCGCATGCACGGTCTGCACGATCGGCCTCGCCTCGGCCACGACCGAGCCGGTCACCTTCGCGGCCGGCGCGCCGAGCCCGCCGCCGACACCGGAGAGCGTGCCCTCGTCGTCTGCCGGATCGTCGTCGTTGAGGCGGGGGAGCTCTCCCGACTTCCGCGCGGCGGGCACGGCCACGGGCGCAGCGACCGCCGGGACGAGCGAAGGCGCCTTCTGTTTTCCCGACTCGGGCGGCGGCGTGTGATGCCGCTCTTCTTCCTCGTAGGGAGCCTCGATCGCGCGGGGGGCCGAGGCCGGCGCCTGCGGGATCGGGGTGACCGGGGAGCGGGTGAGCGGTGGCAACGTTCCCACGCCGACACCTGCGAGGGTGGTGGAGGGCTTCTCGACGCTCGCTTGGATCGTCGCGTCGTCGTAATCGGCCTCCCCCTCGCCCTGCTGTGCGAGCAGCGCGTCGACGGAGGAGTCGGCGTCGATCCGCACGGCGGAGAGGGTGGCGTCGCTCCCGAAGCTGGCGGGCTCGGTCGACGTGGGGACGGGGGTCTTGCGGTCCTCCGGGATTCGGATCGCCGTGTTCGCGGGCGACGACGGGCGCGCAGGGGGCGGGCTTACAGCGGGGAGCGCGCCATGGCTTCGGCGGCTCGGGGGCGGCCCACCGATGGTGTGCGGCGCAGAACGCACGACCGACTCGGCGGGCGGCGCGGTGGGAGGCGGGGCGGTGGGGGGCGGCGCAGTGGGAGGCGGCGCGGTCGCTGGGCCCTTCGCGGCGATCGGGATCGGCTGCGGCGCGGGAGCGGCAGCCGCGACCTTTACTGGAGCAGCTTGGACCGGCTGAGCGGCGCGGGGCTCCGCGGCGCGGGTCTTGATGCGGGTGAGGAGCGCTTCGAGCTTGGGGACGCGCGGGTCGAGCTGGCTCATGCCGCACCTCCGTGGAGCTTCTCGAGGATCGCGCCGAACGACACACCGTCCGCGACGAACCCACGTACGCGTTCGGCGGTTCCGCGGCTCGCGACGAGGAGCTTCGCTTGGCCATCGGCGTTGGCGAGGTGAACGGCGTGCGTATCTTTGCCAGTCGCCGTCGCCAGCGCAGCGCCCACGAGGCCAGCGAGGAAGGCGTCGTCCTCGACCGCCGGGTTTCCGACCGTGACGACCAGCGCGCGCCCCCAGCGTTCGAGCCCGAGCGTGCCGAGGCCCGCCGCAGCGACCTCACCGGCGAGCTCGTTCAGAAAACCCTCGAGGGTGGCCTTCGTGGCGCCGTCGCTCCCTCCGAGCCGCTTCGCGACCCGCGCTCCGAGAGAGGCCCCGAGGGCTTTCCCGAGCGTGACACGAAGCTCGGCGGGGGCTTCGAGCGTGAGCTCGATCAGGGCCGCCGCGGGGAGCAGCACGAGGCGCTCGTCGTCGGACGCGAGGGCAGCGCCACGGGGAAAATCGAGTCTCACTGCGCGAGCGGGGTCGAAGGTGGAGACCATGGTATTTTCGCGGGGGCCCGGGCTTCGGTCTCGCTCGACGGGTTTCGAGTGAGAGCGCAGTCCGAAAAAAGCCCGGCTTTCGTTATAGATGGGGCAAAAACTCGGTGTCAAATGCGCGCATGAGCACGACCGTCCGAAGGCCAACCGCGTGGCTCCCGTGGCTCGCTATCGGGCTCGCCATTTTGGTGTCGTCTTCGGCCCGCGCGGAGGGGCTCGATGGGCCAGATGCGGGTCTTTTCGCCCACGTTCCTGACGATGCGCCGAGCGGACGCATGGTCCGGTACGGCCCGCCGCGGCCCTCCCTTCCGCTCCGTGCATGCTCGTTCGAGGGGCCCGTCTGCGTGTCGGGAGAGGTGGGTGACGAAGCGAAGGTCATGGCGGCGCTCCATCAGGCCGAGCGTGTCGAGCGTCTCCTTCGCGGCCCGCTGCGGATGGTCGTTCCCGATGGTGATCTCGTCACCGGCACGTTCGATCTCGTCCTCGGCGAGCTGGGGACGGAGACCGAGATCGTGCTCTCGGAGCGCGATCCGCGGTCGCCGCTCGATCGCGCGAGCGGCTACGGCCGTGTGTCGCGGAGGCTCTCGATCGGGTGCCCTCTCGACGTCGCGGTCGCGCGGACGGTCGTGCGCGGCGTGCTGCTGCGCACCGCGCCGGGGACCGACGAGGGCTCGGCTCAGGCCGAAGCGCAAGCGGTGACCGAGCTGCTCGAACCGTGCGCGCCGATCCGAGCCTCGGCGTCGTTCCTCAGCTTCCAAGATCATCCCGAGCGAGCGCTCGTGTCGCGCGTGCTCGAAGGAGAGGGAGAGCGCTTCGAGGCGCGCTTCGAGCCTGCCGCGGGCGCACGCGACGTGCACGCAGAAGCGACGCAAGCGATGGGGAGCGCGCTCTTCTATCGTTGGCTCGATCGCGGATTTTCGACCGAGCCCGGGGCGGTGCTGCGTGGGCTTTTTGCGCTTCGGGGAGCCAAATCGCCGCTCGATGCTCCGCGCTTCACGAACGAGCCGGACGCCTTCGACGTGCTCGCGAAGAGCTTCAAGGACAAGCTCTTCGACGGCGCGACCCTCGACGATCTGTTGGTCGACTTCGCGATCTCTCGCGCGCGTTTCGGCGAGCCGGGGCAGGGGGGCGCAGCGGCGGCCTTGGGCGACGCGCCACGCGTGCGCGTCGATTGGGACGTGCCCTGGCCGAGCACCGCGCGAAGGCTCGCGCCCGCGTACCCGCTCGAACCGACCGGCGTGTCGTACGTGGTGGTGCGCACGGACGGAGCACCGACTGGCGCGCGTCTTCGGCTGGAGGCGGCGTGGGAAGATCACGCGCGCATGAGGGTCGCCTTCGCGCGCCTCGGCGCCGACGGGAAAGAGCTCGCCCGCGCGCGTGTGAACGCTCCGCCGACCGCGCGCGAAGCGCAGATGACCGTCGCGGACCTCACCGCGACGGCGAAGGTCGTCATCGTGACGACCAACCTCGGCGATCCGGCGTTCCATTTCGACCCGGACGACGTGGTGCACGAGCCGCACGGCTACACTCTCACCGTCGTCGCGGAGTGACCACGCCCGTCACGGGTGCGTGCAGAGCCGCGCGCAGACCCGAGCCAAAAGCTCCCTAAAGTTAGCGGCGCCTCCGCCGAAGCGCCGCGAGGCCCGCGATCGTCGCGAGGGTGAGGACCGACGCACCGGCGAGGTCGGTGCGGTCGCGCGCGACGGTGCCGCAGCCGCCGGTGAATTGGCTCGGATAACCGGCGTTCCACCCGTCGGTCGCGACGGGGATCGTGCGCGGCGCGACGATCGGGGCGCCGTCGAAGGTGGCGCCGAACGTCGCGTTCGAGAGCCCGAGCCCCTCTTCCCCGACGCGAAACGAATACGTGTAGAGTCCAGGTGCTTTTCGCGTGATGGCCCCGGTGGTCTTGCTCACTCCGTCGACCCGTACGTCGGCGGCGAGGCGCTGGGTGTCGAACATGTCGGCGCGGTGCTCTCCGTCGTCCGTTCGAAGCTCCACGATGGCGGTGACGGCGCGCGAGCCGTCGGCCGGCACGTACGACGAGCTGAGCGCGATCCAGCTCTTTTCTGCGCTCGGGAGGAACGCGGCGGGGCTCTTCGAGCGCTCGAGCGCGTCGAGTGAGCCGAGCACGTCGACCTCTCCCGGACCGCTTTGGTCGTCGTACGGAGCGGGCCCGCGGAAGGGGTGCGCGCCGGCTTGAAGGAGCGCGGCGATCTTGTCTTGGGTGAGCGTGGGATCGTTTTGGAAGAGGAGCGCCACCACGCCGGCGACGATCGGCGACGACATGCTCGTGCCAGCGCTGATTCCGTGGTTCGCGTCGACGAGGAGGCACTTCGGATCCGCCTTCCCGGTGCGACTCGGGCACGCCGCCGAAGTGAAGATGCTGCGGTTCGAGCCGGGCGCGGCCTGGCGTGATGCGGTCGAAGCGACGATGCCGCCGGGCGCGGCGATCTCGGGCTTCTGGACGCCGTCGACGTTCGGTCCCGCGCTCGAGAACCAGCACACCTCGCCCTCGACGAGATCGCGCGCTTCGCCCGTAGAGACGAGCCCGAGCGCGTCGGTCGCGGGGACGGTGAGCGCCACGTCGGACCCCGCCGCGCTCCGCCATTTGACGCGGTTCACGCTACAGCCGACCCCGATGATCGACGGGTGCCCGGCGGGGAGGTTGATCGTCCCTTCGCGTACGCCGTTGGTGAACTGGGTGGGGGGATCACTCGCCGCCGCGCCGCCGACCGCCTGGATGTAGAGGTCGGCGTCGCCCGCGCTGTCACCCTCGTTCGTGATCACGGCGGCGTACGTGCCGGCGGGGAAGCTTCCGTTCCACACCGCGACCGCGCCGCGATGACCGTCCGGGACGAGCTTGATCTCGCCGCTGCGGCCGTTCACGACGCCGACGCTGACCGACTCGAATCGTTCGCCGTCTTCCTTGCCTTCCGAGACCGGGTTGACCCACGCGCCGGCGGGGGAGTCGAGGCCGAGGGCGAGGCTCGTGGCGCCGCGCCAGGTGGCCCAAATTTGGACCGCGCCGCTCGCCGCTCCTTTGCTCTTGATCGGCACGCGCACGGTCGCCCCGCGCGGCACGTGCACGCTCTGGTGGACCGCGAGCTCGGCGACCGAGCCGCTGTTTCCCGCGGCGGCCACGATCGCGCGGCCGGGGTGGCTCGGCCCGACGTAGGCGGCGATCGCGCGCTCCCAAATCATCGAGCCGTCGTGGGGGCCGAAGTCGCTCCCGAGCGAGAGGTTCACCGACACGGGTCGCTTCATGAGCTCGCCGACCGCGAACATGAAGCCCACCGCGCGCACGAGGTCGTCGTTGTCGATCGAGTCGGTCCCGGGTCGCGAGATGCGCGCGACGACGAGGCCCGCTTTCGGTGCGACGCCCGCGTAGGCGCTCCCTCCGCCGCCGCCGACCGCGCTGCCGGCGACGTGCGAGCCGTGGCCCACGTCGTCGGTCGGGAGGTCGAGCGTGCGCCCGGCGTCGACCAACTGTTGGAGATCGGCGCGCGAGTAGACGGCGCCCGAGGTGAGCACGCCGGCGTCGTCCTTCACGCCGAAAAGCTCTTCGAGCTCCTTGTGCACCCCCCGAGGAGGGCGCGACAAATCGAGCACCCACTCGATGCGAATTTTGCCATTTTCATCGAGAAAGTCGGGGTGTGTGACATCTGCGCCGGTGTCGGCGACTCCGACGAGGGTCCCTCGACCGTCGACGCCCTGTTGGTTCGCGACGCGCGAGCGCACGAAGGTGCCGACGCGATCGTTGAGGAGCTTGAGCGACGGCGCGACCTCGAGCGGAATGTTCGGGTGCGCGCGCGAAAATGCGAGCGCGGCGGTGCGCCCTTCGACCCACGCGAAGCCCGGCGCGGCTTCGCGGAGCCCGAGGGACCGCGCGCTCGTACCGCTCGGCAGCTCGACGATCGCGGAGATGTGGTGCTTCGACGGGGAGAGCGCCGCCTCTGCTCGGTCACCGAGGACCCGCAGCAGCGCGGGCCCGTTCGGCGCGTCGGCGTGGGCGATGGACACCGTGCCGAGGAGAAAAAGCGAAGTCAGGACGCCGATGTGGCGTACGCGATGCATCGCCGGACAATAGCGCGGTTTTTGTCCCTTGGCCGCTCGGCTGCGTTCGACCGCGCGTGAGCACGCGAGGCGGTGGCGCGCCGAGCGACGTCAGGTCGCGGGCGGAGCAGATCCTCGCCGCCGATCTTCGTCCTCGCGCCGGCTCGCGGCGAGCACGGTCCGCAGACCTCGTGTGCGCTCGGCGGGATCATCGGACTGCGCGCGAGTGAGGGCGCGCTCCAGAGTGCGCGAGGCGGTCGATTGCTGAGCCCGGCGGAGCACGTCGGCTTCTTCGTCTCCGACGGGTTTTCCGAGGACGAACGCTGCCGCCGCGCGGAGCTCCGGAGCCACGTGCGGGGCGCCGACGACGGCGAGCAGACGATCCCGCGGCATGCTCACGGAGCGGTAGTCCGCGTCCGACATGCCTCGAAGCCGTATCGCCCACTCCTCGATTTTTCCCGATGGCGCGAGCAGGCTCTTGTCGTTCGCGAGGGCTTCTTCCGCCAGCATTCCCTGAACGGAGTACGCGAACCCCTTTCGCGTGCGCAGGAGGGAAAGGAGCCGCTCCGGCGCGTCCGTTCGGAGCTCGAGCGAGCGCCCTCCAAGCACCTCGACGAACACTCCATTCAGCGCGCGGCTCTCGGCTCCGATCGCGGAGTAGGGGACGAAGAGGCGACGCCAAAGCCACGTGACCGCGATGCCGTCGCTCCCGACGACGAGCCGCGCGGGGATGGTCGTCAGCAGGAAACCGACGAAAAAAGCTCCGAGCACGAACACGATCGCCGATGGTCCGATGACCGGTAGCGCAGCGAGCGAAGCGACGAGCGCCCCCGCGAACACGGCGAGGAGGGGCTGCCCCGTCAAGAAAGGCGGCGCGCCGACCTCGAACGATTCGCGTGGTGCGAGTGCGGCCGGATCGACCTCCGTGTTCGAGCCCTCCATCGCACCGAGTCTACCCAACTCGAGGCGTGAAGCGCGAGGCTCGCGCCTCCAGAGCGACGTGAGGCTCGCGCCTCCAGAGCGACGTGAGGCTCGAGGGTCTGCGCCGTCGCGGGGACGGGCTATCTTCGGACCCCATGTGCCTCATTCTCGTGGCGTATCGCGCAAGTGCCGAGTGGCCGCTCGTCGTTTTGGCCAATCGTGACGAGATGTTCGCTCGTCCCGCCGCCCCCGCCGCATTCTGGTCCGATGCCCCCGCGGTCTTCGCCGGCCGCGATCTCGAGAAGGGGGGCACGTGGCTCGGCGCGACCCGCGACGGCCGCCTCGCGTGCGTGACGAACGTGCGATCACCCTCCGCGCGGAGGGAAGGCAAGTCGCGCGGCGCCCTCGTGGCGGACTTCCTGAAAGAGCCGCCTCGCTCCGCGCTCGACTATGCCGAGGCGCTCACGTTCGCGGCATTTCCGTCCTTCAATGCGCTCTTCTTCGACGGCGACGCGCTCGTCTCGGCGGACGACGAGGGTCGCGTCGTGAGGGTGAGCGAAGGCTTCCACGGGCTATCGAACGCGCGCCTCGATACACGTTGGCCGAAGGTCGAAACGGGCACTCGTGCGCTCCGCGAGCTCGTGGAGAGTCGCGCCCCGCTCGAGGCAGGTTTCGAGATCTTGGGCTCGCGCGCCCTCGCGGAAGATACGGCGCTGCCGAGCACCGGGGTGCCCCGCGATCTCGAGCGATCCCTCTCCTCGGCGTTCATCCACGCGCTCCTTCCCGCCTACGGAACGCGGTGCTCCACGGTGGTGCGCTTCGATCGCGAAAAAATCGAGGTCATCGAGCGAACCTTCGACGCAACCGGTGCGGTGTCGGGAGAGGTACGAGAATCCGTATGGATCAAGCCGTGCATTTCGGCCGAATCACAAGCACCATGAAATCGATGATCAAGGCTCCGTCACGGTCGTTATGGCTCCTGCTGCTCGTGGCGGCGTGTGGCAGCTCGGTCGACCCGGGCGTGCCGATCGACCAAGACGCCTCGGTACCTCCCGGTCCCGACGGCAG
>JAAFHV010000067.1:27256-36476 GCA_013297655.1 Myxococcales bacterium | reverse complement strand
AGCACGATCACGTGCACGTCGTTGTCGAAACGCGCTTCGAGGATGCACGCGTCGAGCTCCTTCAGCATCTCGTAGCTGTAGGCGTTCACCGGTGGATCGTTGAGGGTCATCACGGCGACGCCCTTGTCCGTGGCGTAGTTGACCAGCGCTCCCATGCTTCCCCGCTTCTTCTTCGTTCGGCCGCGGGCGATCCTGCCCCGAGCCCTCGATGAGGCTTCTTTAAGCCACGTTCGCGGGTTCTGCCACGGTACTTTTCGACGCGCCGAGGGCCGGGTCGGGACCTGCCCCGGATCTCTCGCCCGGAAGCGAGAACCGGTTCCCCTTCGTTCCGTGGGTTTGCTAGGGTGCCGCCCGCCCATGGACCTTGCTCGCCTGAAGACCGAAATCAAAGAGCTCATCGTTCGCGAGCTCAACCTCGAAGGCCGTGATCCGGCGACGATCGAGGACGACGCGCCGCTTTTCGGCGAGGGCCTCTCGCTCGACTCCCTCGACGCGCTCCAGCTCGCGATGAGCCTGGAGGAGACGTTTGGGGTCCGCATCCCCGAAGGCGACGAAGCGCGGACGATCTTCCGTTCGGTCACCGGCATCGCGGAGCACATCGAAAAGGGCCGGGCGAACGCCCCGTCGTGACCACGCCGTCTTCTCCCTCCGACAAGGGCTTCCCTGAAGCCTCGCCCGCGGGGACGCGCCTCGTCATCACGGGCACCGGGCTCGTGTCCGCGCTCGGGAACGACGCGAAGAGCACCTGGGAGGGCCTCATCCGTGGCGAGCGCGCGATGGGCACGCTCACCGTCTTCGACGCTTCTAGCTACAAGTCGTCCGTCGGCGCCGAGGTCAGCGGCCTCCGCGAAATGGCCGACGACACATGGTCGCGCACCGCCGAGATGGGCGTGCTCGCCGCGCGGGAGGCATGCGAATCGGGCGCCATCGCGCAGGCACGCGCGGCCGGCCTTCGTGTCGGTCTCGTGGTCGGCTCCACCACCGGCGGCATGTTCGAGACCGAGACCCTCCTCGCCGTGCTCGCCGATCCGAAAGAGCGCGAGACCACGAAAGACGAGGCGTGGCGCAAGCTCCTCTCCAACCCGATAAGCTCCACCACGCAGTGGATCGACTGCGAGCTCGGGCCCTTCGCACGCACGCGCACGCTGTCGAGCGCTTGCTCGAGCGGCGCGAACGCGATCGTGGTGGCCGCGACGTGGCTCCACTTGGGGCTCGTCGACGTCGTGCTCGCGGGCGGCGCCGATGGCCTCTGTCGGCTCACTCTCGCCGGTTTTGGTGCGTTGTCGGCGTGCGATCCCGAGCCGTGTAAGCCGTTCGACGTCGGTCGGCGCGGGCTCAACTTGGGCGAGGGGGCCGGCTTCGTCGTGCTCGAACGCGAAGATGGCGCGAGGGCGCGCGGCGTCGAGATCCTCGCCGAGCTCGCCGGATGGGCGATCGGCTCCGAGGCGCACCACATCACGAACCCCGAGGCGACCGGAAGCACACCCGCGAGGCTGCTCACGCGCTCCCTCGAGCGCGCAGGGCTCACCCCCGCCGATCTCGACTACATCAACGCACACGGCACCGCGACACCTCTGAACGACGCGATGGAGTGCGCCGGCATCCTCTCCGCGCTCGGCAGCGAAGCGTCGCGGGTGCCCGTCTCGAGCTCCAAAGGGCAGCTCGGGCACACCCTCGCCGCGGCGGGCGCGATCGAGGCCGTCATCACCACGACGGCCCTCCGGAAGGGGCTCCTACCGCCCACCGTCGGCCTCACGAACCCCGATCCGAAATGCGCCGTCCGCCACGTCGTGACCGCGCAAAAGGCCGAGGTTCGGGCCGCGGCGTCGAGCTCGTTCGGGTTCGGCGGAATGGACTCGGTGCTCGTGTTCGCGAAGCCCGGCTATGCAAAGGCGATGGTGCCCGAGCACCACGAGGTGGTCGTCACCGGCGTGGCCGTCCTCACGCCCCGTGGCCTCCTCGTCGGCGGCGCCGCGGCGCGCTCCATGGACGTACCCTCGCTCCCGTCACCGGCGTCCGTCACGATCGATCCGTCGCTCTTCGATCCCGCTCGCGCGCGGCGGCTCGATCGCCTCTCGCGTCTCGGCGCCATCGTCGTCGAAGCCGCGCTCGGTCCGCTCCGTCCCGCACCCGGCGCGCAGGTCCAAGCGCCGTACCGCGACCGGGTAGGTCTCCTCCTCGGCAACGCTTGGGGCAACCTCGATGCGTCTGCCGCGTTCATGCGGCGCGTCTTCGAGAAGGGCCCGCGCCTCGCGAGCCCCGCCGAGTTCCCCAACCTCGTCCCGAGCTCGCCCGTCGGGCACATCAGCATCTACCTCGGCCTCTCCGGTCCTTCGTTCGCGCTCGTCGATTTCGCGGCGAGCGGCGAGGCGAGCTTCCTTCAAGGCGTGGAGATGGTCGCATCCGGCGAGGTCCGCGCGGTCTGCGTCGGCGGCGTCGAAGAAGAGAGCGATATCGTCGAAAACGTGCTGAAACGCGTCTTTTCAGGCCCTCCGGAGGCGCGCCCGGTCCGCGCCGAGGGGGCTGGTGCGCTCACGTTGGCGAGCGCCGAGATGGCCGCCGAGCGAGGGCTCCCCGTGCTCGCGCGTGTTCTGTCGGCGGTCGCGTTTCGCTCCGGCGAGGTCCTCCCTACGGTCGCCGATCCGTGCGCGGATCCTTCGCGTTGCCTCGTGATCGCGCGTGATGCAGCGACGGCGTCTCGGCTCCTCGCGGGATCGCGCTGGGCAGGCTGCGCGGTGCGCGGCGGGGAGGGCTCGGTCGGAGCCCACGAGTCGGTCGGCGCGATCTTCCTGGCGACGGCGGCGAGCCTGGTCTCCGAGAAGGCGTTCGACCGCGTAATGGTCGTGGGAGAGAGCGGCGGCAACGGCTACGCCGTGGTGCTCGGGTGACGCGCGAGGCGTCCGTGGGCACGCTTTTGTTGCTCGGCGGCATGCTGGTGGGGTGCGCGCCCGCGTCGCCTTACGCGAAGCTGCCGCGGGTCTCGCAGCGCGAGTGGGATCGAAGCCGCGCCACGCTCCTCGCCGCGCGGGCGGAGCTCCCGAAGGACCCGTACACGCTCGTCGTCGCGGTCGACATGGTCGAGCCACGCTCGGGTCGCACGTTCACCGCGCGAGGTGGCCTCGCGGTGCTCCCCGGGCGCGCCGTGCGCCTCCAACTCCTCGGTCCCGGCGGGGGCACCGCCCTCGACGCGTGGCTCACCCGCGACAAGTTCCGCTTCGACGTGCCCGCCGCGAATCTCCATCGTCGCGGAAACGTCAATGGATCCGAGGCGTCCGGGCTTCCGGTAGGGTTCTTCAAGTTTTGGTTCTTGTCCCAGCTCGAGGGGCGCCTTCTGTTCGCGAAGCCCACCCGTGAAGGCACGTACTTCGTGCTCCGCGACGGCACCTCGACGATCGAAATGTTTCGCGCCTCGCGCGGCGGGCACGTCGAAGCGGAGCGGGTCGCGGTCGGCGCGCCGATCGTGGAGGAGCTCTCGGTCGACGCGAGCGGTCCGACCCCGCGCGCGGGCGACCGGGCCACCTACCGCGCGAGCTTCCTGAACGGCGACGCGCGGGTGCTCGGTCTCGCGGCGCGGGTGCGCATCGAGGCGGTCGGCGACGAGGCCCCCGATCCTGTCGCCTTCGAGGAGCCCCCGTGAGCGCGATCGTCGCGTATGGCGCGATCTCCGCGCTCGGGGAGGGCGACGACGCGTTCCGTGTCGCCGCTCCGGGGAGCCTCCCGCGCGTCGCGATCGTTCGTGACCCCGAGCTCGTCGGCGCCGGACTGACGCGGCCCTTCCTCGCGCGCGCGACGCTCCCGGTCGACCCCGCCGCGAGCGAGGCGATCGATCGCGGCCTCCTCCTCGTCGACCACGCCGCGCGCGCGTGCATCACCATGCTCGACGACGTGCTGCCCGGTTGGCGCGCGCGTCGCATCGGGCTCGCGATCGGCACCTCGAGCGGCGGAATGCGCGCGTCGGAGGTGCTCTTCGACGGCGACGGCGACGGCGCGCGCCGCGTCGAAAAATCGGGTGAGTTCACGTACTTCCGGAGCCTGTCCCATGTCGCGGGGTTGCTCGCGTGCGGACCCCTCCGCGCCTCGCTCGTGCTCGGCGCTTGTGCCTCGAGCACCATCGCGATGGGTCTCGGGCGCGCGTGGCTCGCCGACGGCTCGTGCGAGCTCGTCATCGCCGGAGGGTACGACGCGGTCGGCACCTTCGTCGCCGCGGGCTTCGAGGCCATTCGCGCCACATCGGCGGAGGGGATCATGCGCCCGTTCCGCGCCGGCCGCGATGGGCTCGTGCTCGGCGAAGGTGCCGCCCTCGTCGCGATGATCGGCGAGCGTCACCCGCGCGCGCTCGGGTACCTGCGGGGCTTCGGCGTCGCGTCCGACGCGGTCCACCTCACGGCTCCGGATCGCACCGGCGCTGGCCTCGCCCGCGCGGCGCGTGCAGCCCTCCTCGACGCACCGAACGTGGCGGTCGATCTCGTGAGCGCCCACGCGACCGCCACCGACTACAACGACGCCGCCGAATCGCGCGCGATCGCAGCCGTGCTCGGGGAGGGGGCGGACGCTGTGGTTCACGCCTTCAAGCCGCAGATCGGTCATACCCTCGGCGCTGCCGGCGCGCTCGAGTCCCTCGCCGCGCTCGACGCGATGGCGCGCGGCATAGAACCCGCGACCGCCCACGTCGACGCCCGCATCGACGCGCCGCCCGAGCCCGCCCCTCTCGCGAACATCCGCACCGAGAGCACGCTCGGAAGGGTGCACTCTGCACTTAAACTTTCGGCCGCGTTCGGTGGGGCCAACGCGGCCCTCCTTTTTGCGAACGAGCCGCACGAAGGCCCGTCGGCCGCGCTCCGCCCCGCGTTCGTGTCGCGCGCGATCCACGTCGCAGAGGAGCCCACCCTCGTCGAGCTCGAGCGCGTGACCGGCGTACCTCGCGACAAGCTCGGGCGCACCGATCGCCTCTCACGGCTCGCGCTCGGCGCGGTTGGTCTCTTGCGCGAGGAGCTCGGGCCCCTCGACGGCGCGGGGATCGTGGTCGGCCACGGCCTCGCGACCCACGAGACCAACGCGCTCTTTTGGGCCGGCGTACGCAAACGCGGCGCTGCCCTCGCCGAGCCGCGGCGGTTTCCGTTCACCTCCCCGAACGCACCGGCGGGAGAGTGCTCCATCGCGTTCCGGCTCACCGGCCCGGGTCTCGCGGTCGGTCTCGGGAGCGCCGGAGGCCTCGACGCCGTCGCGGTCGCGGTCGATCTCGTGCGCTCCGGCGTGGCCGATCGCATCGTCGTGGTGGCGTGCGACGACGTGGGACCTGCGTCGGCCCCCTTCATGAGCGGTCCGAGCGGCGCGGTAGCGCTCGTCGTAACCTCGGCGCGAGGCCCCGAGAGCATCGCCGAGGTCGTCTCTGCCCGCGTCGAGGTCGGCCACGGCACCGGCGATCCGGACGGCCCGCTCGCGCCCGCCCACCGCGCTCTCGTGCCCCTCGCCGCCGCCGTCGTCCCCGAATTGCTCGAAACGGGCCCTTCTTGGGGCATCTTTGGTAGAGTGCGACTCCGCCCGCTTCGCGTGGCGCCAGGTGAATGAACCCTCCCGGGAATGGGAGGGCCCAGCCCGAGGTTCCCCCGCTCGTCATGCGCCCACTCTCGACCAGCCTCCGCGCCCTCGCCCTCCGCAGCGCCCTCCGCAGCGCCCTCGTCGTTCCTGTCGCAGCGTTCGCGCTGTGCAGCGTCACGGGCTGCTCGAAGAGCACGATCCCGAACACCGACGTGGAGGACTCCTCCGATAACCGCAAGGTGGTCAGCTTCTGCGAGGAGTACCGCCACGGCGTCGAGGACAAGAACGTCGGCTTGCTCCTGAAGCTCGCGAGCCAGCGCTACTTCGAGGACGGCGGCAACGCGACCGCCGAGGACGACATCGATTTTGCGGGGCTCAAGGACTACCTCACGAGCACCTTCATGAAGACGCAGGCGATCCGCTACGAGGTTCGCTACCGCAAGATCGCCTTCACGGAGAACGAGCACGTCCTCGTCGACTACACCTACGCGGCGAGCTTTCGCATCCCGGGCGTGAAGCAAGAAGAGTGGCGCCACACCGTGGCGGAGAACCGGCTCGAGCTCGTCAAAGAAGGCGAGACGTACCGAATCCTCTCGGGAATGTAGCGGTGCCGCCGCAAGCGGAGCGTCCCTTCGTCCTCGCGCACCTCTCCGACCTCCACGTCTCGGCCTTCGGCGATACGTTCCACGACCGCCTCCGGGTGGTCTCGCGCAGCAAGAACCTCGCGGACACGGCGCCCTCGCGTTGGGAGCTCGTTTGGGAAGCTGCGGGCTGGAGCGTGCTCCGTCGCATTGGTAAAAAGGCGAGCGATATCGAGCTCATCGACCCAGACGGATACTCGCATCCGATCCCCTCGAAGAAGGTCGTCGACGATCCGGAGCCGCTCGCGCGGGCGGTGTTCCTCGCGCGCCGCCTCGAAGCCCGCCGCGCCGCTTCGCTCGCGAAGAGCCCCCCTGACAGCCGCACCCTCGACTGGCTCGCGGAGGAGACCCCGAAGAACACGAACCTGCGGCTCCTGCGTGCCGCGCGCGCGATCGACGCGGGGGTGTCGGCCGTCGTCATCACCGGCGATCTGACCGATAACGGGACTGGCTACGAGCTCGTCTCGTCCGCGTTCGAGCGCTACCGCGACAAAGGGCGACTCTTCGTCGTGCCCGGGAACCATGACCTCTACATGTTTCCGTTCTCGGGGAGCGGGCGTCCGAAGCCTACCCCCGAGTCCAAGCGCGCGGCGTGGCGCGCGTTCGCGGCCGAGCTGGGCCTCGATCTGCACACGAGCGGCGCGTGGCACAAGGTCATCCCCGAGGCGTCGCTCCTGCTCGTGGGGCTCGACTCGTGCGCCCGCCCGCAGCGCCGTTTTTACCGGCAAAACGGCGCCATCGGCGAGGCTCAAGCGGCGCACGTGCGCGAGCTGTTGGCGGACAAGGACCACCAGAAGCTGCGTCACAAAATCGCGCTCCTTCATCACCACGTGGTGCCGCTTCCGCACGGGGTGGGCCGCAGCGCGCCGAGCGAGATCGGGATGCGCCTCGACGACGCCGAGTCCGTCGCGCGCCTCTTCGACGAGGTCGGCGTGACGACGGTGCTCCACGGGCATCGCCACGTGAGCGAAGAGCGCAAGCCCGCTGGCGCCAAGTTCCGCATCTTCGCGGGGCCTTCGTTCACCCTCGGCTGCCGCAGCGGAGACGAGCCCTCGTACTGGCGCATCGAGCTCGCCGAGCGCGTGCACGGCGAGCGCGTCTACACCGGCTCGGCCGCGGTCGCGGGGGAGTCCGTCTTCAGCCTCGAGGACGTGGCGGGCGCGACCGACGAAGCCTGATTGCTCTCCCGTGCGCGCCACCGTGTTCGCCGAAGGATCGAGCCGCGCGTCGCCGCGCCGTTGAAACCCCAGGAGTATCGAAGCTTTACTTCGTGCTGCCGTCTGGCTGGGGTGCGGGAGGGGGCGGCTCGCTCCTGTCGGCGGCGACGTCCGACGCGGCGTCCGGAGGCGGCGCGTCGGGTGGGATCAAGAAGGCGCACGCGGGCGCCTTTTCGGGGAAGCGCACGGTCTCGCAGGTGCCTGTCTTCACCGCGTCGACGCACCCGTTCTTCTCGGCGGGGTTCGGATCCTTCGCCGACTGGAGGCCGTGGAGGCACGCGTCGAGGTAGAAGCGGCGGCAGCTCTCGGTCGGGTCGGTCGCGGGGGGCGGCGTGGTGAGGGGGATCTGGCACTCGACCGCGCGATCGCAGCGTGCGTTCTCGATCTCGCGGCAGGCCTCGACGCCGGTCGCGTCGGTGCCGCACGCCGAGCCGAAAACGAGGGCGAGCCCGAGGGACGCGAGGACGACGACGGACGCGCTCTTCTTCCGCATCCCCATGGCCTACTACGCAGGGCGTAAGGAGCACAAAAAACTGGCAGCTTTGTCGCTCTCGGAAGGTCTTCGCGGTAGTCGCAGCTCGTGCCCTCCGCGTTCGTGCTCGCCGCCGGTCTCGGGACCCGGCTCCGCCCGCTGACCGACCACGTCCCGAAGCCGCTCGTTCCGCTCGGCGATCGTCCGGTGCTCGACCACGTCGTCGCGCGCGTCGCGACGATTTGCCCCGTCAGCGACGTCGTGGTCAACGCGTTCCATTTGGCCGACGCGGTCATCGCGAGGGCAGAGCTGCTCGGGGCGCGCGCGGTTCGCGAGGCGACGCTCCTCGGCACCGCCGGTGGCCTCCGAAACGCGGCGCCGCTCCTCGCACCGGGGCCGACCCTGATCTGGAACGCGGACATCGTCGCCGAGGTCGACGCGCGCGCGCTGCTCGCGTCGCACCTCGAGCAAGACGCCGTCGCGACGTTGTGTGTCGCTCCGCGGCCGGTCGGAGAAGGAACGGTGGGGCTCGATCGTGGGGGGAACGTGGTGCGCCTGCGCGGCGAGCGCTTCGGCGAGGAGAGCGCGGGCGGCGAGTTCCTCGGGGTGCACGTGATCGGCGCCGCGCTCCGGGCGCTCCTTCCTGTCGCCGGCTGCCTCGTCGGCGACGTGTATTTGCCTGCGCTGCGGCGAGGCGAGCGACTCGCGACGTTCGGCCACGAGGGCGCCTTTTTCGACGTCGGCAACCCCGCGAGCTACCTCGCCGCGAACCTCGCGTGGCTCGAGCGCACGGGACGACCGTGTTGGATCGGCGCGCGCGCGCAGGTGAGCGCAACGAGCAACGTGACCCGATCGATCGTCGGGGAGGACGCGGTGATCGAAGCCGACCTCGACGCCTGCGTCGTTCTCGCGGGGGCGCACGTGCGCGCGCCCGCGTCGGCGGCGATCGTGACCACGTTCGGCACGATCGACGCCCGGCCTTCACGCTGAGTGTGTCTAACTACGCAGCAGGCTTGAGCTTTTCGAGGATCTTGGTGAGCTCCTCGGCGTGCTTCTTTTCGTCCTTCACGAGCCCCTCGAGGCTCAGCTTGAGCTTGCTCACGTTGTCCTCCGCCGCGACCACCCGCACGACGAACGGGTGCGCTTTGTCTTTCTCGGTGGTGAGGGTCTTGAGGTTTTCGCGCAACTTGGCGAGATCGGCCTCCGCGCGGGTCACGTCCTCTTGGCCCTTTTTCCGAGCTGCTTGCGATTGTTCGTAGGGCTTCCACTTCGCGGCGGCCTCGGCGAGGACCTGTTTTTCGAACGGCGATAGCGCAGCTTCCCGCGCGAGCTTCTCGAGCTTCGTCGCGTCG
>JAAFHV010000067.1:0-27246 GCA_013297655.1 Myxococcales bacterium | reverse complement strand
CTCCTTCTCACGAGGCCCTCCTTGGTCGTGATCGCGCGGGAGACCGTGCGCTTCGGCGCCATGTCGACGACGGCGAGGGGCACGCTCTTGGCTTCGTCGAAGTCGATGCGATCGGCCCCGTCGATGCGGCCGTTGTTGGCGATGTGGATCGCGATCGCGACGTGGCGCGGGCGCCCGGCGTCGTTCTTCACGACGTAGTCGGCGGTGGTCGTGCGGACGTAGTGCTCCTCGAGCGCTTGGCTGCGGAACACGACCTTCTGCGCGGCCTCCTGCGTCTTGCTGTTCTTCGGGGTCACCTCCACGTCGAGATCGTCGCCGAACGTGACGAGCTTGTGCTCGCCGGGCCGGAGGCGCGGAAGGGCCGACTCGCCGGAGAACCCGCCGTCCGCGAAGAAAGAGATGAGCCCTGGCGGCAACGTTTGTTTCGTTTGGTTCACGAAGCGCACGCCGGATCGCACGTCGGAGCCGTCGACGTACGTCACCGCGGTGGAGACGAGCGGCACCGAGACGAATGGAACGAGGGCAGAGCTGTGCGCACCCAGATCGAGCCCATTTTTCAACACATAGCGGAAGAGAGCGCCCCCCTCGATCGCGTCGGCCTGCGCGATCTTGGCGAGGTTGCCGACGTCGAGGAGCGAGCTCTGGCCGGAGCCGCGCAAGGACCCGGAGCCCGAGCCGTAGCCCACGCCGTTGCCGCTTCCCGCGCCGTGTCCGACGGTCCCCATACTTCCGAGGCCGATGCCCTCACCGCGACCGCCGCCGCCCTCGCCGACGCCGCTCAGCCCGAGGCCGCCCGCGCCCATCGCGTCCTCGGCGTGGTCGCCCCACATGCGGTCAGCGGAGTTGTCGAAGAGCTGCGGTACGGTCGACGCCGTGTTGTCCGGGGTTCGTAGCTCGCGGCGCGCGTAGCGGGGGGCCGCGATCGGAAAGAGGAACGAATCGGGCTGCCCGTTCACGAGCTCCACGTGCACGCCGCGCCAGTCCTCGTCGGTGTCGTTGTGGAGGAGGGCCCAGCCTTGGAGGAGCGCGTGGTCGTCGTCGCCGAGCACGAGCCGGTAGGTGGTGCGCCAGATCGGCGCCTCGGCGAGGTACCCGAGCGAGATGGCCTCTTTGCCGTTGCCGAGGATCTCCATGAGGCGCGGCTTGCGCGCTCCCTGCGTCGACACCGCGTCGAGGGCGGTGCCGAGGCGCGCCGCGAACGCCGGATCGGTGGGCCGCACGCCGACGATGTCGTCCTCGTGGAAGCGCATCACGTCGCCCGCGTCGGCGAGCAGCACCGCGACGAGCTTCCCGTTGGCTGCGGTCGCCTTTTCGTCCTTGTCGCTCCCGGCTTTTTCTTTCGTCTTTTCATTGGTTTGTGGCACGTTTTCGCCGTGACCGTCGGCCACGTCGACGAGCCTGCCGGGGACCTCGGCGCCGTTCTTCGTGCGCACGACCACGTGGGCCCCGCGCATCGTGTTGAGGAGCGAGCGGAACCCGAGGGGGCCCTCTTCGTTCGCGGGCAACCCCGCGAGCGCGCGCGCCATGCCCTTCGTGACGCTGGTGGGGAACGCGACCCCGGTGACCTCGGCCTTGCCGCCGCGCGAGAGCACGACGAGGGTCTTGAGGGCATCGTCGAGGTGCCCGGGCGGTACCGGGAGCGACGTGCGCCCCTCGGTCTTTCCTTCACGCTCGAAGTACCCGACCCCGGCCTCGTAGAGGCGCACGCTCTTGAGCGGAAGGATCGCGGCGTCCTCGGAGGGGCTCCGCACGTTCGTGTCTTTGGCGCATCCGAGCAGCGAGGGGGTGGCAGAGAGCGCGACCAGCACGAGCGCGAGCGTGGGAAACCGGGACCTCATGAGGCGTGTCGTCCTTTCGGGGTGTCGTCGAAGGCCCCGTGGACCACCCGCTCGACGAGAAGTTCCCGTCGGACCGCGAGCGACGAAGCCACCCTCCCGTATCGCACGCCCTCGCGCGGCGAGGGAACGTTCCCCGCTCCGCTCGCGACGTGGGCGAACGGGCGTCGTGTCAGGGCCGGAAGGACTCGAGGCTCGCCGCGCCTCCGCCCACGATCGCGACGTTGCCCGTCGGGAGCGAAAGGAGCGAGATTCCGCCGCGTTTTTCCTTCGTCGCGAGCTCGCGGGCGCCGGCGCCATCGACGACGAAGAGGCGCGCCGCGCCGTCGCGATCGGTGCCTCCCGTGAGCACGCGCCCTGTGATCCGGACCGCGCTCGCGGCCGACAGCGCGAGGCCGGCGGGGGCGTCGAGGCTCACGAAGCTGCACGCGGTGCCGCACGAGAGATCGCCGGTGCGGAGGGCAGGGGAGCCGCCGCTGACGAGCACCTTCGAGCCGTCGAACGGGGCCACCGCGAGGCCCTCGGGTCCGATCGGGGGGAACGCGAGCGCGGCTCCCTTGGTCGCCCCCGAGCCCACGACCTCGAGGCCGGGAGCGGTCGCGCTCCCACCCGCGACGACGAGGCCGCGACCATCGGCCCACGCCGCGCCGGCGCCTCTCCGCGCGTGGGCGAGCTCGACGAACGAGAGCACGAGGTCCGACGTGACGCGGAGGACGCGCGACGTTTCTCCGTCTTTACGGGTCGCGCCCACGACGTACGCCTCACCCTCGGGTGAGATCACAGTGGCTCCGCCGGCGACCTCGGCGAACGTGCCGCCCGCTGGCGCGTCGAGGGTCGTCTGCTCGCTCGACGAGAGATCGAGCACCGTCGCTTGTGCCGCGTCCGAGACGAGCAGCAGACGTGTGCCCTGCGCGACGACCGATCGCGGCGCGACGGGGAGCACACGGTCGGCGACCGGTGAGAGCGCCGCCAAATCGTAGAGAGCTCCACGGGTTCCGTCGGTACCCATCACGTAACGGGTCGCCACGAGCGACACCGTGGTTGCCGGAAACGCATTCGGAAAAGGTGAAGGAAAACGAGCTGTTTCACCCACTCTCTGCACGTAAAGCGGCAGGCTCCCGCCTTCGAGCGCGCCGTAGCGCACTGGCAGCGACTCTCCCGCGACACGGACCTGCCCGTTCGTGTCTTCGCCGCGGACGCGGAACGCGCTCGCGTCGTCCTTCGTGAGGAGCCCGAGATCGAGGGAGTCGGCGGGGAGCGAGACACGCGCGAGCTCGGTCGCCGAGCGGTCCTCCGCGACCGCCTCGACGATGAGCGTCTTTACCTCCGGTGCGCGGGTGAGCACGCCCTCTTCGGGACCCGTCACGAGGGTCACCGAGCCTTCGGCTTGGCCCGCGCACGAGAGCAATCCCAGGGCGAGCACGCATCGAAACCGCATCCGTCTCGCCTAGCACTCTCGCGCGCGATGCGAAGCGAAGAGCGGTCGCGAGCCCCGAAATCGGCCGCGACGTCGTGCGCTTCGGGACCGTGGCGCGGGGCACGTGCCTCGCCGCGTGGTCGTGTCCGCTCGCGGCCGCGAGCGCCGTTGGCCAGGAAAAACAAGGCTCTCGTCGCGTTCGCGGCGCGGGAAACTTGGCCGCGTCCGCGCTCCTTGGGTAACCCGGAAGTACCCCGGCGACGCGCTCCCGCAAAGGAGCCCCGCCGTCCACACGAGGGGCAAGAAATGGAACAGGGCGTGAAAAACCTCGAGCAGATCCAAGAGACCGACGCCGCGGGCGGACCGGGCAAGGGAACCACGCTCGCCTTCGTCGCGCTGGGCGGCGCGTGTGTGCTGTTCGCTGCGCTCGCGCTCTCCGGCCGCGGCTCGCGACCCGACGCCAAGAAGACCGATCCGCTCGGTGAGCTGGTCGTGCAAAAGGCGAAGGCCGACAAAGCCGGCAACGGTCCGAAGCCGACCGAGCTGTCGACGAGGGACGTCACGTTTCCCGGAATTCTCAGCGACGACTCGGCTCCTCCGACCGCGCTCGCGGCGGTGAAGGGCACGAAGGACAACCCGCTCTCGAGCGCGCACGTCCCGGACGTTCCGCCGCCGGCGGGCGATCGTCTCCCCGTCGTGCCGCTCCCGGCAGCGAACCTGCTCGAGGCCACCCCGATGGTCACGCGTCCGCGCGACGCGCTCACCCGCGTGGCGAGCGAGAACGCGCAGATCCGATCGGTGCCGGAGGGGCCTTCCGCGCCGCAAGGCAAAGAGGGCGGCTATCAGCTCCAGGTGAGCTCCTTCCGAACGCGCGAGGAGGCCGACGGGTTCGCCGCACAGCTTCGCGCGCGCAGCCACAAGGCGTACGTCACGGAGGCGCACGTCGCCGGTCGTGGCACGTGGTACCGCGTGCGCATCGGTCCCTTCGCGTCGCAGCACGCCGCCGCGCAATACCGCGCCGGGTTCGAGGGCCGCGAGCACGTGGTGCCGTTCATCGTTCCGCCCGCGAAGTGAGGCGTGCCGGCGCGCGTGGCCTGTCCGTCGCGCGCGTTCACGCGCCGCGCGGGTGGCCATTCGTCGCTCCCGATCGCTCGAGCGATCCCCGGTGAAACGCGCGCGTGACGCACGTGCGCCGCGCTCGTCGCGACTCAGGCTTTGGGTTTTGGCGACGGATGTGTCATCACTAAGGCAGTTGATGCGCTCCGTATCGCTACCGCCCTGGGGGCTCGCGCTCGTGATCGCCGCAAGCGCTCCGTTCGTCGTCCGGCTCTTCGGTGAGTCCTTGAGCAAGCGGAAAAAGGCGAAAACAGCGTCGTTTTTGTCTCGTGTACGGAGCGGCACGGGAACGAGCCGCCAAGGTCGCGAGGCGGAGGGCAGCATCGGAGCCGAGCTGCATTCGGAGGCTCTCGTCGCGGATGCTGTCGATCCGAGCGGGGCCGAGGTCAGGAGAACGTCATGGCACGACTAATCGCCGTCGTGGGAAACCGCACCGAGCTCATGGCCCGCGTGCTCGAGTCGGAGCGCGAGGCCGTCATGGTCCGCGTGCGCGACGGGCAGTCCCTCGGGTGGGGCATCGGCTTCTACCAAGGTGACGAGGTGCTCATGCGCCGTCGCCCGGTCGACGACCGCGACACCGTGCAGCTCGCGATCTCCGCCGCCGACGTGCGCGCCGACGTCATGATTGGCCACGTGCGCTCGGCCACGGTGGGCACGCTCCGCACGGAGAACACGCACCCCTTCCGCTTCCGGCAATGGCTCTTCGCGCAGACGGGCACGGTGCCGGAGTTTGCGGCCGTGCGCGATCGTCTCGTCGCGACGATCCCCGATTTTCTCCGCGCGCAGATCCGCGGCGAGACCGATGCGGAGATCGTGTTTCACGTGTTCCTCTCGTTCCTCCACGACCGCGGCGCGCTCGAAGGAACACCTCCCCCGAGCGTCGTCCGCGAGGCCCTCCGCGCCACCCTCTCGTTGGTCGACACCACCGGGGCGGAGGTGGGCGCCCCTCCCGCCAGCATCAACGCGCTCGTCTCCTCGGGCGAGTTCACGGTCGTGCTCCACGCCGGCGCGAGCATGGCCTACCGCGTTTTCTCAGGCAAAAACGACGCCGAGCTCCTCGTCGGCGACGACGCCGCGCTTCGCCGCAAGGTGCCGGAGCTCGCGCAGGTGCATTTCGTACTGCTCGCGAGCGACTTCGACGAAGAGTGGTCGTTCGCCGCGTCGAGCCCCCTCGCCGAGCCACGCTGGAAGAGCGTTCCCGATCGTGCGATCCTGGTGCTCGAACGTGGAACCAACCCCGACATCGAAGCGCTCTAGTCCCTCTCTCGCGGAACGCGCGCGTCGTCTCGCGCCGTCGCGGTTCGCGTCGTTCGCGTCCTTCCCGGCTTTCCTGTGGGGGCTCGCCGCGCTCGCGTTGGTCGGGTGTGGCGGCCCGCTCGTCACGGTGACGGAGCTCCCGAAAGCGCCGCGCCGGCCGGACGGCGTGGTGCTCGAGCAACCCCTCACGGTGCCGGCCGCCGACGAGCACGGCAAGACGGAGGACAGCGTGGTCACGCTCCGCGAGCCCTTCGAGAGCCGCGCGCTCGTCGACCTCGTGAAGGCGTACTTTCGCGCCTGGGAGCACGAAGACGTCGACGGCCTCGGGCGCATGCTCACCGCCGACGCGATCTTGCTCAAGCGCCCGGGCGCCAACGTGCTCGAGTCGTTCCGCGCGCGGCTCCGCATCTACGAGTACCAACGCATCGCCGGGCTCGAGGTCGCGCGCTTCGATCGCATCGAGCGCCACGGGTACGGCGATCTGCAGAGCGCCGATCGGCCGCTCGAGATGCGCGAGGGCGATCTCCTCGTGCGGGTGCCGGTGCTCGTCGCCCGCGTCTCGGGGGATCCGCTGTTCGGCGAGTCGCTCGTGCTCCTGGTGCGCCGCGAGGAGGGCGCGCTGCGCATCGCCGGGCTCGCGGAAGAAGCCGCGTCGCGCTGAGCGTTACTCGCGGTAGTCGTCGAGCGAAATCCCGTATCGTTTCAACCACCTGTGAATCTGCATGCGCTCCTTGCCGAGCTCGCGTCCTACCGCCGCGACGTTCCCTTTGTGGCGGGCGAGGATCGATCGTAGCTCGTCCTCGGCGGGGGCTCGAACGACGGAGGCGGGTTGCGGAGGGGCGCCCGCGAGCCGAACCTGGGGCGCGACGACACGAGGGCTGAGCGGCGCGCTCGCGGGCGACACGCTCGCGGGGAGCACGCTGTGGCGATCGGGTCGCTGCGCTTTGCCGCCGTAGCCGCGCATGACCTCCGCGATCGCGTCGGGGAGGTGAGCCGTGTCGAGCACGCCGTCCTCCGCGATCGCGAGCCCGCGCTTCACGCAGCTCTCCAGCTCGCGCACGTTGAAGGGCCAGTCGTAATGGAGGAGCGCGACCATGAACGAGAACGTGTAGCTTGCAGACGTTTTTCCGTAGCGTTGGAAGAAGCTCTGCACGAGCTGAAAAATGTCTTCCTTGCGCTCGCGGAGGGGCGGGAGGCGCACGGTGTGCTCGTTCAAGCGGGCGAGCAAGTCGCCGCGGAAGCGTTCGTCGCGCACGTGGCCGTAGAGATCGCGGTGCGTCGCGCAGACCACGCGGATGTCGACCCGCTCCGGCATCGTCGCGCCGAGGGGGAACACCTCGCGCGACTGGAGCACACGGAGGAGCTTGGCCTGCGCGTCGATCGGCATGTCGCCGATCTCGTCGAGGAAGAGGGTGCCGCCGTCGGCGAGCTTGATGAGGCCAGGCTTGTCGCGATCGGCCCCCGAGAAGGCGCCGCGGCGGTAGCCGAACAGCTCGCTCTCGAGGAGGTTCTGCGGGATCGCGGCGCAGTTGATCGCCTGGAACGAGCCTTTTCTGCCGGACAGGCGATGGATGCCGCGCGCGACGACCTCTTTGCCGGTGCCTGTCTCGCCGAGGACGACGCACGACAGCTCGGTCGGCGCGATGCGCTCGATGTCGGCCGCGATGGCGTCCATTTTGGCGCCGCCGACGAGCTCGACGAAGGAGTCGGCGCGCCTTCGCCCGGCCACGACGCCGTCGATCCGGTACGCCGCGGACACGTCGGCGCCTTCGTCGACGAACTTGAAGATGGCGTCGCCGATGCGCACCTCGCAGAGCGGCTCGAGGACGGCTTCCATGACGTTCTTGCCGTCGACGACGGTGCCGTTGCGGCTGCCCAGGTCGGTGAGCACGAACACGTCGCCTTCGCCCGGCATCGCGGTGCGATGGATGCGCGCGTGCATGCGGCTCACCGCCTGCTCGGGGATGCAGATCGCATGGACCGGATCGCGCCCGATCGTGATGTCTTGGTGCCCGAACGGGTAGGCGGGGTGGAGCTGCTCGAAGTTCGGAGCGTAAAGGAGCACGAGCCCGGGCCGTGGGGTCGATCGGGCGTCGCGCGGATCTTGAGGATCGTCCTCGTAGGGCGAAGACACTCCCGTGTGCTGCTTCGTCACCACCAGCCAGAAATCCTAGCACGACCTCGCCCGCCGCCAGACGAGCGACGAACGCTCAGCGCAACGGTTTGTCGAAGTAAGGCCCCGTCGCGACGCCAAGGCGAGCGAGCACGTCGCGGAGCGCCGCGTCCGCCGCCTCGTGGAGCTCGACGAGGGTGCCATCGTTGTGAACGACCACGTCGGCGGTCGCGATTTTTTCGGCGAGCGGGCGCTGCGCGGCGATCCGGGAACGTGCATTCGCGTCGTCGAGGCCATCGCGGGTGCCGATCCGCCGCCTTTGGGTATCTTCGTTCGCCGCGACCACGACCAGGGGCCGAAACGCTTCGGTGAGCCCGTTTTCCACGAGCAACGCGGCCTCGTAGCAGACCACCTGCGCGCCCTCCGCGGCGAGGGCGGCCATCTTGGCTTGGCTCGCCGCGGCGATCCGCGGGTGCACGATGCTGTTGAGCGTGGCGCGCTTGGCGGCGTCGGCGAACACGATGTCGCCCACCCGCGCGCGGTCGAGGGAGCCATCGGGCAGGAGCACCGCCAATCCGAACGCGGCGACGACCGCGGCGAGGCCCTCGGTTCCGGGCATGACCACCTCGCGCGCCACCTGGTCGGCGTCGATCACTGGCACGCCGCGCGCGCGGAACCTCGCCCCGACCGTGCTCTTCCCCGAGGCGATGCCTCCCGTCAGACCAAACACATGCATTCTGCACCTATAAGGGTCGCTGCGAGAAATAGGCTGCCGTGCTCGGCCATCTCGCCGCAGGGACGAATCAGGTCCGAAAATAGCAAAAGCCCCGCCGAAGCGAGGCTCTTGTCGTGCCCGCACTTACGTATCTACTTCGATACGCACGGTGCGGGCGCTTTGGTTATGCGATCAGTCGGTGCCGCCGTCGCCGGCCTTGCACGGATCGGGCGTCGGAGCGCCGGGGGCCGCCACCTTGGTGATGGGCTTGACCTCGGCAGCGGTGAAGCCGATGCCGATCGAGATGCCGTTGCAGTCGGCCCCGGTGGCGTTCTTGCCATCGCTGCCGATGTCGGAGGCTTGGCGGATCTGGTTCGCGATGTTGTCGAACGTGCTGCCCGAGCAGAGGGACGTCGACACGCGGCCGGCGACCTTCTGGAGCTCGCTGATGAGCTGCTCGGTCGCGAGCACGCCGGAGATGGTGCCCTCGGTCGCGAGCACGCCGCTGGCGGGCTTCTTGAAGGAGATGGTGGCCTTCTGGATCGTGAGGTCGAGGGCGGCGCCGCCGACCGCGAGGCTGAGCGTGACGGTCGCGTCGGTGCCGCTCACGAAGAAGCCCTTGTTGACGTAGGCGTCGGCGAACTTGACCTTCGAGCCACCGGCGACGCTGGAGCCGTCGGCGAGGAGGGCGGGGAGGACGGACCACTCGTCGGTGCCGTCCCACTTCGGGGGCGTCGCGAGCTGGCCGCCGGCGAAGAGCTGGCCGGTGAGGCCAGTGTTGGTCTGCTCGGCCTCGCCGTTGAGGCCCTTCGCCTCGATGATGACGGTGAAGGTGCCCGAGTTGAGGCTGTCGTTGATCGACTTCGCCGCGTCGGGGGCGGCGGTGGTGATGATCGGGAGAATGTTCGCGCCGAACGAGTTGTCGATGCCCTCGTCGCCGTCGAGCTTCACCTTGTTGGGGGCGCCCGCCTTGAGCTTGCAGTGATCGGTCGACTTGTCGGTCGAGACGAGCCCGTCGACGTCGTAGCCGTACTTTTTCCAAGCCGTCGCGCTCGCTGCGCCGCCGCGGTCGGTGTCGCCGAGCTGGATCGTCTTGAGCGCGTAAAACTTCGAGTCCGTCGAGGCGGTCTTGTCGCCCTCTTTTGCCGGCGGCTTCTTGGTGCCGCCAGCGGACGTACCGCCGTCCTCGGTTCCTGCGGGGTCGCTGCTACAGCCCGGAGCGCCGAGCAAAAGTGCGGTCGTAAGCCCAAGGCCACAAATGGCCAATCCCGTATAAAGCTTCATGTGAAACAGCCTCCTCGTATCGTTCTCGCGCGTTCTCGTGGGGGGTTGCCCGTTCCCAAACTCTGCCGGAGACAGAAACACCACCCCGGGTTCCTGCGGTCCGCGGCACTTCCGATTTGCGAAGACGAGCGTGGGCACGGCAACGCAAGCGGAAGCACAATAGCGGTTAGCTTTTTTTCATTTCAAGACTTCGACTTCGTATTCGACGATCACGCGCGAATCGGAATCCTACGCGCAAATTCTCGGGTGCGCCCTAACGCGTGGCGTTATGGCTTAGCGCCCTCGTGCGAGTGCCGACGACGCTTGTCCTACTTGGCCGAACAGCGCACGAACCTTCGATGACGGAGCTGCCAATGAGACGAACGCGCCGCGCAGCGCCAGAGCGCCGAGTAGCGCGGCGGCTGTCCGCGGAGAGCGACTAGCGCGTCGCGTCGAAAGCGATCGCTGCGCCTATCGCGCCGCGTGAAGGCTTGCTACCGGTGGACCTCGCATGGCCGAGTTCGTCCACCTGCACGTGCACACGCAGTACTCGATGCTCGACGGCGCCATCAAGGTGAAGAACCTGGTGAAGAAGGCCGGCGCCGCGGGGATGAAGGCGATCGCCGTGACCGACCACGGCAACATGTTCGGCGCGATCACGTTTTACAAAACGGCGAAAGAGGCGAACCTGCAGGCGATCCTCGGCTGCGAGCTCGAAATCGCGGCGAGCGGCCACGCGCACCACCTGCCCATGCTCGCGGCGTCGAACGAGGGCTACAAAAACCTCGTCTGGCTCGTCTCGCGCGGGCACGTGCATCCTGAGCCCACCGGCCCCGCCGGCTCGCCCACGATCGCGCTCGACACGCTCGAGGGCCGCACCAAGGGCATCATCGGCACCACCGGCTGCATGGGCGGCGTCATCGCGCAGGCGGTGCTCGAGCAAGGGGTCGAGGCGGGCTACAAAGCGCTCGGGCGGCTGAAAGAGCTGTTCGATCCGGGCTCGCTCTACGTGGAGCTCCAAGACCACGGGCTCCCCGAGCAGCCGATCCTGAACGGCATCCTCGTCGATCTCGCGAAGCGGGTGGACCTGCCCCTCGTCGCCACGAACGACGTGCATTACGGCGGCAAGGACGACGCCGAGGCGCACCTCTACCTCTCGTGCATCAAGACCGGCCGCTCGTACCAAGACTCGAAGGACCGTCATCACGGCTCGAGCGAGATGTACCTGAAGAGCCAAGACGAGATGGCGCAGCTCTTCTCCGCCCACCCCGAGGCGGTGAAGAACACGCTCCTCATCGCGGAGAAGTGCCAAGAGCTGAAGCTCAAGCTCGGCGTCCCGATGCTCCCGAAGTTCCCGATTCCAGAGGGCTTCGACGAGGAGGGGTACTTTCGTCACGTCTCGCTCGAGGGGCTCCACCAGCGCTTCCGCGAGTTCTCCGGCGTGGGGAAGCGGGTCGATCAGGACGCCTACGAGAAGCGCCTCCACTGGGAGCTCGACGTCATCTGCAAGATGAAGTTCCCGGGGTACTTCCTCATCGTGTGGGACTTCATTCGTTACGGCAAAGAGCAGGGGATCCCGGTCGGTCCCGGTCGTGGCTCCGGCGCCGGCTCCCTCGTCGCGTACTCGCTCCGGATCACGGACCTCGATCCGCTGCCGTACAACCTCCTCTTCGAGCGCTTCCTCAACCCCGAGCGCGTCTCGATGCCGGACTTCGACATCGACTTCTGCATGGATCGTCGCGATCAGGTCATCGCGTACGTGCAGCGAAAGTACGGCGAAGAGAGCGTGGGCCAGATCGCCACGTTCGCGGAGCTCAAGGCGAAGAGCGTCATCAAAGACGTCGCGCGCGGCCTCTCGATCTCGCCGATCGACGCGCAGGCGATCGCGAACCTCATCCCGCAAAAGACCCCCGCCGAGACCTACACGATCGCGGAGAGCCTCGAGCTCGAGCCCAAGCTCCGTGCCCGCTTCGAGACCGAGCCGGTCACGCGCGAGCTGCTCACCCAAGCGCAGAAGCTCGAGGGCCTCACCCGCCACGCTGGAAAGCACGCCGCCGGCATCGTCATCGCCGAGGGCGCGCTGTGGGACCACGTCCCCGTCTTCCGCGACGAAAAATCGGGCGCGTACGTCACGCAATATTACAAGGACGACGTCGAGCAAGCAGGCCTCGTCAAGTTCGACTTCCTCGGCCTCAAGACCCTCACCGTCGTCGACATCGCGTGCCGCCTCATCAACGCGCGACCCGACGTGCTGCGCGCCGGAAAGCCCTTCGATATCAACACGATACCGATGGACGACAAGGCGACGTACCAGCTCCTCGGATCGGGCGAAACGAAGGGCGTGTTCCAGCTCGAGTCGAGCGGCATGCAGCAGCTCTTCAAAGATCTCCGCGCCGACTGCTTCGAGGACATCGTCGCTGCCGTCGCGCTCTACCGTCCGGGCCCCCTCGGCTCCGGCATGGTGAAGGACTTCGTCGACTGCAAAAACGGTCGCAAAGCGATCGCGAAGATGCACCCGAAGGTGGACCACATCTTGGAGCCGACGTACGGCGTCATCGTCTACCAAGAGCAGGTCATGCAGGTCGCGCAGGCGCTCTCGGGCTACTCGCTCGGCGGCGCCGACCTCCTCCGTCGCGCGATGGGCAAAAAGAAGCCCGAGGAGATGGCGAAGCAGAAGAGCATCTTCGTCGACGGCGCAAAATCGCAAGACGTGGCCGAGGCCGACGCGGAGCACATCTTCGGGCTCCTCGAGTTCTTCGCCGGCTACGGCTTCAACAAGTCCCACTCCGCCGCGTACGCGCTCATCACGTACCAAACGGCGTACCTGAAGGCGCACTACCCGGTCGAGCTCCTCTGCGGCATCCTCACGAGCGACAAGGAGCGTATCGACAAGGTCGTGCGCACGATCGCCGACGCCCGCACGATGAACGTCACCGTGCTCCCGCCGGACGTGAACGAGAGCGACATCGATTTCAAGGTCGTCTACACCCACCCCGACGGCAACCGACGCGTCAAAAACTCCGAGCGCGTGAAGGACAACTGCGGCCCGCAGATCCGCTTCGGTCTCGGCGCGGTGCGCGGTCTCGGCGGCGCAGCGCTGGAGGCCCTCCTCGAGGCGCGCGCGGCGGGAGGCCCGTTCGCGGATCTCTTCGACTTCGGATCCCGCGTCGACGCGAAGCGGATCAACAAGGGCGTCTTCGAGGCCCTCGTGCAGTGCGGCGCGTTCGACACCGTGCTCGCGACGCAAAGCGTGCATCGTGCACGCGCTTTCCAGTCGATCGAGGTCGCCCTCGAGCGTAGCCGAGCCGCCTCGCGCGATCGCGAGCGCGGGCAGACGAACATGTTCGGCTTGTTCGACGCGGGAGGGGGGGCCAAGGGCTCGTCCTCGCGCGGCGACTACGCCATGTGCGACGCGTGGGATCGTCGCGAAGCCCTCGTCCGCGAGCGGCAGTCTCTCGGGTTCTATGTCTCCGGGCACCCGCTCGAGCGTTACCTGAAGGGCACCTCTGCCCTCGCCAAGCTCGAGTGTGTGCCCCTCGCCGAGCTCCCCGCGATGAAAGACTGGGCGGTCGTGAAGGTGGTGGGCATGGTGGAGGGTTACCGCGAGAAGATCTTGCGCGATGGTGGCGGAAAGATTGCGTTTTTCGAGCTCGAAGATCTGACTGGGCGCGTGAACGTGAAGCTCCGATCGAGCGCGATCGACACCTACGCGCACGTCATCACCGGGGGCGAGCCGCTCGTCATCACCGGCAAGGTGAGCTTCCCGCGCAAAGACGAGGACGCGCAAGACGAGCACGACGACTCGCCGCGCGAGCCGACCCTCTTCTTCAACGAGGCGGTCCCGCTCTCCGACGTGGTGAAGGCCGACACGCGCCTCGTCCAAATTCGGGTGCGCGAGGCGAAGATCGGTGAGCGCGAGCTCGACCGCATGGCCGGCGTGCTCACCGCGAGCCCGGGAGACACCCCGGTCAGCCTCGTGATCCACCTGAGCGACGGCTCGGAGGCCATGCTCGCGCTCGGACGAAAGTTCCGCGTCGAGGTAGGCGACACCGTGCTCTCCGGGCTCGAGCGCGTGTTCGGTGAGCAGGTGGCCGAGCTCCGCTGAGCTCCGCCGCGAGCTTGATTTGCCCTCGATCCGCGCGCCACTCCTGGCGCCGCTCCCGATCGATCGCGCGTCCCGCCGCGAGAGACGCTACGGATCAGGCAAGGAGCTTCGGGAGCATGGTCGCGACCTTCTCGCGGTCCTCTTCGTACTTGAGCAAGAGGCCGAGCGTCTCTTCGACGAGCGCGCGGTCGAGGGCGCTCTTGCCGAGGAGCACGAGGGCGCGCGCCCAGTCGATCGTCTCGGAGATCGAGGGCGACTTGCGGAGCTCGATCGCCCGCAGCTTCGCGACGAACGCGACGAGCGCGGCGGCGAGATCTTTTGCGACGCCGGGGACCCGCAGCTCCAGGATGCGCACCTCGCGCGACGGCGTCGGGTAGTCGAGGAACGCGTGCACGCACCGCCTGCGGAGGGCGTCGCTCATGTCGCGCGCGCCGTTGGTCGTGAGGAGCACGAGGGGAGGGTGCTTCGCGCGGAACGTGCCGAGCTCGGGGACCGTGATTTGCCCTTCCGCGAGCACCTCGAGGAGCAGCGCCTCGAACTCGGGATCGGCCCTGTCGACCTCGTCGATGAGGAGCACGACCGGCACGTCGCTCCGCACCGCGGCGAGCAGCGGGCGCGCGACCAGGAACTCTTCTCCGTAGAACCCACCCGCGTCGTCGGAGAGCCGCGCCATCGCCTCCGCGACGCCTCCCGCGCCGGCGACCTTCTCCGCGATCGTCTCGCGGAGGAGCTGCGTGTAGAGGAGCTGCTTGCCGTAGTCCCACTCGTAGAGCGCCTTGCCCTCGTCGAGCCCCTCGTAACATTGGAGGCGCAAGAGCGGGCGCTCGAGGGCGGTCGCGAGGGCGAGGGCGAGCTCGGTCTTGCCCACGCCGGCGGGCCCCTCGCACAGCAGCGGCTTTTGGAGGTTGAGCGCGAGGAACGCGAGCAGGGCAGTGCGATCGTCGGCGACGTAGGTGGGCGCGAGGAGCGTGGCGAGCTGTGCGGGGCCGGCGGGGAGCGACATGGGAGCCGAGTGCGACACTACCCGCGATTTCGCGTTCTTGCCGAATGGCGAAGCTGCTTCCTCGCGAAAGGTCGCGACCAATTTACGTTTTTCGCCGCTGCCCTGGTAAAGTGACAAGTCGACATGGCCGAGCGTGACGCACTCGTGCGGGTGGACCAGACGGGCACGTTGCACCCCGTTGGGCGCGCCGCCAGCCAAGAGCTCCGCGCGAGGACCGGCGATTTTTCGTTGCTCCCCAGCCCGCCGAGCGTCGTGCTCCTCCGCGCGGGGGACGCGACCCTCAAGCTCGCCGGCGAGATTCGTAAGCCGGGCGTGCTCTACGACATCATCGGCCTCGTCACGCAGTCGCAGTGGCGCGGCGAGCTCATCGTCTACGAAGAGGCCGGCATTCGCAGCATCTTCGTCGACCGCGGCGCGGTGCTCGGCGCGATCACGAACGTCCCGGAGGAGCGTCTCGGCGAGGTGCTCTATCGCTTCGGCGTGCTCACCCGCGAGCAACTGGAGGCGCTCGTCACCGCCTCGACCCGCACCGGCAAGCGCCTCGGCGAGGCCGCGATCGAGCTCGCGTTCGTCGACGTGAGCACCCTCTTCCCGATGATGGCGCGCCAAGTCGAAGAGGTGTTTTACGGCGCCCTCCAGGTGCAAACCGGCAGCTTCTATTTCTTCGATCGCTTCGACGAGAAGCTCATCCAGCACCGCCACAACTTGAACGCGAGCGCGCTCATGATGGAGGGCGCGAGGCGGGTCGACGAGATGCGGTACTTCCGCGAGAAGATCCCAAACGACTCGTATATCCCCGCGAAAGTACACGGAAAGATTCCGCCGGACGAGCTGCGCGCGGTCTACGACGAGTGCGACGGGCGGCGGAGCGTGACGGAGCTCGGGCGCGTGACGGGGCAGCTCGAGTTCGAGGTCACGCGCGCGATCTTCCAGCTCACGAGCGGCGGCTACGTGACGCTCGCCGCCGCGAAGCCGCAGGGGGCGGAGGCGATCATCGAGGTATACAATCCGGCTCTCGCCGCGATCCACGAAGGTGCCGACAGCGTCAAAAAGGGGCAAGAGCTGCGCGACGGGCTCGCGAACTTCGCGACCGGCTCCGGCGTCTACGATCCGCTCTTCCGCGGCTCGGGGCCTGCGCCGGACGGCACCCTCAACGGCGAGCGGCTCGCGAAGAACCTCGCTGCCCTCGCGGGCGACGACCCGGACACCTGGCTCGTGTCGCTCATGGACGACTACCTGAGCTTCGGGCTCTTCCAAGCGGAGTCGCTCGTCGGCCGCGAACGCGCGCAAGAGCTCGCCGAGACGGTGAAGCTGCGGCTGTGGCCGATCCACGGCTCGACCGACCGCTACTCGAAGATGCCGTGAGCCGAGCGTGATCGCGCGTCGCGGCTCAGAACGTGCCGTGGCGACCTTTTCCGGAGATGAACGCCATCGCGCCGTCGGCGGCTTCTCCCGCGCCGAGGGAGGCCATTCCGAGGCGAAGCTCGTTGTCGATCGCGGCCTCGAGCGGGAGCCCGTGCTGCTCGTAGGCCGAGCGCCGATCGTTGCGCATGCACGCCTGCGGAAACGACGCGATTTGCAGCGCGAGGGCCTCCGCCGCGGCGCGCGCTTCTCCCTTCTTGACGACGCGATTCGCGAGCCCGATCGCGAGGGCCTCGTCCGCACCCACGGCGCGCCCGGTGAGGATCAAATCGAGCGCGCGCGAGAGCCCGATCAGGCGCGGCAGACGAACCGTCCCGCCGTCGATCAGCGGGACGCCGAAACGCCTGCAGAATACACCAAACGTCGCGTCGTCGGCGCATACGCGGAGGTCGCAGAGCAGCGCCAGCTCGAGCCCGCCCGCGACCGCGTAGCCTTCGATGGCGGCGATCGAGGGCTTCGAGAGCATCATCCGTGTCGGCCCGAGGGGGCCATCTCCGCCGTGCTCGACCCGGTTCGGCGTGCCCTGCGAGAGCGCCTTCAAATCGGCCCCCGCGGAGAACGTGCCGCCTTCGCCAGTGAGCACGAGCACCTTCGCGCCTTCGTCGCCCTCGAAGTCGACGAAGGCCCTCGACAGCGCCTCCGCCGTCGCGCGATCGATCGCGTTTTTTACGGCCGATCGCGCGATCACGACGGTGCGTACAGGCCCTTGGTTTTCGACGAGCACGGTCATGAGGGCGAGCGTACAAGACGGTCCGCGGGCGGGGGAGGGTCCTTCGTGCGGTCTACGTGCGCGCTTCGGGGCCGCGTCGCGTGCCTCGTCGGCGTCTCCACCCGCGCGCGCTGCGCGTGGCCTCTCGCACCACGCGGGGCACGGTGACGAACGAGCGGGCCGCGATCGACGCGGAAGAGGTCGCCGCGTTCGTGCTCGCGTGGGCAGGACGCCTCCACGGAGCGCGCGCGTTCGTGGGGCGGCGGCCCGATCCGCTCGCGGGCTCGGGCTCGGTGCGCGTGTCAGGCTCGGCGATCGATCGCGTCGCCTCGCGTGGTGTGCGGGACCTCCCGGACGACGCTCGGCGCGCGCTCCTCGGGATGTTCGCGGGAACCCACGTCGCGACGGTGTACAGGCGCCCGCTCGCGGCGCGAGAGGTGATCGCGCTTCAAGCCGCGCGCCGCCGCTGCGTCTCGCTCCTCGACGAGCACGCCCCGCTCGGGCCTTACGCGACGCCGCTCGGGTTCTGCGTTCACGATCTCTCGCACCTCGCCGCGTTCTTCGAGCCCGCTCACGCCCGAGGCCAGCGCGGCTTCTTTCGCGCCCTCGACCGCGCGCTCGACGGCGATCTCGAGGCGCTCTTGGCCGACCACGATCCCGCGCTTCGAACCGACGTGCTCGCGGTGGGCGCGGACACGAACGGCTCGTGTGTGTTCGCGTTCGCGTCGCTCGTGATGAAGCTCAAGATGGCGGTGCGTCGCGCGCTCGGTCGAAGAACGGGCCTCGTGCGCGAGCGCGGACCCCTGACGCCCGAGGAGGAGACCGCGTTCACGCCCGAGCTCCGGCGCTTCACCCGCGCCCTCGGCATGCCTGCGAGCCTCGATGAAGACGCGGCCCGGGTGGGAACGCGGAGAGCCTTCCCGGAGGCCGCGCGCCGCGTGCTCCTGTTCTTCGAGGAGACCGAAAATTCGTGATAAAACGAGAGGTTACGGCTCTTCGGGCTCTTCGATGACGCGCTGGCGCGACACCTCGTAGAGCGCGATCGCGGCGGCGACGGACGCGTTGAGCGAGCCAATCGCGCGGCTCATCGGGAGCTTGGCGAGGCGGGTGCACGCTTGCTTCACGGGCTTGCGCAGACCTTTGCCTTCGGAGCCCACGACGAGCGCGATCGGGCCGCGCAGGTCGGTCTTGCCGAGGGTGGTCTTCGCGTCGGCGTCGAGGCCGAGCACGGTGATGCCCCGCTCGCGCATCGCCGTGAGCTCGTTCGGGAGCGCCGACACACGTACGAGCCGGGCGTGCTCGATCGCCCCCGCCGACGCGCGGAACGTGGCCGCGCTGAGCGGCGCGGAGTGATGCGCGGGCCACACCACCGCCGACGCCTCGAATGCGACCGCGGAGCGCACGATCGCGCCGAAATTCTGGGGATCCTCGAGCTCGTCGAGGCACAAGAAGAGCGGCGTGCCGCTCACCTCGAGGCCCTCGGTGCTGGAGAGCAACGTGAGCTCGGGCGCGAACGCGACCACGCCCTGGTGACGTGCGCCAGCCGTGAGGCGATCGAGCTCCCCACGCGAAGCGCGAGACACGACGGCACCCTGGTCGGCGCCGAAGCGCGCGACCGCGTCGAGGGTGGGGGAGTCGCCCTGCTCCACGAGCAAGGTCGTAATACGTGCACCATGCACACGAATCGCTTCGCGGACGGGCTGGAGGCCGCATACGAGGCGGCCCTCGGGGACGGGACCTTGGGGGACGGGGGCCTGCCTTCGAAACGGACGAGCCGCGCGCCTCTCGCGAGGAAACGCGGCTCGGTCGTCGTTCGGGGGGCCCTTGCGGTCGCTGTTCATAGGAGTGCGATCGAAGGGAAAAAGTGGGACGCGATCAGAGACAGGAGCAGAGCGGGTCGCCGGCCTGGCACGTGCACGCGGGGCGCGGCTTCGTGGGCTGGCCGACGCCCGGGGTCGGCGGCTTGAACGAGCTGACCTGGCCGGCGCGCTTCTTCTGCTCTTCCTTCGCGGCGAGGAGGGCGGCTTCGGCGGCCTTCTTCTCCGCGTCGGTCTTCGCGTTCGCGACCGAGCCTTCGAGGTCTTTCACCTGCTGGTTTTGGAGCTCGAGGTCCTTGGTCGCCTTGTCGAGCTTGGCCTGGTACTCGGCCATTTCGGCCTTGTGCGCGGCTTCGGCTTTTGCCTGGCTGTCGCTCTGGGACTTGAGGGCGAGACCGCCGCCGATGAGGCCGACGAGGAGAAGGGCGCCGATGCCGCCGGCGATGTAGGTCGCCTTCTTTTTGCCTTGGCTCTCCTTGATGTGGGTGAGCTGCCGTTCGTGCTCTTGCTGAGCCTGCATCGCCTGCATGCGCGCCGCGTTCTCGGCCTCCACGCGGGCGCGCTCGACCTCGGCTTGGCGCATCGCTTCGAGGCGCGCTTGCTCCTCCCGGGTGCGCTGCTCGTCGGCGCGCTTGCGGCCCTCTTCGTCGCGCAGGCGGGCCTCTTCGGCTTCGCGCGTGCGGCGCTCGGCGTCGAGGCGCGCTTGCATCTCGGCGTCGGCTTTGCGTTGACGATCGTCCTCTTCCTGGCGAATGCGGTCTTCCTCCAGGTTCATGAGCTCTTTGAGAGAGAAGAGGACCGAGCTTTCTTTCTGTTCAGCCATGGGGACTCGCCGGGCTAGAGGGACAACGGAGGGGAGCTTTTGGGGCAGCGTGCTCAGCGGAATTTTCCCGCGAACGCGAAGCTGGCAATGCGGTCAGGTAAGGTACCCTGCGCGCTTCGTGAGGTGTCAAAACGGTAGCGAAGTTACACGGGCTTCGCAATCGACTCGATAAGCAAAACGTGGGGCGCGAGGGCGTGGAGGGCTGGGAGCGCCCACCCGAGGGAGGCTCCGGATCGGAACCCGCGGGCGGGGAGAACCTTTGGTCTCCGCGTCGCGCCCGCGTGCGCGCGGCGCCTCGACGGCGCCACATGGGTCATCCGCCGTCGGCCGCGTCCGTGATGGCGGCGTCGGCCGCGTCGACCGGGAGCGTTGCGTCGCCACCTTCGGGAGCGCTCGCGTCCGGATCGCCCGCGTCTGGATCGGCGTCCGGGGCCGCGATCGCATCTTGCCCCGCGTCCTCGGTGGTGGCGTCGACCTCGGGGGTCACCGGGACGGGGGTGGAGGCCATCTTGCAGACGCGCTCGGTGCCACTCGTCGCGACGCAGGAGAGGCCAGCTTGGCAGTCGACGATGCTCGCGCAAGGGCTGCCTTCGCCGACGAGGACCTTCTCGTCGTCCTCACAGCCCAACACTGTGGCCGCGGCCGCGGCGCCGAACAAAACGACCGCGACGATGAAGCTACGGGTCATTTACGAGACCTTACCACGTGCGCGTCACGCCAAAAGCACCTTGAACGCGTGATTCCAACGGTTTTGGCGGAAGCCCGAGATGCACCAGAGCACGCAGAGCGGTTCGATCGCGCGGGCGGCCGTGACGCGGCCCATGTCCTCCATCTCCCAGCCGAACGCGTCGAGCACGGCGCGCACCTCGGCCTTCGCCGCGTCGTCGTTTCCGCACACGAACATGGAAGGCTTTAGGCCGCCCGCGAGCGAGGGGTTCACGAAGTTTGCGTTGCCGACGCACGAGAAGGCCTTCACGAAGCGGGTCGCTGGAAATTTTTCCTGGAGCCGCGAACACGCTGAGAACGCCGTCGACCGGGGGCGCGTTCGCGAGCGGGTTGGTCGCGTCGATCATGACCTTTCCCTCGATCGCCGGACCCGCCAACGCGAGCGCCTCTTCTGCCGCGAGGCCCTTCACCGCGAGCACGAGGAGATCGGCCTTTGCCGCGTCCGCGAAGGTTCCGGTGCTCGCGTTCGGCCCCGCGCTCTCCTTCCACGCGTCGAGCTTCTTCGGATCACGCGACCCGCGTGTGACCGCGTATCCGTGCTTCAAAAGGCCGTTCGCGAGGACCTCTCCCACCGTGCCGGAACCGAGGACGCCTGCAGTTTTCATCACGCAACGATGCCAGCTCGCGCGGGCAGGAGCTGCAGAAAAAGCGCCGTGCGGAGGCTCGCGCCTCCAGAGCGACGCGACGCTCGCGCCTCCAGAGCGACGCGACGCTCGCGCCTCCAGAGCGACGCGACGCTCGCGCCTCCAGAACGACGCGACGCTCGCGCCTCCAGAGCGACGCGACGCTCGCGCCTCCAGAGCGACGCGACGCTCGCGCCTCCAGAGCGACGCGAGGCTCGCGCCTCCAGAGCGACGCGACGCTCGCGCCTCCAGAGCGACGCGACGCTCGCGCCTCCAGAACGACGCGACGCTCGCGCCTCCAGAGCGACGCGACGCTCGCGCCTCCAGCCAGAGCGACGCGAGGCTCGCGCCTCCAGAGCGACGCGAGGCTCGTTCGGGGTTGCTCAGCCAGCCGCGTCGGCGGCGTCGGTGCCGGTCGACGTGTCCGGGACGGAGGAGTCGACCGGAGGAGTCGAGGTGTCCGGGACCGGGCCGCCATCGGTCGGCGGGACGGGGGCCGTACCGTCGCCCTCGACCACGAGACCACCTTCGCCGCCGTCGCGTGCGTTCGGCGGGACCGGGTTGGTGACGGCAGTGAGGTCGCTCTCGCACGAGCGGGTGGTCCCGTCGGCCTTGGCCAAGCAGACGAGGCCAGGCTCGCAGTCGGTCGCGAGGGCGCACTCTCCGCCCTGAGGAGCGAGCGAGGCCGACTTGCATGCCGCGATCGCCGCGAGGACAAAAGCGAGGACGGACGTCGCTCGAAGCGCACGAGAAAGCATCTCCGTACCGTACTGAGTTTCCGCCCACGCGCACGCAGAACCGGCAAGCATGACAGCATTCGATGTTGCATCGTTGAGTGCGCGATTTGTCATTGACACCAATAGGTGTCGCAGTCATGGTTGTCCCATCACGAGGCGCGGCCCCCGCTGCGCTTCCATCGCCCCGGGGTCGGGGCCTTGTTTCGTCGCGCGGTTCGCGCGGCGAGGAGGAGACGCCATGTCCGCGATGCCCACGCCCGCGCTCGAGCCGAGCCACGTCCGTTCAACTTCCTCGTCGCACCGCTTGCAGGCGGCGCCCGCGACCCGCGAATCGGCGGAGGAGCGCGCCTCGCGTCTGCGGGCGTTCGGCGAGGAGATCGATCGCATCGGGAAAGCGGCGCGCGCGAAGGTGGGCGCGGAGGACGTTCGTCACGTGAAGCGGCTCGACGCGATCTCGCATGCGCTGATGGTGGCCGGGCGCCTGCTCATCCACGTGAGCCCAGAGCCGGTGAGCTTCCTCCTTGGCGTCGGCGCACTCTTCCTCCACAAGCAGCTCCAGGCGACCGAGATCGGGCACACCGCGCTTCACGGGGCCTACGACGGGCTGCCCGGGGCCGAGCGTTACCAGAGCAAGAAGTTCTACTGGGACACCCCGATCGACGAGGAGTCGTGGCGCACCGGCCACAACGTGAAGCACCACGGCAACACGAACGTCGCGGGCAAAGATCCGGACATCCACTACGGACCGATTCGCCTCACGACCGGGACGCCGCACGCGAAGAAGCATCGTTTTCAAGTGCCGTTCGCGCTCCTCGGGCTCTTCCCGACGTTCGCGTTCTTCACGAGCTGGCACTTCACCGGGCTCCACGACGTGTTCTTCGAGAACGGCCAGCCGGAGCGGTTCGACGTGCTCCCCGATCGATCGCGAGCGAGCGTGCGCCTCGCGTTCACGCGCGCATTTCGGAAGTACGCGCCGTACTACTTCGTGAACTACGTCGCGTTTCCGGCGCTCGCGGGGCCGATGTTCTGGAAGGTGATCCTCGGGAATTTCCTGGCCGAGACGATGCGCGACGTCTATTCGGCGACCACGATCTTTTGCGGCCACGTCGGCGAGGACACCGCGTCGTATTCGCGTGGGACGCGCCCTTCGGGGCGCGGCGAGTGGTGCGCGATGCAGGTCGAGGCGTCGAACGACTTCGACGTGCCGAAGCCCGTGAGCATGCTGTGCGGCGCGCTCGATCTGCAAATCGAGCATCACCTCTTTCCGGCGCTCCCGCCCGAGCGGCTCCGCGCGATCGCCCCCGAGGTGCGGCGCGCCTGCGAAAACCATGGCGTCCGCTATCGCAAAGAGTCGTGGGGAAAGACGCTTTCGTCGATGGTCCGCATGCTCGTGCGCCTCTCGCGCGACGGCACTCCGAGCGATCTCTTGCGGAGTATGGCGTGAGCATGGAACTCTCCCGTTCCCCCGCGATGCCCACCCCTCCCCCGGAAGACGAAGCGACCCCCGAAGAGGCGACACCGCGACCGCGCGAGTACTCGATCGACGAGCTCGCCGCCGAGACCCGCGTCCCGAGCCGCACGATCCGCTTCTACCAATCGAAGGGCGCCCTCATGGCTCCCGAGATCCGCGGCCGCGTCGCGTTCTATGGCGACAAGCACCGCGATCGCCTGAAGCTCATCGCGCAGCTCCAAGACAAGGGCCTTCGCATGGACGCGATCTCGGATCTTGCCGCCGGGCTCGACAAGGGCGAGCTCGACTTGGCCGAGTTTTTCGGCGTGGAGGCGCAGCTCCAAACCTCGTGGGCGAACGATCGCCCGCGCACCGTGACGGAGGACGAGCTCTACGACTTGGCGGGCACGAAGCGCGCGGGGCTCCTCGCGGATCTCCAGCGCACGCGCCTCGTCGAGCGTAAGGGCGAGGTGTTCCTGCTCCACAGCCCCGCGCTCCTCGCCGTCGCGATGAAGCTCGAAGCGGCGGGAGTCGATCCCGATCTGGGCATCGCGGCCTCGGAGGTGCTCCGCAAGCATCTGTCGCGCGCGGCGAAAGATTTGGTGGAGCTCTTCGTGAAGCGGGCCGACGATTTTTTGGGCGATCGCGACGCCGCCGAGACGGTGGGCATCTTGCGGCCGGTCGGCATGGAAGCGGTCCGTGTGCTCTTCGGGCGCGTCATGGAGGGCGAGCTCCGTGCGCTCTTCGAATCGGGGAAGCTCACGAAACTACCGCGGAAAACGAAGAAGGCGGCGAAGCCCGAGGGCGCCCTCTCGGCCCTCAAGAAGCGGCTCGGCAAGTAGCGCTCGGGGGCCGAACGAACCGCCCCCAAACGCGCCGCAGCGAACCCGACCGATTGCTGCGCGACGAGCGACGGAGCCATGTATCGTCGACGGGTGATGCCGAAGGAAGACTGGTTCGTCCTTCCGCGCGGGGGAACGTACGTACCCACCTCCGCCGGGGCCATCCAGGTGGGGATTCCGCCGGAGACGATCAAAGACGTGATGGCGCAGAAGCTCGCGCTGCCCGATCTTTACGTGGTCCCGCGGAAGCTCTTCGATCGTAAGCGCGGGCTCTCCGTCGCCGAGTTCGAGTTCCCCTCGTATTACAGCTTCTTCCTCCTCAAGCGGAAGGCGCGGCTGCTCGTCGAGTCGGCGGACGTGGAGGCTCGCATCCGCGCGATCTTCCAGGAGACCTTGTTCGGCCCCGTCGGGGTGCCGGACGACTCCGAGTTCGCCGCCGGCATCCCGCAAGACGCGCGCCCCGATTTTCACGGCGAGGCGGAGTACTTCCGGAACGTGCCCGGGCGCGGACGCCTCGAGGTCGACGATCTCGTCGAGTTCCACCACTTCGACTCTGCGGGCTACGCGCGCTTCGGCGAGCACGTCACCATCTCGAAGGCGGGCGACGTCTACTCGATCTACGACGGCGCCGAGTGCCTCGCGAAGGTGCCGGCCGAGGTCGAGCTCCCGCCGCGCGCGCTCTCCACGGTCGAGACGGGGGTCGGCTCGGGGCAGTTCTTCCCTCCCGACTTCGGCGTCACCGTGCTCGGCGCGAGCCACGGATTCGATCCGTCCGGCAAGACGACCGGGTTCTTGCTTTGGCTCGGCGGGCGCGCGCTCGTCGTCGATCCGCCCACCGACGCGACCGAGTACCTCCGCGCCCGCGGCGTCGCGCCGAAGACGATCGACGGCGTGATTCTCACGCACTGCCACGCCGACCACGACGCCGGCACCTTCCAAAAGATCCTCGAAGAGACGAAGGTGAGCGTCTACACGACGCCGCATATCCTCGCGTCTTTCCTCAGGAAATACTCGGCTCTGTCCGGGTACAACGAGGAGGTCCTGCGCCGCACGTTCGTGTTCCATCCGGTGCGCATCGGCGCCCCGGTGCACGTGCGTGGCGGCGAGCTTTGGTTCCGCTACACGCTCCACTCGATCCCCGCGATCGGGGTCGAGGCGTTCTACGGCGGCAAGAGCATCGCGATCTCGGGCGACACGCTCTACGACCCCACCCGCGTGCGCGAGATGTTCGACAAGCGGGTGCTCGGGCGCCAGCGCTTCCGCGATTTGTACTCGTTCCGCGGGCACCACAACCTCATCCTCCACGAGGCCGGGATCCCGCCGCTGCACACGCCCGCTTCGTCGCTCGCGGAGCTCTCCCCGGAGGTCAAAAAACGGCTCTTCCTCGTCCACATCGCCGAGAAAGACGTGCCGCAGGACACGGGGCTCCGGCCGGCCAAGGTGGGGCTCGAGCACACGCTCCGCGTCGACGTGTCGCCGCCCGAGCACGGCGAGGCGATAGCGCTCCTCGACGCCGTCTCGATGGTGGACTTTCTGCGCGATTTGCCGCTGTCCCGCGCCAGGCAGCTCTTGCAAGTGGTGCGTCGTATTTCGCTCCCGGCCGGCGAGCGCATCGTCACGCAGGGCACCCGTGGCGACGCGTTTTACATCGTCGTGAACGGGCACGTGGACGTGGTTCGCGGCGGCACGAAGCTCAAGACCTACCAAGCGGGCGACTACTTCGGCGAGCGCGCCCTCATCCTCGACGAGCCTCGCATGGCCGACGTCATCGCCCACACCGAGGTCGATCTTCTCGCGATCGATCGCGACGACTTTCTCCCGCTCCTCCGCGGCAGCGAAATGCTGAAGCGCCTCGAGCGCCTCGTGCGTGTGCGCGACGAAGGTGCGTGGGAGCTCATCAGCAAGAACTCGGTCCTCTCCGGCCTCACCAGCAGCCAAAAGACGCAGCTCCAAAGCGCCCTCGACCCCCTCGAGCTCCCGAAGGGCGCGAGCCTCTGGGATCGCGGCAAGGTGCCGAGCGCGGCCTACCTCGTCATCGACGGCGAGGTGCGCTTGGAGACACCGGGGGCAGACGCGATCGCCCTTCGGCACTCGGCGTTCCTCGGCGAAATCGACGCGCTCCGGAAGGGCGGTCCCGCGCTCGGCTCTGCGCGCGCGCAAACCGCGGTAAAGCTCTTCGTCATCGATCGCGAAGAGGTGTGCCGCTTCTTCGACGACAACCCCGGCCTCTTCCTCGCGTTCCTCGGCACTCGCTTCGCGGAGTGAGCGCGATCGCGATCCTTGCGAGCGCCGGGCCGGTCGGAGCCGGTCTCGTCCGCGGGCATGCTCGCTCGCGCCGCTCAGCCCTCGCCGCGACGGAGCCACGCAAAGACGGTCGCGAGGCCGTCGGCGAGGCGAACCTCGGGGGTCCAGCCGAGCTCGTGCCGCGCGCGAGAGATGTCCGCGAAGGTGGCTTCCACGTCGCCGAGCGGGCGGTCCTCGTGGACGAGGGACGCCTTGTGTCCCGACGCTGCCTCGAGCGCCGTCACGAGCTCACGGAGGGTGACCGGCGCGCCCGAGCCCAGGTTGAACGCGCGAAATCCTGGGGAGATACGCGCCTCTGCGGCGAGCACACCGCGCACGATGTCGGACGCGTGGGTGAAGTCGCGGCGCATGGACCCGTCGCCGAAGATGGGGATCGTTTCGCCGCTCAGGAGCGCGCGCGCAAACTTGGTGATCGCCATCTCGGGCCGTTGGCGCGCGCCGTAGACCGTGAAAAATCGGAGGGCGGTAAACGTGAGCTCCGGCATGCGACGCGCGCACGCGAGCGCCACCAGCTCCATCGCGCGTTTGCTCGCGGCGTAGGGTGAGGCGGGCTCGATGGAGGGGGCCTCCTCTTTGGCGGGGAGGGGAGTGTCGTCGCCGTAGACCGAGGAGCTCGACGCCGCGATGACGCGCACGATGCCGCGCGCGTAGGCTGCCTCCAGCACGTTCGCGGTGCCTTCCACGTTGACCGCCACGTAGCGGGCGGGATCGTCGAAGGAGGGCCGGACACCGGCGAGACCGGCGAGGTGAATCACGGAGGACGCGCCCGCGAGGACCTCGTCGACGGTCGCGCGCGACGTGACGGTGCCCTCGTGGACCGTGACCCGCTCGGGCCCGAACGCCTTCGCGAGGTCCTCCGCGTTGGCGCGCTTTTGCGCGGTGGGGTAGGGGGCGTTGCTGAAGTCGTCGAGGATGACCACCGCGTCGCCGCGCGCGAGGAGCGCACGCGACACGTGGTATCCGATGAAG
>JAAFHV010000066.1 GCA_013297655.1 Myxococcales bacterium | reverse complement strand
GCCCGCGCACGTCTCGGGCACCTTGGTCGCTTCAATCTCCCGCGCCCAGCTCGCGGTGGGCACCCTCGCCGTAGCCGGTTCGCGCGGGGGCGATGCGCAGCTATAGAGGGAGCCGACGAGCCCCAGGGCGAGCAAGGTGCGCAAGGGCGTCATGCGGGGAGCATGGCAAACGGGGGGAGGCGCGTCTAGGTGACCGCGATCGGCGCTCACTTCCGCTGCGGAGCACAAACGCAGAGCGAGACCATTCCCGTGATAACGTTCGATTCCGGATTCTCAGCGCCAGCGCGGTCCTCGGCCGCACGGCCCTCCGGACACTCTCGCGAAGCGCCGCACGTGGGCAGACACTCGTCGCCTGTGAAGTCGCGTGTCTTCGCGTAGCCGCAGGTCCCGTACGCGCGGAAGCAATCGCCCCCGCCCATCCGTTCGCATTCCGCATCTACCGCGCCGCCGCAAGCGACGAAGATGGCCAGCCCCGCCGCAACGAAACCGACCTTGGAGAGCCAAGCTCGCGGAGCACGGGTCGGTGTCGCGTTCGTTGCAAGGGCCGTAGGCGCCGTTCGGCCGGACGAGAGACGAGCCATCGTCGCCATGGTGGCGCGATCGGATGTCGACGTCAAATGCCGGTGCCGCGCGAGCCGGAGCTCCGCGTGCTACACCCCCACGCCTCATGCTCCCCGCGAAAATCCTCCTCGTCGACCGCACGCCCAGTCTCGTCCGCGCGTGGTCGGAGGTGTTCGCGAATCACGAAAACGTGACTGCCATCGAAGGCGACTTCTTCGCTCACGAGGCGGACGCGATGGTGAGCCCCGCCAACAGCTTCGGTAACATGGACGGCGGGCTCGACGCCGCGATTCGCGACGCGCTCGGCGGCACTATCGAGGGCGCCGTTCGACGCGTCATCCTCGAGAGGCACCACGGTGAGCTCCACGTCGGCGCGGCCGAAGTCGTAGAGACCACGAGCGAGCGTTGGCCCTTCCTCGTCGTCGCGCCCACCATGCGCGTGCCGGAGAGCGTCGCCTCCACCGTGAACGCATACGTCGCCTTCCGCGCTGCCCTCCTCGCCGTCGTTCGGCACAACCAGGCAGGCTCGCACCCGCATCGAATCGCGTCGCTCCTCGTTCCCGGGCTCGGCACCGGAATCGGCATGATGGACCCGCGCCGCTGCGCCGCTCAGATGCGCATCGCCCTCGACCAAGTGTCGGGGCCTGCGCGAATTCCCAGCTTCGCGAGTATTCACGCGATTCATCAGAAGCTGCGGACTTCGGTTTAGGGGGCGACGCTCGGAGCGTGATGCGGCGGTCGACGCGAGCGACGACGCATCACGCTCGACGCTTCGAGCAGTGGCAGCAGCGATTGGTCCGCGCAGAGAAACATCCGCGCCCCCTTAGGTGCGCGAGGACTCAAACGCGCGAGCCCGCCTCACCTGGCGGGCTTACTTTTTCGTGAACACGAGCTCGAGCGTCGCCGAACCTCGCCGCTCTGTTCCCCCTCGTCGCATATGAATGATTCCGTGCGTGCCCGGCCGCAGCCGAAGCCCCACAGTTCGACGTGTACGAAGAGCTGCAGGGAAATCTCCGGCCGCACTGCGCAGTCGCCACGGGCGCCGTGCGTCGTTGCCCGCTCAGGGCGAAGGGCACCTGAAGGAGAGCGAGCCGTCCGATAGGACATCGCAGTAGACCGGACCGTTGCCGGGGCACATCGTCGATCCGGTGTTGTTTCGGGTGGTCTTCGCGGCGCTCACGCAGGTGCGCTGTGCGCTCAAGTCGCGTGGATCGTCGATGACCTCAGCGGGCTTGCATCGCTCGGGGAGTGTCTCGCAGGCCGAGTACGTGTCGTCTTTGAGAGGGTCTGTATTCGCGATCGTGTAGCGAATGGGCGCCGCGGGCCGGCAGCCGTTCTTCCAGGTCGCCCTCGGGCTCGAAGGCGCGCTCGAGCCTGTCGAAGGCTCTCCAGACTCGGGATCGGGCGATGGTTCGATCGCTCCTCCACAGGCGACCGCGCTCGCGAATGTGAGCACGCCGGAACCGATGAGGAGAATCCGTGCGAACCGGGTTTGCGCGCGCCTTTCGACGGCCACGGTGACTACACGCGCCTGCGTTTCGCGTGCGCGAGGAGGCGCGGCGAAAGATTCGCGAGCGCGGGATCCGAAGGGAGAACGACCAAGGAATGAGAAGCTCATGGCCAGTCCATCGCAACCGACATGCCACCCGTTCAATCGCGACACACGAAGGCGCACCGCGCGATTGGTGAGCGCGAAAGTTCGGCAGTTCGCGCAACGGTGTCGCTCGCCGCTGCGCGCGCAGGGCTCGCCGCGGGTCCCATCTTCGGGATAGCGCGTCCCGATTCCGCGACGTCCATCGTCAATCCCCACACGCTTTCACGTAGGTTCCAAGGCCGCTCGCGGCCGCGCCACGGAGCGAACCGGCGAAGGGCCGCGGCACGCTCGCGCGGGGATCCGACCGATGCGCACTCACGGCGGTCGTCAGTGAGCCATGTCTCCGCCATCGACCGCATGCATGGTGCCCTACTCCCACGAAACGCGCTCTTCGGCGCCTGCAGGAGCGTTTGCCCTGACCCGGCCCGCGTACGCTGTAATGCGCTCCCACGATCGGCGGTCGACACACTCGCGCTTCAGGGCGTAACCGTAACCGCGCCGGAACCGAAGATGACCTGGCTCGGCCCGGTCGCCGGAATCACCACGCACACGAAGCAATCCGGGAACCCTGACGGAGGGGGCGTTGCGCCAAGCCCCCCGAGGCCCCCGACGGGCGTCGCGCGGTGTCCGTTGCTCTGCTGCGCGTAAGGCACGGGTAGGCCAGTCAGGTGCACTTCCGGCTCAATCGCGAGGTGCGGCACGAGCCCGTCGGCCGTTGGCAAGCCCTCGCGCGCGAACGGGGTCGCGATCCAGACCCGCGAGGCGCCCTTGGCTGCTCCGAGCTGCGGACCTCTCGCTCCCTCGGAGCCGTGGTGCGCGAGCTTGTACACGTCGTGGGACGCCGCTCGCGCGTATGCGGTCGTCGCGTCCGTCCATCCTTTGCCCGGGTGCTCGACCAAGTCGGAGCCGAGGAGCACGCTGCGCCCGCTCCACTCCACGATGAACGCCGAAGACGCGCGGTTGAAGTCGTAGTTGCCATCGGTGTTCCACGCCTTGAAGGCGGCGGCGCGCTCGGCAGGGCTAGGCGAGATGACGCAGACGGTGGCGGAGCCGAGCGCCTCGCTGTCGCCCTGCTTCATGTCCCACCGTGACACCGGCCGTTGCTCCCAGCGGGTGAGCACCGATGCAATCGCTTGCTCGACCTGGCCGTTCTTGAGCGCGGGCTCCAAGTCCCACGAACCGTCTGCCTTCTTGGTATCGGGCGCGGGCACGACACCGAGCTTCGGCCAGGTGCTGTCACTATCCCTCGTGTACGTGTTCACCAGCTCCCCGAAGCCCGAAGCGTGATCGAGGTGCGGGTGGGTGAGCGCGAGCAAGCTCGGGCGCGCTTCGTAGTGATTGAGAAGCTTCAGCGCTATGCCATTTCGCTTCGAGCGGCAGCTATCGACCACCATCCACGCGCCGTCTGGCGCGTGCACTACGACCGACTCGCCCGTGCCCGGCCCGAGCACGAACACCGTCAGCGCGTCAGCCCTGAGCTGCGGTAGCGGCACGGATATAGCGGTCGGGCGCGAAGCCGAGATCGAGGGGCGGGAGCGCGTTCGCTTGCGGCTGCCAGGCCAAGAGAAGCGCGCTGCCATCGTCCAGCACGACGTGCTCGACGAAGGTTCCTACGGCGAGCGGAAAGCCGCTTCGCCTCTCGGCCTTGAGCGCTACGAGCTCTGCAGCCGTAAAGTCGACGTACGCGTAGTCCGGCGGGTCGCCTCCGATGCGCTCCGCCATGAGCACACGGACGCCGCGCTCCGTCACGCTGCAGATCCGGCCAGGCCGGTACCGAACGATCTTGCGCGAATCGAGCTTGTCGAAGAGCGCGGGCTGCTTCCAGCGCAGCTCTCGCGCGAGAGCAGGAGGAAACACATTTGTCTCGTCCTCGACCTCGCGCAGGAGCTCGAGCCGGAGCTCTAGCGCGCGATACGCCGCCTTCTCGCGAAAGAAACGGGGAAACGCGCAGAGCACTTGCTCGGCAAAATCGAGCTCCCCGCGGTGCAGCAACAAGGCTGCGAGCGGCGCGTAGATTTGCTGCACGAGGAGGGCCGGGTCGAGCCCATCGTCGTACGCGAGCTGGCTCAGCGCTTGTGCCCACGCGTCCTGGGCCTCGCCCATGCGACCGACCGTGACGAGGAAAGTCGCGTAGCGGCCATGGTAGCGCGCGCGCTCGGGACGAAGCTCGCGAGCCTTTTCGTAGGCGGTCTTCACCCGGCTCGGCTGCTTCCCCTGCGCGTCGAGGTTGTAGGCGAGATAGTGGTGTGCGTACGCGTCGTTCGAGTCGTGCTCGAGCGCCCGCTCGTATGCCGTCACGGCGTCGTCGTACCGTTTGGCGATGCTGAGCTCCTTGCCGAGCAAATCGTACTGCTCGGAGAAGAACACGGAGGCCGAGAGAACCGCCGTGGCGTCGCGAGACTCGGTGAGGTGGTGAATCACCTCCATCTCGTGTCGCGTGGCCTTGACGACGTCCGATACATTTCGCGCGGACTCGAACTGCTCTTTGTGCCAGGCGGCAATTTTCGCGTGCGCTCGTTCGGAGCCAGGCTCAGGGAGCCAGCGGTGGTCGCGCGCCTCGTAGGCGATGACGTCGTGCACGATCGCACCGGCCGGCGATTCGATGAAGACAACATCGCTGAGAAAGGCGAAGAGCCCATCCTTGGCGTACTGCTCCTGCACGACCTCGAGCGGCGCTCCCATGCGGTAGAGCGCCAGCTCGGCTACGGCCGTGCGAAGCGCGTCCGTGTCAATCGCTGTTCGAACGAGCTCCGGCGGGCTCCACCGCTTCTTCACGAGGTCACGCGCGCTCGTCCCGCGGGCGACGGACGCGACGGCGAGGCGCAGCTCGAGCGGCGAGTAGCGCTCGAGCCCCTCGACATCCTGCTTCAAAAGGTCGGCTGCTGCGGCCGCCAGATCGCTGTTCGACCAGTTGCGCTCCAGCACCTGGCGGGGGAGCGACGTAGGCCGCACGGACACGACCGTGTGCGAAGGAACGAAGGTGCCATGTGTCTGCTCTCCAGCGACCACCTGGAGCTTCTCTGCCGAGAGGATGGCGTGGCTCAGCTCGTGTGCACAACTGGCGAACACGCCGCGCCCGAGGGAGGTCCCGGGCGAACGAGGCTCGTCGAACAGAACGACAGGCGCGGCAGCCACGAGCGCGTTCGTCACGGCCGTCAGCTTGTCGCGCCAGCTCACCCTCGAATTGCACACCAGGTCGAGGAGCTCGAACGAGGAACGCGACAGCTGGGATGCCAGGTCGACGAGAGCCGCGAACGGCGCGTCCTGGTCGTGAGAGAGGCCGACGCGGACGAAGTAGGTGTCCCGGTCGCGAAGGCCCGCGCCGATCGCGTCCAACGTAGACGACTTGCCAGAACCCTGGCGGCCTACGATCGAGAACCGACGCTTCTGCGCATCGAGTCCCTCGAGCACGACATCCGCGGCAGCCCTCGGCGTGAGCGGTTCCATGCATCGGTCATAGCAGGAGCATGGAAATCGAGCTATCGGCTGGACGGCGCAACGTTTTCTGCGCGCTGCGATCGCATCCTCCACGGCGGCTCGAACAAAAGGCGAGCCCAGCCTTTTGCGTCCTGTGCGTGCTTGCCTGTTCTCTCCGGTCGCCGCGGTGTCTTCCTCGACTTCCACGCGGTCTGCCCAGGCGCCGCTGCCGCGAACGCTCGCAGCGCATCGGTGACACCGTGAAGTCCACGAAGAGCGCCGCCGACACCGACATCTCCGGGCCGCCGCCCATGGACGAGAGCTCGCCGCTCTCTTCTTCGCGGCTTTGGAAGCATCTCTACGGCAGCCACTACCGCGATAGCCGCACGAGCCAACCCATCGCGCTCGTGTTCTCCCCGCCTCCGAGCTCCTGGCCGGCGTCCGTGTTCTTCGACGTGTCGGCCGCGATGGCCGGCCCGCTCCTCCAATCGCTCGCGCCGCTCCCCGACGTCGTCGTCACGGACGAGACGCGCCAGTTCGCCAGGATGCGGCCGCGCGGGGATACTGGTGCGGGCTCGAGGTCACCGCCACCACGCCGAACGGGCTCGGCCTCGCGCTCAACGCTTTTCTCGCCGCCCGCGCCGTGATGCAAAGTCCGTGTGACCTGACGAAGAGCCAGATTGCGATCCCATCGCGCGCGCGAGAGGATCGTAATTCGGACAGAATGCCATTGCCGTTCCGGTCTCCGCCAGCGTGCCGCTAGCGTCCTCCGAGCCCCAACCGGAGATCGCATCATGTCCTCACCTCGACGTTCTCTGCTCGCTGGCGCGGTGCTCGGCAGCGCGCTCCTCGCATCGCACCTGGTCGCTTGTGGTAGCGACGCCGTCGACGCGACTCCTACGCCGGAAGCGGGAACGGGAGCGGACCCCACACCCACCGTCGAAGCGGCTGCCGACGCGGGCGTGGAGGCAGAAGATGCCCCGCCTCCGCCCACCACGGTCTCGGTGCACATGAACCTCAGGGCGGGCGGCGAGAAGACTACCAACTACGTTGTCTTCTACCCGCTAAAGACCCCGGACAAACCCGTCGTCGAGCCGATCGCCGCCGGAGAAACCGTGACCAAGACGCTGCCCGACGGTGCTCATGTGATCTTCGCGGCCGCCGCCGTCGCCGGCGCCACCATCGTCCAGGTCGACGACGTCGCTCCGGGCGAAACGGTGGAGCTTTCCGAGCCCCCTATCCTCTTCCCCACCGGCCCTGCGCTCTCCGTGCTCCGAAGCGTCCCGCCCTCCGTGCCTGCCGATCGACACAAGCGATTCTGGTCGTGCAACGCGTTCGGTAACGTGCCGGACGAAGAGGCGAACAACACGCCCGTGCCCCAGACCTTCGCGCGCGCCTGCGTCGAGCCCGGAGGCAAGGCGCGGTTTCTCGTGACCTCGCACGTCGCGGGAGGCGGCGACGTCTTCCCCGCGGGCGCCATCGGCAGCGCGGTCGTAGACGTTGGAGACGGCGGCACCCCGCCGCTCGCGGCCTTCACGTGGACGACGCCCGCACCGACGACGTGGACGTTCTCCGGAAGCGCGCCCGGGGCCGAGGCCTTGGCCCTCAGCGCCCATGCCGTCTTCACGCAGAGCACGATGGCGGGAGCGTTCCCCGCGTTCGTGCCACGCCAGAGCGTGGGCGGCGTCGAAGGCGACCCGCGCAAGCTAACGTTCATTCGTCCCCCCGCCGGCTTCAACGATGGCGAGCTGCATTGGGTCGCCGTTGGCTTCCCCCCGCCCGTGGGTGAAGACGTCGCCAGCCTCGGCATGTTGATCGACCGGACGGGCCCGTCCGCCACCCTCACGACCGATCTCGGCACCATCGGGCCTCACTTCCTCAACGGGAGGGCGAGCGGAACGGCAGGCTCAGTCGACTTCGCATTTCAGCCCTCGGCCGTGTTTCCGGCGGGGACTGTATTTCTGACGACTGTCCTGGGGAGCGAGGCCGAAGGGGGCGCATCCCTGTCTGCGTGGCTGACGCTCACGACGAGGACTGCCGAGAATCGCGTCCGCGGTCTCGTCCTCCCCGACGTCGTGCGCACGGCCACGAAGTTCGACCAGCTCGCGTGGGGCGAGCCCTCGGCGAACATCACCGCAGTCACGGGAATCGAAGCACGCGAGCTAAGGACGAACCCATTGTCGAGCGTTGCCGCGTTCGGGGTGAGCGCCGCCGACGAGCTCGGCGACGTCGGCCTTCCGCGACGCAACTTCCAGGCGAAGGTGGCGCAGCTCATTCGCTGAGGCGGTGCCTACGAACGCGGGGCTCTTTTCTTTATGCGCGCCCGCCCCCCTCACCCACCCCGCAAGCGGCGCACTTCTTCCTCGAGCTCTCGAACGCGCGCCTCGGCAGCCTCTCCGGCTGTCTTCACCAGCTCGCCGTTGGCGCGCTCGAGGCGAAGCCCTACCGGCTCTTCTGCGACGGGCGCGACCACCCAGCCCAGGTTCAGCGTCAAGCAGGTCGTTCGGTCCGAGGTCACCACCCGCTCGACCAAGTCGTCGTCGATTCGGTCCCACACGCGAAGGCGCTCGCCCTCGGGCGCAGCAGAGTCGAAACGGACCAGCTCCACGACTCCGCACTCGAAGTACCGGGCGAGCTTGTCGCTCCAGTCCTTCTCGGCGTCTTCGTTCGGGCTCACGATCTCGACCGCGAGGTCCGGCGGACCGCCGCGCTCCCAGGTCTTCCAAGTGCCAAATTGCGTATCCGGAACATTCAACTTCACGAACGCATCAGGCGCCAGGCACTTCTTCGGGTCGGCCGCATTGAAGTAGACGAACTGCTCGGACCCCACGCTATGCGCGGGGCCCAACGCGAACTTCAGCAGTTGATACAAGAACGTACGCAGCGTCAGGTGCGTCTTGCCTTCCGGTATCTCGGCCTCTTCCGGAAAATGGAGCGGCACCGGCGCACGCGTGTACCGGAGGTCCGGGCGCGCGGTCGAGTGGGGGCGCTGCGGCAAATGGCTCATCGTCCGAAGCGTAACACTGCGGCTCTCGCTCGCGGGGCTCGTGGCGCGCTGTCCCGACCTGCCGCTCGCGACGGCTTAAAGGCCCGTGGCGCCCGGTGACGCGCTTCGCACGACGACCTCGACGCCCGATGCTCGCAACGCTGCCGTGACCGCCGGGGGCGGCGGCTCGTCGAGCACGATGAGCTCGAGCGCGCCCGCGTGCCTCGACAGCGCCTCGAGACCCTTCACGAGACCACGCAGCTCGAGCCGCCTCAGGTGCGGCAGCTTCGCGAGGGGCGACACGTCCACCACGCGGCCTTCGAAGCCGCCGAGCGCGAGCGACACCTCGCAGAGCCCGGAGGCGACCTCGATCCCCGAAAGATCGGTCACGTCGAACGTCTCGTCTTCGCCGTCCCAGTGGGGAAAAAGCTCCGCGTGGAGCGCGTTGCCGTTGACCTCGTGGTGCACGGTGCGGAGCTCCGCCAGCCGCGGCGACTGCTCCGCGAGAACGTGAACGCACCGCACCGCGTCCTTCACGAGCGCCATCCGTTCGGGACGCACACGCGCATCGGGAAACGCCAACGCGAAGGCCGAAAGCGAGAACGGCTCCGCCAGCCCTGCCTCCACCAGCGCTTCGAAGAGCGCGAGACCGAGCGGCGCCTTGGTCCGCAGCGGAGCCCGCGCGTCGAGCGTGAAGCCGGGGTACGACAGCCGCGCGCGCTGCTCGGGTGTGGGCTCGTGGGTCCGGGGGACCAGCCGGAAGCCCGCGTCGGTGCGCTCGAGGAGCGCGAAGTCGTCGAGCGTGTTGCAGAAGGCCCACCACCGCCCCGTCGGACTGACCCACCGAAGATACGCGGGGCTCACGCGGCTCTTGGATCGAACCTCGAGCAGCACCTCGTCCTCCGCGTTGCGCACCTGCCAGCCTTTGCCCGAGGGATCGCGCCCGTGACGCAGGTCGCCGACCCGATCGTCGTCGGCGTTGGGGTCGGTCGGCGCACGCGTGCGCGAGGGCGCATCCCACGAGAGCACGAGCTCGTGTTGCGCATGCGGCGAGCGAGCCACCAGGTGGTCACCTTCGCGTCGAATGAAGACGCTCGGGAGGTCGAGGTCCCACGTGCGCGCGACGCGGCCGTCCGCCATATCGACCGCGTAAACCGTCGACCCCGCGCAGCCCACGAGGTGCTCGCGCCACCGGAGGACGCCCGGCTTCAGGTGTACCGCCACCTCGATCGCAGGCTTGCCTGGCGCGGTGATCCGCGTCGGCGCGTGGTCCACCTCGTCCGTGCGATCGGTGAAGACGATGGGAAGGGCACCCACCTCGCCCTCGAAGGTTCGACCTTCGAGACATTGCCCGAAGCCACGCGCCCCCTCGAGCTCGACGTCGGTGAGCGTACGGCCACGAACGTCCAGCACCGCCGACTGCGCCTCCGCCCTGCCCACCCAGACGCAGAGGAACCGCTCGTCGTCGAGGCGCGCGACGATCGGCTCGCAGACGAAGAACGAGCCTCCGAAGCCGATCTCGGGGGCCGTCTTGCGCGGGAGCGCGTTCCGGCGTCCCGTCCAGCGCCACCCGTCGTCGTCCAACTCGTAGAGGTGCGCGACGACCTCGGTCCGCGATCGCCCGAGGACGAGGAGGCGGCGATCATCGAGGAAGAAGACGCCGTCGAACCGCGCCCCTCCGCGGTGATCGAGCAGCGTTCCGTCGAAGAACTTCGTCACTGGCAGGGTGACCGCGGGACGCTTCATCGAAACGAACGTACACCTCCGCGGCCACATCGGCCCCGCGACGACGGCAGCCCAATCGTCGACGTCGCGTGGTCGCTCCTGAAAGGTGGCGACGCCGCCGCTGGCTCCTCGAGCACGCGCACGGCCGCCCTCAGTCGCTCGTATCCATGAGGGAGAGATCGACCCGTACGAAGGCCACCTGTTCGTGTTCCTTGGTCGCAGATGCGACCGCGTAGAGGTTCTCTTCCGGGACAGAAACGGATTCGTCGTTTCCTACGAGCGACCACGCGCAGACGCTGACCGCAAATCGTGCGGCGCGTAATCGCGTCGACGCGCGCGACGTGAACCTCCGACCACAAGCGCCTCCCGCGTCCGAGTTTTCTTACGGTTTCGTATGGCACATCGTCTGCTTAGGAAGGCGCGTGTGGGAAGCCGAACGCAACGCTCTACGAAAGGACATGAAATGACTCGTCACCTGGTGACTCTGCTCGCCACGACCGTGCTCGCCCTCGGCAGCGTTCACTGCTCGGGCGCCGACGCGCAGACCGTCTATCGGCTCTCCTTCCCGCTCGAGCGCACCTTCACGTGTACGCAAGGACCCCTCAGCGATGTCGCCGCCGCTTCGGTGAGCGAAGCCTTCTCCAACGTCGAGTACGCGAGCCTCGTGCGCACGGGCCCCAGCGACTACGCGCTCGACGTCGGGGGCACTGCCTACACGGGGTCGAAGGCCGGTGACACCTACGCGCTCACGGGCACCACCGTGACCCAGCCGTACAAGGCCTCTTACACGAGCAAAGCCACGATCTCCCTCACCACCGTCGCGGAGCGCGCCAGCGGTACCGTCGACATCGAGGTCACGTCGACCTGTGTGGGCGCGGGCTGCGTCAGCAACGTTTGCCGGCAATCGATACGGTTCGAGGGCATCGAGGTCGAGACCGCGCCCTGACGCGAAGGCCTCGCGCCTTTGGAGCCAACGAAAGGCCTCGCGCCTTTGGAGCGAACGAAAGGCCTCGCGCCTTTGGAGCGAACGAAAGGCCTCGCGCCTTTGGAGCCAACGAAAGGCCTCGCGCCTTTGGAGCGAACGAAAGGAAAGCCTGCCGGTCGGCTCCGCGCGGTTGGAACGCCGTCGCGCGGCACGAGCGCGGAGGCGTTCCCAGTCTCCCCCGTCGGATGCTCTAGTGGCTCCAAGCCTGTATTTTACTAATATTTCGGGGCCCCACAGAGGGCTTCTCTTCCCGCTCGAGCTTCCTCGACCCGTTCGGTCGCTGCATCGCATGGCACCGATTCGTGCTTGAGTATCGAGACCCCGATGACGACACACTCGATCACGCGACTTACGGGACCGCTCGAGCTCGGAGCTCGGTTCGATGGGTTTCTTGTCGATCTCTGGGGCGTCGTCCATGACGGAGAGCAGCTCTTTCCCGGCGTCGTCGACGCGCTCGGGGCGCTGGCCGATCGAGGCGCCAAGCTGTGCTTTCTCAGCAACTCTTCGCGCCTGGGCGCGCTCCTGGCGGATCACCTCGTCGCGCTGGGGATCCCAAGAACGCTCTTCACCGAGGTCGTGTCCTCCGGCGATGTGACACGCCGCGCGCTCATCGAGCGCGATCCAGCCGTTTTCCGAGGTCTCCCCGAGGATGTACGTGTACTCCACATCGGAAACCCGGCCTATGTGCCCTGGCTCTTCGAGCTCGGCTTCACCTTCGTCGATTCGTTCGACCTCGCCGACCTCGTCGTGGCGACTGGAACAGTGGCCGACGAAGGCTCGCTCCTCGAGCTTCGTGACCGCCTCGCTCCGCTTGCTGCGAGAGGCACACCGCTCGTCTGTACGAACCCTGATCGCGTCGTCATCTCCAAGACGGGGCTTCATATCGCGCCCGGCGCAGTAGCCCAGGTGTACGAGACGATCGGGGGGCCGACCTTCCTTTATGGCAAGCCACATCCCCCGATCTACCTCGAGGCAATGAAGCGCCTCGGCCTTCCTGCCGCGCGTGTCGTCGCGATCGGCGACATGCTCGAGACCGATGTGCTCGGCGCCCGGCGCGCCAGCCTGCACGCCGTGCTCGTGCTCGACTCGGGTGTTCACGCGTTGGAGCTCGGCCTCGCCCCTGACGACGCGCGGCTGCAAGCGCTCTTCCTCCGTGCCGGGATACGCCCTGACGCTGTGCTCGCGCGCTTCGCCGAGCCGGTCTAGAGCACCGACACGTCGAGCTCGGGTACGGCCGCTCAGACGCGCACCCCGCCCGTGTCGTTCACGCCTGATCGGGGTGACGCCTCGCCGATCGCGCTCGCGCTGCTTTTGGCGAAATTGCGCTCTGGAGAGCCGATCCGACGGCGATCCGACCGGGCATTCGCGCCGATACCGGAATCGACTGCTCCAGCTCCGCGTAGGATGGGGCGGACATGATCGACCTTCGGACAGGCAGCAGACGATGGGCCGGATTCGCGATGGTCACTGCGCTGGCTGCCTGTCGCGCGGGTGAGTCGGCGCCCGTCTCGCACGTTCGAGCCGAGGCGGGTCCTCCACCGGCTATCGCGACGGCCTCCGCGTCCACGATTGCCGCCGCACCTCCGCCGATGCAAACGGTGCTGCTCGCGACGGAGCGTGATCTGGCCGATGCGCAGTGGGGCTTCGGCGGTGAGGTCGTCGCGATGGTTCATGGCGGCGTGTTGCGCTTTCCACCCGAGACCGACGCGCCCGCGCGCTTCTTCGCACTCCCTGAATCTTTGGAGGGCTCGCGACTCGCGGCGTCGCAGAAGGCAGACGTGGTCGCGGTCGTCACGACCAACCGCCAGCTCTTCGTGTCCCGTGGAGGAGGGCCCTTCGTGAATCTCGGGCGCACGGGAGGACCCGCCTCCGTTTATGTGTCCGACGACGGAAAGTGGATATCGCTCGACGTCGTGGACAGCAAGTTTCGGCGCGCGATGGGCGTGCGCGATGCCACCACCGGAGCGCCATTCCGCGTCTTCGAGACCTTCGTGACGTTCGACCCTACGTCGCGTTTCGTCGCCTCCGACGATCGCATCACTCCGCTTTACGGCGGCCCCGACTACGAGCTCCATGGCGCGCGCTTCGACAGCTGGGTCGGTGACCGCGCCGCACTGATCGAGCCCAAGGCGGTGCGCCTCTACGATCCGCGAACGGGCGACACGAAGCGTTTTCCCATGTGCGCGGACGAGCCGGACATCGACACCGAAGGCGCCCGCGCGATCTCGCAATGCGATGGTAAGCGATCCATCGAGGTCGTCTCACTGGTCGATGGAACACGGGAAAAGCTGGCGGTCCCCTTGCGTGCAGGCGAGAGCACGGTCGGCGTTGCGCTGTCGCGGTCGGGAAAGGACATCCTCGTTCGCGTAGGTCGCGTGATTCACGGCTACGAGATCCACGACCAGCGCTTGCTCGCGCTCACGCCTGGCACCCACACGTTCCACGAGGTCCCCGCGACCACGCCTTGGCGCGAGCTCCGCTACGATCACAAGCTCGAAGACGCGGACAAGGCCAAGGCGCCGCACGGTCGTCGCACGCTGTCCGACCGCGCGGCGTGGCCACTCCGCGTCGACGCGGAGGACGGCAAAGAGGTCGCGCGTTGGGGACCCGAAGGTCAGCACGAGGGCGCGGTCAGCGCTCGGGTACGTGAGCGTGGGCTCGACGTGATGCGCCTTCCAGGCCCGCTTGGGAATCCCTCGGTGACGATGCGTCTTCGCATCGGAAGCGGACAGGTCGAGACCTTCGACGCTGGCGTCGATCCGAGGGGACAGCGGCGTCCTCTTCCGAGCGCCGACGGGGGCTTCGAGCCAACGGCGCCGCCCATGTTTCCGGTGCCCGGCGCGTGGACGCTCGAAGCCGCAGGCGCTCACGCGAGGCTCTACTCCCCGCCGCCGTACCGATGGTTCACGAACGAGCTCACCACGTTCGACGTTGCCACCGGTCGAATGCAGACGCGCGTGCTTATCCTCACCAACGCGGCCGTCGCGCGCTACCCCGATGGCACCGTGGAGCTCTTCGGCGACGAGGCCACCGCGGCCCGCGCGGTGAGGTGCTTCGACGGCACGCTGTACCGTCCGTTTGCAGCCTGCGCTGCCACGGCGCGTGTGAGCGGCAAGTACACGATCGATCTCTGAAGTTGGCTCCGCGTAGCGCGGCGAGGGCCGCAAATCCGTTTTTGCTACGCGCTCCCGCCGCCGCCTTCACCCACCCCGCAAGCGACGCACTTCTTCCTCGAGCTCCCGAACCCGCGTCTCGGCGGCTTCGCGCGCCCGCACGGCAGCCTCTCGGGCGGTCTCCACCAGGTCGCCGTTTGCGCGCTCGAGGCGAAGGCCCACCGGCTCTTCTGCAACGGGCCTGACCACCCAGCCGAGGTTCAGCGTCACGCAGGTCGTTCGGTCCGAGGTCACCACGCGCTCGACCAAGTCGTCGTCGAGTCGGTCCCACACGCGGAGGCGTGCGCCCTCGGGCGCGGCAGGGTCGAAGTGTACGACCTCCGAGACTCCGCACTCGAAGTAGCTGGCCAGCTTTTCGCTCCAGTCCCTCTCGGCGTCTTCGTTCGGGCTCACGATCTCGACCACGAGGTCCGGCGGACCGCCTCGCTCCCAGGTCTTCCAAGTGCCAAATTGGGTATCCGGCACGTTCAACTTCACGAACGCATCCGGCGCCACGGACTTCTTGGGATCCGCGGCATTGAAGTACACGAACTGCTCGGATCCCGCGCTGTGAGACGGGCCCAAGGCGTACTTCAATAGCTGATACAGGAACGTACGCAGCGTCAGGTGCGTCTTGCCCTCCGGCCTCTCGGCCTCTTCCGGAAAGTGCAGCGGCACCGGCGCTCGCGTGTACCGGAGCTACGGGCGCGGGGTCGACTGGGGGCGCTGGCTCATCGTCAGATCAGCGTAGCACTGGGGCTCTCGCTCGCGAAGCGAGTGCCGCGCGGTCCCTGTAAGCATCACCACCAGGGAAGCCCCCCGCCCCCACCCGCGTAGACTCCTTCATGGCCACGAATCCTCTCTCCTCCATCACGGCACGCCCCCCGGAGATGGCCGCGCGTCGCGGGCCCGGGCGCGGACGCGCGTTGGTGCTCGCGTTCACGATCGCGGCGGCCGGGTTCGCGATGTTCGCGGCGACCCGCGTGGTCCACGCAGAAGCAGCGCCGCCGCCGATGCTGCCCACGAGCTGCGACAAAAACGATCTCGTCGTTTCGGCCGGTGGTGGGCGATTCACCTGCGAACGCGCGCAGCCCGCGCTTCGCCTCGCCGGCTGCAGCGAGGGAGACGTCGTCGTGACGGATGCGTTCGGCGGTCTCCGCTGCCAGCGCGGGGCCGGCTCGTCGTCGTCCACTTCCCGCGCGCTCCTCCCCGCGTGCTCGAGCGGGGAGGTGCTCGTCTCGGAGGGTGGCGGCTCCTGGCGCTGTCGTCAGAGCCCCATGCCGAGCTGCTCGTCTGGCGAGATCCTCGTCTCGGAGGGCAGCGGCTCGTGGCGCTGTCGTCCGCAAACGATACTGCCGAGTTGCTCCTCCGGAGAAATCCTCGTGTCGCAAGGCTCGGGCTCCTGGCGGTGCGAGCGGCGATAGAGGCTCCACCTCGCCTGACGGCCAGCCGCACTTGCCCTTGTCGATCGAGCTTCAAGCAAGGCCGGAGCACCGAGGCGTAGCACTCCGGCTCGCTCTCGGGCACGGGCGCTCGCGACTGCCACCTTCGCCGATCAATACCCCAGCTCCACCCGAGGACGATCACTCGACGCCTCGCTCGGCGGCGCGGTCACACTCGTGCTCCCAGCGGCACTCCCAACCGAAGAACCGAGCGTGCTCGCGCTCGGCGCGGCTCCTCCCCGTTTCGCCGCGGCTTGCCCGCGCGGCGCCTGAGGAGCAACCCAAGCCGCGCGCTCCGCATGGGCTCCCGCCCCTTGCGTCTTCGCTGAAGACACGGGCGTCGTTTCGACCGCGGCAGGCGCAGCGGGCCTCTCCGCGAACTGCACCGCGGTCGCCGGAGCGGACCGAAACGGTGTCTCCGTGGGGGGCGGCGTGCCCTCTTTTGCGCCCGCGGTCGTTGCCATTCGGCGCGAGCCGTAGAATGCCATCGCTCCTACCGCGACCATCGCGAGAGCGACGAGCGCGACGCCGCGCCAGGGCCGGGTCGCCCTCTTCGGCGCGCGGGCACCGAGAGCGACGGGAAGCGTCAGCGTAGCGGGCGGCGTTCGTACCTCGACCGAGAGCCCGGCGACGGAAGAGACCGCGCCTTCCTGGGATTCGGGCGGCGGCAGCGCCGAGCCGACCCTCATGCACGACGACGAGCGTTCGGCCGAGACGACAGCGCGACTCGGCGCAAACGGGAGCAGCGCTTGCGCGAGCTCGGCGACGTTCGCCCAGCGATTCGCGGGATCTTTCTCTAGGCACTTGGAGACGACCGCGCACAACGCGACAGGCACGTCCGGACGAAGGTCCCGCACCGGCGTAGGCTCGAGCTCGAGGACGGCCGCGCAGAGCTCGGTCACGCTCTCGCCCGGAAACGCGACCGAGCCGGTCAAGAGCTCGTAGAGCACCGCGCCGAGCGACCAAAGATCGGAGCTGTGGTCCGCCATCGTCGTCGACCGGATCTGCTCCGGAGACATGTAGCGCGGTGTTCCGAGGGTGAGCCGGCCGGTGAGCTTCGATACGCCCTCTTCGGCGACCGCCTTCGATATGCCGAAGTCGAGCAACTTGATGGTGGGCGGGCCGGGCCGATCGAGCAAAAAGAGATTCTCTGGTTTGACGTCGCGATGCACGAAGCCGAACGCATGCGCCGCCGCGAGCGCATCGCACGCCTGAATCGCGTACTCCACCGCGGTCTGGACGGGCAACGGGCCCTGCCGCGCGAGCACGTTGGCGAGATCGTCGCCGACGAGGTGCTCCATGACCAAAAAAGGCGCGCCATCGTGGAATCCGACGTCGTGCACGTGCGCGACGTGCTCGTTGCGAATCTTGCACGCCGCCTTCGCCTCTCGCATGAAGCGCTCGACGATGGGTTTATTGCCAAGAAACTCGGCGTTCAAGAACTTGAGGGCGAAGGTTTGGTCGAGGTCGATGTGCCTCGCGGCGAGCACGAACGCCATACCTCCCGCGCCGAGAACGCCTTCGACGAGATACTTTCCGAAGACGAGATCACCTACTGCGACATAACGTCCGTGCGCGCCGACATGCGAGAGACGACGCTCCGAAGAGGCCGGCTCTTCCTCCAATCGATCGTCTTCGGGATAGGGCATTGCTTCCTCCACTTAGAACTGTCCCGAGAGCCCAGCGCTCCCGAGACCGAAGGTGGCCTGCGCTCGCATCGTCTGCTTTCCATCCGTCTTCGGCGATATCAACAAGAGCGTGAGGCCCGTCGCCGCCAACGCGCCGGCGGCTACGAAACCGACGGTCGAGACGGTCGCCCACGTCTTCGCGCGGTCCAGATCCGCGCTCGCGGCAGGCGGGCAGACCTTGTTTTCACACGCCCCTTCGAGCGACGACGTGCTCGAAGCGACGACGACGCCGCCAGCGATCCCCACCCCCGCTCCAATCGCGCCGAGCCCGAAGGCGACGAGCGCAGGGACGATCGTGCCCCGCTCGGAGTCGTCTCGCCGCACCTCACCAGAGGCCGGGTGTAGGCCCGCGCGCGGCGCGGCGGAGGGATCCGCGCGCAGCACCACCTCGACGACCTTCGACTGCCCTTCCGCGAGGTGAAGCGACGCCTCGAACGGGTAGCAGCCGGTGGCCGTCACGCGGAGCCGATGGGCGCCCGGATCGATGTGGCGCTCGGCGCCGATGGCGGCCTCCGAGACCGACTCGCCGTCCACCGTGAGCGTGGGGCTCGTGCACGCCCCGCTCACCTGCGTTCGAATGGACGCGAGCCGAGGCAGAGTCGCGTCCAATGTCGCCCGTGCGCGCGCGACCGCCGAAACGAACGCAGGGTGTGCATTCGGGGGGAGCGGCTCGTGAACGACCCGTTGCAGGCGCTCCGTTCCCGCGACGAGGAGCCCACGGTCGATTTCGCATTCCCCGAGGCGGGTCGCCGTCGTCGGGGCGTGGTGCAGCTTCTCCGCCTTTTCGAGCTTTCCGATTGCCTCTTTGCAGTTTCCTCCTTCGGCGAGGACGAACCCTTCGACTCCCAGCGTTCTTGCCATCGCGACGTCTGCGGCTTCGTCGGCGCGGGCAGGCCGAGCGACGAGAACGCCGCCAGCGAAGAACGCCGGAGCCAAGACGAGTGCAAGAAGCTTCGTTTTGGACAGGCAAAAAACGCGGCGCTTCATGGGCACGAGACTCCACAAAGCGACCCCGCCTCTCCGACGCAGGTCGTGTCCCACGCCGTGGAGCAACAATAGGGGTCGGCGCCGCACACGGTCTGCGCGCACGTGCTGCACGAGGCCGTGAGCGAAGCGCCCGCTTGGCAAACCGGGTGAAGGCAGGCGGGCGAACCGGAGTCGGCGCTCGTGTCCGTGCCGGCATCGGGCACCGGTGCGCTCTCGCAGCCACCCGCGCAGAGCGATTTGGCCTCACCGACGCACGTCTCGTCCCACGCGGTCTGGCAACAATACGGGTCGGCGCTACACACCGTGGTCGCGCAGGGCGAGCACCCGGAGACGAGAGCGGACCCCGCCGCACACGTCGCGTGCGAGCAGGAATTGCCAGTTCCCTCGAGGGGCGAGGCGATGACACCGGAGGGCGGTTCGGAGTCGGCACAAGCGACCAAGGCTGCGAACCCGATCACGAACAGGACTAGGCGTTTCATGCTGTACCTCCGCTTATTGACATTGAACGAACCGTCCACCGATAACCTGCGATTGAACGTCCATCGCTCTCCCCGAGCTCCCGAACGTGCTGCTCGTCGTGCCTCCGATGCACCAAACCTCAAGAGTGCCTCCCAAGATGTCGCCGTTCGGATCCCAACGCATGGGGCTCAGCGTGCCTCGGAGCGACAGAGCGCCGCTCGCAGCGCCACGGAGCAGCGCTTCGACCTCGCTCGCGCCGACGCCGACCGGCGGGCCTACGCCAATCTGGCGAAGCCCCTCGGCTACGCTCGCCCCGGTCGGCGCGAGCTTCGGCGTGGCAGATACGGCGGCCGCTATCGCGTAGACGGCATCGTAGGCAGGAGCTATCCGCGTCGGTGCAGGCGGAGCGCCGTGCTTCGCCGTGTACGCCGCAACGAACGCCGCGAGCACCGGCTCGGAGTCGGTGTCGGCCTTCGAGCCTACGCCACGGATGCGGCGCTTGATGTCGGCCGGTAGCTCTCCGGACTGAATGGCATCGAGCAGCGCCCGCGTCTTCAGTGCGCCGACCGCGACGTAATATGGCCTGACCGTGACACGCGCGGCGGTGAGCGCTTTTTCCAGCGGAATTACCAGGTTTTGGATCTGGTCCTCGGAGGTCACCATGACGAGGTCCGGCTTGAAGATATCGGCGTACTTCGTCGCGAGCGCCTTCTGTGCCACGTCCGCGGGCGCGCCGTACGCGTCGACGCTCACGAAGCCGGCGTTGAACGCGTCGTTCAGGAAGCGGCCATTCAGGAGGAGCTTCGTGGCGATGGAGTCACGGACGCTTTGTCCACCGACATCGCTCGCGTGAGGCAGCGCGAACTTGACGCTCGTCAGGCTCCGCGTCGACCGGAGGAGCGTCTCGAGCTCGTTCAGCTGATCGATGAGGAGATTCGCCCGTTGGCTGTCGGAAGGCAGATTGCGCCAGGTGAGGCCGTTGTCGGACAGCTCGGAGAGCGACGAAGCCGCCGCGCTGGGGGAGAGCAGGAGCGTGCCCGATCGCGACGTGACTTGCTGCGTGACGCGGACGGCGTCCTCGTCGGCGACGGGACCCACGATCGCGACGACGCCGAGATCTTCCGCGAGATGGCGCGCCGCGCGTACGACGTCGCCGCGCCCATCGCAGCTCACCACCACGAGCGGACGAGCGCGGCCCGACTCTGCCAATTTGGGGAGCCCTACACTGTTGATTTCGTCTGCCGCGAGGAAGCTCGCGCGCTCCAAAGAAGGGTCGCGCTCGTCGTGGAGGAGAGCACCCACGACGACCGCGTCCTCGTCTCGGTAGTCGCCGGAGATCGTGTTGCAGTCGCTGCTGCGGAGCGGAACGCATTTTCCTTTCGACCGCACACAAACGACGGCCTCGTCGTGTCCGTCCCGACGTGCAGCCGCGGCGCACTCGGCGTTGCTCGCGCACCCAGCCGGTGAAGCGTCCGGCTCCGGTTTTGCCGCATCGCGCGCGTCCGGGGAGGGCGAGAGGGCCGAGCCTTCTTTCTTCTCGACGATGGCGTAGTCGTCGAGACCGTAGGCGAGCGCACATCCGGCGCTGGCGACCGAAAGCGCCGCGAACGTGAGGGCGGTACGCACCCACTTCATGGCTCCCTCGCTCCGCTCGATCGCCAGAGACGAGCCAGTCGCCTCCGGCTCCTCGTCATGGTCGCACTTCGGGTCATGCGTGTAGTCGCCCGCAAGGGGCATGCGGGCAACGCTACGCATGTTCGTGCTCGACATGAGCCGGCGCTGCCTTTTGCACGCCGATTCGAGACTCACTTTCGCCATGAGGGCCCATGGTGCAACGCGCGTACCCACAGCTCTTTTGGCGTGGCGCTATCCGCACCGATACACATGCCGTCCCTGGAGCCCTCGCGCACGCGCGCGACGTTGCGTGACCTCGGCTCGCGCACCACGACCGGATTTTTCCGTCCTCGTCCTCCCGCGCGCGCGTACGCGTGGGCGCGTCGCCGTTTCGCTCGCGATGGCGGCGCCGGATGGCCGGGTGCGAGACCGAGCGCGCGGTGGGGTGAGGTGATCCATCGTCGACACACGACGGATGTCGCGCCGTTTGAGCTACGCTAGGCCCATGCCGCGCGAGGAAGAGTGGAGCGAGAACATTACCCGGGTAAAGCTCTCCGTTCCGACGCCGGCGGGCGCGCTCGTCGAGTTTTCGCGCCTCGAGGTGCGCGTCGAAGTGGTCGCGGGAAGACCCAGCTCGGCGGTCATGGCGATCGAGCAAGACGTGTTTCGCATAGGCTCCAATGCCGCGAACGATCTCGTGCTCGACGATCCGACCGTGTCTCGGTTCCACTGCCGCATTCGGCGTGATGGTACCGGGTGGAAGATTGGCGACAGTGGCTCACGAAACGGCACTCGTCTCGGGACTATCAACATTTTAGAGGCTCACCTCGACTCCGAGACGGTCGTCACGTTGGGGGAGTCGCGCCTTCGGATTCGCTCGATCGCGAGCTCGCGGCAGAGCGTCGACCACCCGAGCACCTTCGGCAGCATCGTGGGCTCGAGCCTCCGTATGAGGCAGCTCTTCACGTTGCTCGAGCGCGTCGCGGCGAGCGAGCTCGACGTGCTCATCACCGGAGAGAGCGGCACGGGAAAGGAGCTCATCGCGGCCGAGCTCGTGCAACGCAGCGCTCGCAGCGAGGGCCCCGTCGTGGTGGTCGATTGTGGCGCCATCTCTCCTTCGCTCATCGAAAGTGAGCTCTTCGGGCACGTGCGCGGGGCCTTCACCGGCGCCGATCGTGATCGCGAGGGCGCGCTCGAGGCGGCGAACGGAGGCACCGTGCTGCTCGACGAAATCGGTGAGCTTCCTCTCGCCCTTCAGCCGAAGCTGCTCCGTGCGCTCGAAGCGCGCGAGGTGCGCCGCGTGGGCGAAACGAAGGCGACCCGCCTCGATATTCGCGTGCTCGCCGCGACCCACCGTGACCTCGAACGGGAGGTCAATCGCGGCAGGTTCCGTGAAGATCTCTATTTTCGATTGGCAAAGATCGTTTTGCGCGTCCCGCCACTCCGCGAGCGCGTCGACGACATCCCTGCGCTCGTACGTCGGTTCTTGAGCCTCGCCAACCGTTTGGACGAGACCAACGAAGGTGGGCTCTTCGGAGCATCGACGTTGCAAGAGCTGCAGTCTCACGACTGGCCCGGCAACATTCGCGAGCTCCGAAACCACGTCGAGCGAAGCATCGTCCTCGGCGACGCCGCGCTCGTGCCGAGGCAGGGCGAGTCTGCCACCGAGACCGACGCCCCCGAGCTCGGCCTCCCATTCCGCCACGCGAAGGAAGCCGCGGTCGCGAGGTTCGAGCGCGCGTACCTGGCTCCGCTCCTCGAGCGCGCGGCGGGCAACGTGAGCAAGGCTGCACGCGAAGCGCAGATGGACCGCATGTATTTGCACCAGCTCGCCCAGAGGTACGGACTGCCTACGACGCGGAAACGCTGAGGACGAGCTCACATTCAGGTCTTGGCCTTACTCAGCCCCCGCGACTCACGCAGTGCCTTCGAGAGGCAATCGACGAACGCGCGGACCTTGGGCGAAACGAAGCGTGCCGGGGGCGAGACGGCGAAGATCCGGTACGCCGAAGGGCGGTAGGCGGAGAGGACTCGCTGGAGCGCGCCGGTGGCGAGATCGCGCTCGACGACGAAGTCGGGGACGAGCACGATCCCCGCGCCGGCTAGCGCGGCGGCCGCGAGCGCGATGCTGTTGTTGGCGCGGACCCGTCCCTCGACGTCGACGGTGGTGGTGCCATCGGGGCCGACGAAGGACCACCGCCCCGGTGTGGCGTGGAGGACGTAGTGAAGGCAATCGTGGCCGACGAGATCGCGCGGATGCCGCGGGGTGCCGCGCGCGCGAAGATAGGACGGCGACGCGCATACGAAGCGCTCGCCGGTCCCGAGCGCCTTGGCGACGAGTGAGCTGTCGCGCAGGCTCGCGCCGATGCGGACCGCCACGTCGATACCTCCCTCGACGAGATCGGTCACGCGGTCGTCGAAGACGACGTCGACCTCGACCTCCGGATACGCGGCGCGAAAAGTCGCGAGCAGCGGCGCGACGCGCAAAATTCCGAACGACATCGGCGCGGAGACGCGGAGACGACCTCGTGGTGACGATTGCAGCTCGGCGACGGTGCGCTCCGCCGCTTCGAGATCGTCGAGCACCTTCACGCAGCGCTCCAGGTATACGCGTCCCGCGTCGGTCGGAGCGACGCGGCGAGTGGTTCGCACGAGCAACTGCGCGCCGAGGTGCGCTTCGAGCTGAGCGACGCGCGCGCTCACCCACGCCGTACTGATTCGAAGCGAGCGCCCCGCCGCCGCGAAGCTCCCGACCTCTGCCACCGCGCGGAACGCGCGCATGCACTCGACGACATTCATGCGGCGGTCACACTATCTACGAATCGTAGAAGGTGCGCGTGGGATTGGTTCAATTGTGGAGCGCGCGCGAGGGACGCATTGTCAGGCGATGACCGACCCCACACCTTCCGCTCCTTCTTCCGTTCTCGACCGAGCGCACATCGGCAAGGACGATGTCGCTCTCCTCGTCCTGCGCCTCGCCGCCGCGCTGCCGCTCGGGTTTCACGGCACTCAAAAGCTCTTTGGTTGGTTCGGCGGCGGCGGGCTCACCGGATTCGCTGGCTACCTGGAGACCCTCGGAGCCCCGATGCCCACGCTCGCAGCGCTCCTCGCCGCCGTCAGCGAGGTAGGGGGTGCTCTCGTACTCTGCTCGGGCCGTGGCTTCCGCGCCCTTCCACCAGTGGTCTTCACGATGGTGGTCGCGACCGCAGCGTCGTCGCGGAACGGCTTCGACGTGCAGCGTGGCGGCGCCGAGTTTCCACTCGCGCTAACCGCGCTCCTCGTCGCCATCGCGCTCTTGGGCCCTGGCGCGCTCGTCATAGGCCCTCGCCGCGCGGAGGTGGCCCGATGACCACGCGACGCGCGTTTCTCGCCGGCTCGGTTGCGGCTGGCCTGTCCGCCTGCGGCCCCACGCGCCCCCCGTCCACCGTGCGCGCGCCCGCCGCGGCGCACGACGCTCGGGGAGGCATGGCTGGGCGGCCGATGCCTGCCCTCGGTCCCACCGGGGTCGTTCACGATGGGCGCGCGCTCGGCGCGTTCGGGATCGATCCGGCCATCCGTCACCCGGACGTGCTGAGCCACCGAACGAAGCTCGGTCTGCTCGTGCCGGCGACCAACACGAGCGCGGAGGCGGAGCTGTGGCGCATCATCGCGGACAACCGCGACGCGCTCGATGGCGTGGGCATTCATACGACTCCAGTCGTCACCCCGCGCCCGGTGCTGCGGACCGAAGAAGACTTGAACGAGTACCGACGCCAGTTCGTCGCCGGGCTGGGGGCTGCGATCGATCATGCGCTTCTCGCGGAGCCGGATCGCCTCGTGATGGGGATGAGCCTCGAGCACGTCCTCTACGGCCTCGAGCCTATTCGCGCGGTCGCAGAGGAGGCGCGCCGTCGATCGCGAACGCCTTGGGCGACGTGGCACGACGCCGCCCCCCGAGCTCTAAACGCGGTGGGAGCGAAACGAATCGGACTTTTGACTCCCTTCGACGAAATTGGCAATCGCAACGCGAGCCGAATGTTCGAGGAGCTCGGCTTCGAGGTGGTCTCGACGGTGGGGTTCGCGTGCGCGAATGCGCTGGACATCGCCCACGTGCCGAACGCCGCGAAAGAGCGCGCGATCATGGAGCTCTTGGCCACTCCCGCGAACCGCCTCGACGCCATCGTGCAGTGTGGCACCAACATGAGCCTTGTCCCCGTCACGGAGAAGCTCGAGCCCGTCGTCGGCATACCGATCCTCGGCATCAACGCGGTCACGTTCTGGCACGCCCTTCGCGACAATGGGATCCACGCGCAGCTCGCCAGGGCGGGCCGTCTCTTGCGGGAGCATTGAACCTACCCGCTCATGAGTGCGATGGTGGCTGGCCATCCGCGACGTCGGACGCCGTCCGATCCATGCTCGAGTGGTTCGGCTCGTCCTTCGATGGGCTACGAAACCGAACGAGCACCACCTAGGCACGGCCGCTTGAGTTGAGCGAGCCAGTGGGCCACGTTCATCAACGTGGCCCAGAAAGTGGCGCAGCGCGGTTGGCGGCGCGCATTCGGACACGGGAGCGCGGTCAGAACGGCGAGCCACCGCCGCCACCGACCGTGCACGTGGGACCAGGAGCGGTCGACGAGCCGTACCCGCTGCACCCTCCTGGCGAGCAAGCGCGCGCTCGAGCGGACACGGCGATCCGACTACCCGCGTTGACCGTCGTCCCCGTGTACGAGGTCCATCCGCCAGTGCCGATCTTGATCTCCGTCGGAGACGTCGGGCTCACCGAGACGGCGAACGAGTTCGTCCCGCTCGCGCACCGGGTATGCTCGACGTGCACCGACGGCGGCGGGGGAACCGGCGGCGCGCACGTCGGCGCCACGAACGCCCGCACCGCGTATCCGCTGCATCCTACTTCGTTGCAGGCACGCGCGCGGACCGAGCCGGTAGTGCCTCCGGCGACGGCGAACGAGCCGCCCGATACCGGAACCCACGCGCCGGTCCCGGTTCGCATTTCGAGCGGGGAGAGGACACCGGCGACGGCCCCGGCCCCGGAGCCGACCGAGTACGTGTTGGTGTCGCTTCCGCCGAACACCGTCCTAGGCGAGCAAGAGAGGCGACTGAGCGACAGCTCCGGAGGACTCGCTGGTCGATTGGGCGAAGTTATCCAAATCGGGTTCGTGTACGCGTATCGCTTCTTTAGCGCGACGAGGGGTAACTGATTGGTCTGCGCATACGCTCGCACGTAGAGGCGGGACGGAGCTTGCGGTTCCCTGATACGGCATCCAGAACCACAGTCCACACTCGAAAATGTGGTGTAGTCCGCGGCCGTAAGCGCGATCTTCTTCGTTCCTCCGAGGCCGCTCGCGGGCGGAACGGAGAACGCGAGCTTGCCGGTGTCGTCGCGCACGTAGCCGTCGGACATGGGGCAATAGGTTCGAGACGTTCCGTCCGTCGCTGCTCCCCCGCCTTCGCACGTACCGCCGCCCGCCTGGCCGTGAGTAGCCGGGGCGTACACGACGCCATCGTTCGAGCCGGCCTGACCTCCGACGTAGAGGTCGACACGCTCGACAGCGCCGAACTCCGCGCTGGACAGCCACTCCACGAGGACCGGAACAATCCCGTCCGTCGCGGCATAGCTCCCGCCCATCGGAACGTCACCCGGATCGATGATCCCATTGTGGTTCGCGTCGATCGCGATGCGGAGCGCGGGTCCGTCCGTGACGGTGAACTCGCCCGAGATCAGCGCCTCGACCGCCTGACCTTGGCTCACGCCGCCGCTCGCACCTAGGCGGGCGTCCCCGACGTAGCTCAGGTTCCGAGGCTTGCCGAGGGCGGTGTCGCCCGCGCCGGACCAGCCACTGATTCGACCCGTGCGCCGGAAGTTCATGTCACCGTGCGCGTCGGAGCCACCTGCCGCGAACACTCTCCGCGGCGCGCCCGGCGCGAGCCACGAGAGGCCCTGCGTCTTGTCCGGCGAGATCCCCCAGCGCAGCATCTGGTCCCACATTCGCGTGCCGTCGGTGAGCTCCACGAGCATGGCGGTCGACGCAACCGACTCCCAAGCCCACTGGAACGGATCGAGGACGATTTGGCTCGGGAGCTCCGGGTCACGACGGCCTTGCCCATACAGGAACGGAAACGCACGAGAATCCGTCGTCGACTTCTCGCGTGTATCTTCGTTCCAGAGCTGCAGCCCGAGCACGTGCTCCGATGCAAATGCCGTGCGGAGCTGGGTGTCCGAATAGGGGATGATATCGGGGCCGAACCTGCCCGCGTCGCTCCCCGACGCTCGTTCGACGGGGTGAGCGAGGAACGCATATCCCTTCTTCTTCACGTCGAGCTGCTCGTGAAGGAGCGGGCCGAGAGGGTGGAACGCGCCGCCGAACGTCGTCGTCTTGCTCGAAACGAACGCGTCGGGACCGTCCTCGGATCCTCCGTGAGCGTGAGGAAGGTAGACGAGGTGCTGCCTCGCCGCCGCGATCGTGACGAGCCCCTGGGGATCGTTGACCGTCTTTTGCCCCGGCGCCGACCCTTCCGATACGACCAACGACTCGCACACATTTTCGTATTGCGTATAGTGAACGAGCTCGCTCGGGAGCTCGTGACAAGCGGCTTTGAAGTCGTAGGTTTTTAGCTTCGCATAGGTGAATCGGCCGCGCAGGGCCTCGGCGTCGGACACTTCGGGCACGACGTCGACTTCCCCCCCGAGGAAAATTTGCGGCGATCGTGTCGAGCCGCCGCTCGAGTGCACCTGAGCGTTGACTCCCTCCGGGTTGCCGAGCCAACCATGAAGGTGTGCAAACCGTTCGGGGCTCATGTCGCGATACGCGCGCGAATACAGGATAGGAACGAACGGACCTCTCGATTGTACCTCACGGACAGCGTAGTCGACGATCACGTCGGGTACCCACCACGGAGCGAGGTCGGACAGGTTCTCCAAGAAGGCTTGCTGATAGCCTGCGAGCTGCTGCGAGTCGGAGGCATGCTCCGTCGCGAACGCGTAGTCGAGCCCCATCGCCTTCATGGACTGAATGACACCGCGGTAGTTCGTTCCCGATTCTCCCTCGTTGTCGGTGCCTTGCGAGTGATAGTGAAGGTCACCGTAGACCCAGCCGCGGCCGAAGCGCGGCAGCGGAGCCTCGGCGAGGTGCACTTTGAGGAAATCGCCGAAGTAATAGCGGCTATCCCCCTCTTGTACTGCGCGAGGGCCGGTGGTGGGCGCGCCGGCGCCGCGCCCGCTCACGCGCCCGTTGCTGAGCTGCATGAGGATCGAGTCGGCTGTTTCGGTCGTCCCCGGTCCGCAGCGATCCGCCGTGTCGGATGCTTCTCGACGCGCGATCTTGGCGACGACGATGAGCTTTGCGTCGGAGCCGGGCGCGGTGGCGGCGGGACGGTGAAGGACCGTGCCGTGCCACTCTGCCCAGTTGCGGATCGTGAGCAGGCTCGTCGGATTGTCGCCCTGCCAAACCCGCGCGAGCGCGTGCGCTGCAGCGCCCCCTGCTGGAGCTTGGAGCCGTCCGGAAGGGAGCCATGGCAGCGAGGCCTCGAGCTCGTGGAACTGCGCCGGCGCATAGTGGGTGAGGCGGCGGCCAGCCCCGCTCGGCCCGAACTGGTCGTCGATGACGTACAACCCGCAAAACTGACCGAGCGGAAGCAACGCCCGTTCGCCTCCGTCCTGGCTCGACACGTCGTGAAACGTGATGGTGATCGGGATCGCATCGTAGCCGCCATTCGTCGAGACGGGCTCCAGACGCCAGGGCGCGTCGGCTTGCCACTCGACCCCGTTGAGCTTCCCTGCGCCGACGAGGTCGCTGTAGAGCGCCTGCGAGATTACCCCGAGAGGGGGGGATGCCGCCTCCTCCGGCTCGGGAGCGGACGAGCACGCCGTCGCCGCCGCGCCTGCGACGAGCAGCAGCCACGAGGCCCGCGAAGATGGGAGTAACGTACGAATCGTAGCTGCACGCATGATTGTGCCTCCTGCGGCGCGGTGGTCCGATTGGACGGCGCCGGTCGACGCAAGGTGGCGGTGTGTGCCGTGTTCGTCGACGTCACTCGCCGACCGTTCGTCGTCCGCTGGGCGCGCCCGGACCGGGCTTGGACGCAAAGCGACGTTGCGCCTGTTCGCGGCGAGGCCAATCCTCGATTGCGTAACGTAAGCTCATGGGCCACGCTCTCTCCCGAGAGCGCCGCGCCAGAAGGAGTGAGACCCTCATGAACACGACAGGGCACGACCATAGGGCTGCGATCGGGGCCGCGTGGCGCGAGTTGCTCGGGACGCCGGTGGCCACGCTCGAGATTGACCTCGGAGTCGAGGTCTTGGTCATTCAGCCGCCGCCAGACGAAGAGCCCTTTTCGTATTTGGCGACGGTCGGACTCAGCGACGCCGCAGGGGCCAACGCGTTCGAGCTTCTGATTGCCATTGCAGGACGTCATACCGTCGGCGAGCTCGCGGGGCTCGGTAACCGCTTGGTCGCTCTTGGCGGCATGGGGCCGATGCCCGGGCGCGTGCTCGCGCTCGACGGGCTCTCGCCGTTCGACCGCATGCCGGCCGTGCTCGTGGCTGACTATGTGCCGGGCGAGATAGAGTGGCTGGCAGCACCTGCCGGGCGCGTTCGCGTGCTTAGCGTGTGGCCTCTGTTTTCGTCGGAATCCGACGCGGCGACGTTATTGGGCGACATCGAGATCATGCGCTTGTCGCATCGAACGAAGGTGGACCTCATGGACCCGGGGCGCGCTCCGTTGGCAATCGAAACGCTAGCGCTCGATCGGATCTGGGCGGACGTCGAGGGCTGGTTGCGCAAGCACGCTCCCCGGGCAGCAGAGGGGCTCCGCGAGGGCGCCACCGATGCGTTGCTCGACGAGCTCTCGGACCAGCTCGGCCTCACGTTGCCGGCCGACTACCGCGCGTCGCTCGCTCGCCACGATGGCGGAGGATCGCTGGGCGGCTACGAGTACCTCCGCGCGGACAGCGTGAGCTCGGTCGCGCAGGGCATGGCGGCCGTCGACCCCGCGTGGCGACGAACGTTCATCCCCTTCGCGAGCGACGGTTGCGGGAACCTGTTCTGCATCGACGTGGGAGAATCCCCCGGTGTCGTCTCCTTCGAACGCGAAAGTGGGTGCCAAAGTGAAGTGGCCCGCCTGCGGTCACGGACGTTCACCGCGTGGCTAGCGAGGTACCGCGACGATCTGCTGGCCGGAGGAGTCTATGCTGCCGACGAGGACGGGCTCGTGACGCCGCTATGACGTCGCGCGCCCTGTCCGCGCCTCGATCCGCGCGAAGGGCACGCTCCGCCATCGCGCCGAGGAACGTGCCTCTCCACACGCGCGCACCTCGCGGTGTTCGAGCGCGACGCGCTATCTCGCTTATCCTCCCATCACTTCCCGCACATGGCCGTCGCCCACTTTCCCGCCGACACGTTCAAGCTCCACCCCGACGCCGCGTAGCTGATGAAGACTCCGTCGCTCTGGGTGTCCGTTCGGAACGAGCCGCCGACCGAGACGAGCCAGCACGCCTTGCCCGCAATGGCCCCGCCGAGCGTGTGGGGGCTCGTTCCGCTCCCGCCGCCGCCTCCTCCATGCATCACGAAGCCGGGCAACGTGGCGCAGCGCGCGGCGCCGGATACCCGGCCCTGGCCGCCGAGGTACCAATTCGTCCCGTCGTTCGTAATCTGAAGGCGGTCGTTCGCGTTCGCGAATTTGTCGCCCGTGTAGTTGTAAACCTGGGTCAGGAAGCAAAACGAATTGCTGGTGTACGGCGCGAGCACGGCCTTGTTCGCCGGTGGGCTCTGCCCGCTATTCCCGTAGTGCACTTCCGGGGTCAGCGTGCCGGTGGTCACCCCGCCGCCCCAACGCACCTGACGGTCACTTACCCCACGGAGCACTCGTCCCGGAGCGGGCTCCTCCAGGACGAGAGTGGCTCGTGCCTCAAGGCAGCGGGCGAATCACGGCTCCCGGCTCTCCGCGGCGGAATACGTTCACGCTCCCACAGCGGGCGAAGTGGTTACCCGAGGCATAGGGCGCTCCGTCCTGAGTGACGTCGGCCTCCCACCCCGGGCCGTTCGACACGAACGACTTCACCTCGAACCACCCCCCGGCTGTCGCCGCGCAGTCCATATCGACGTCGACCATCCAATAGTGCTGGCCGTAGGTGTTTAGAGGCTCTACGCCAAACCCATCCAGTTGAACGGTTTTCTGTGGACCGAAGCTCGTCGGCCACGTGTTCGTCGTCCAGTCGGCGGGCGTGCCTACCGCGTCGCCGTTTTGACCGGGCTCGGCGCCGTACCAGTCGAGGCGAGCGTCGCCCCGCTTCAGGGGAGCGGTGGTCGCGTTCTTCAGGTTGCGGTGCACGAGTGGAATGGCGCACGCGTAGTTCGATGGCACGCTGCCGGCGGGCGCCGTACACGTGCGCCCGAGTGCGGCCTGAGCATAACGGTGGTCGATGCCGCCGCGGAGGAACATGTCCTGACCAGGTGACGTCTGGCCGTACATGAAGAGCACGGTCCGGCGGACGTCGGCTCCCGAAGCTTCGGCGCGCGGGGCGAGGCGCACGTGCTTCCCGACGGAAGGCGTACCCTCGCGGCTGACGAGAAATAGGATGTAGTCGCCCAGCGGCGCGACATTGGCATCTTCCGGTGCGCGAAAGACGACACGACCGGCGTCGACGCGATGCGCGAGCGGAACGAAGCGTTGGTTCTGATCGAAGCTATGCGTGGTGGAGCCGAGCGCCATGAGCACCACTCCGGCTTCGTCGCCGCTCGCGAGGGTCGCCCCGCTGAAGGGAAGGCTCGTCTCGGAGCCGGAGGCGATCGTGAGGTCGATAGGCTCGGGCGCCTCGATCACTGGGCGCGGCCCCTTCGTCAGGTACGATGGTCGGTAGATGCGCACGTCGGTGCGCTCGCAGCCAATGCTAGCAACCGCCTTGCCGTCGACGACGGGGGTGGTGCCGCCGCCGAGGAGCACCGAGCCGTCCTTCAAGAGCATCGCGAAGCTATGGTATCCGCGCTCGAAGGGGTCGTTCGGGGAGGCCGCGAACGTCTGAAACTTGCCTGTTCGGGGCAAGAACACCTGCGGCCGCTTACGGTCTCCGGCGAGGTTGCCATCTTCGTCCCAACCGTTCACGACGAGCGCCGTGCCGTCGGGGAGGAGCACGCTCGATGCGTTGCGGCGCCCGATACCCGAGTCGGCCCGAGTCCAGGTGTCGGTCGCGGGGTCGTAGACGTCGGCCCGCTGCGCGACAGCCGGATTGTTGGTGCCGCCCATGACGAGGATACGACCGCCCGGGAGAAGGGCAGACGTCGAGTCCCACCCTTGCGCTCCGCCAGGCCGTGCGCCGTTCCGAGGCTCGGCGAAGCGCTGCCCCGCCGGCGTCGCCGCGTCGGTGCTCATCGTGAGGATTCGCCCATTCCACCCCATCATCGCGATCGACCGCGTCTTGCCTCCTACCGTCACCGGGCGGGGGAGCAAGAAGGTATGCGTATAGTCCTTTAGGCCCGGCGCCATCAGGTCACGAAACCCAGGGACGCTCGCGTCGTCGTGCTGGACCATGACCGAGAACGAGCCCCGCGCCGGATCGAACGACTCGACCGACAAGTTCGGGCGCTTGATGCTCGAGAAGCCACCGGTGACGAGCACCGAGCCGTCGGGCATACGCGTGTTGGTGGGATACCACCGCCACCCGCGCTGGCTCACGGGGCCGAACGACGGTGCTCCTTCGACCGTCTCGTTCGCCGCTCCCCCCAGCATCGGAGCAGCGAGCTTGCGGAAGCGCCCCGTCGTGTAGTCGAGCATTCGGGCCGACGATATGCCAATTTCGATTTCGCGACCCTGCTGCCCGAGATACTGATAACGCGACCCTCCCGTGTAGAGCACCCCGCCTGCAGTCGGCGTATGCCCTGCACAATAGAGCACTTCGCGAGACCACTGGTTCGGCGCGTCGGCGGGCTTCAAGCGAAAGTCGCGATCGACGACCTCGTCGATGGGCTGGATGGCGACCTCGCCGGGAGCGTTTCTCCGCCCGAGCTCGGACGGGTCGAGCACGAACGACTCGCCGTTGGCGCGGCTCCCCTCCGGGAACTGGCACTGATCGAGCTGAGAGCGACTCCAACCGGTTACCAGCACCTTCCCGTCGGGCAAGAGCGTCGCGTGGATCGGGGAGACGTACCAGCCGCCAGCAGGCTTCCCGGAGAACGTGTCCGTGGTGTCACGCAGCCGAAGGCTGGGCCCCCACGAGTCTTGGCCACCCTCGGAGAAATTCTCTGTCAGCTCGCCGAGCGTGTCGGCGGGGGCCGAGCACGCGGCGACAGCGCCGAAGAGAGCAAACATCGGGAAAGCGAGGAGCGTACGCATCGTCATGAGCCTTGCGGGTGTTGGAGGAGCCAGTTGCATTGCCGAGCCGCTTTCGCGGCTTCATGAACGGTCCGAGGGCTCACCACGGGCAGCCGGCCCTGGTAGCCAAAGGCTCGAAGGACGCCGACGTCGCTCGGAGCGGGGGAGAGAGGAGACAGGTCGAACGTCGGCGACACGTAGCGGTCGTCGTCGGCCGTGAGCCCGATCTCACGCGCGGCCCACGAGGCCGAAGTGTGCGCGGTGTGGCACGAGACGCAGTCGGTATCTTCGGAGGTGCGCATATTCGGGTTGTTCGTGCGGTTCGCTGCCCGTAGCGCGCGCGCGAGGTCTTCCGCGGGAGCGGAGCGCATGGTCCGGTCGCTGAAGAGAGGGAGAAGGTCGGTGTCCGACGGCAGCGGAAAGACAGACTTGGAAAACGCGCTCGCGGTCTCCTGGAGAACGATGGACTGCACCGTGGCCTCGGTCTGGAAGATTCGAATCGGGACGCCGAGGGGGTGCTCTCGAGTGATATCGACACCACCGAATTGCCACTCGTTGCCGCGCGAGCGGAGGGTCATGAACGTGGCCTGAACGAGCTGCCCCGCGGCGGCGGCTTCGTGCGCCTCTGCACGAACCATCGCCCCGAACGCGCGCCCGTCGCTCGTCGCCACGAAGCCTGAATGCACACCAAGGTTGCTTCGCGCGTGGCGACTCTGCGCAACGAGAAGGGAGCCGAGAAGAGCAAGAAATGGCGGGATCCCGATTCGGTAGGCGAGGTGTACGGCGGCGTCGTGAGTCGTCGGCTCTCCGTCCGCCCCGGCTACGATCGGCTGAATCACGAAGCGGAGCTCGGGCTCACACCTCGCGCCGCCACCGGGCGCTGGAGCGCATGGGTCGAGGCGAACGGCCACGACATGCAGACTGTCGTAAGTGGCAGAGGGATCCTCCTGGAGCAATGGGAAGCGCGCTGCCAGGTCGCGGGGCAGGAGCGCGCGACCAGGGGCCACCTCGGCAGCGGCGGGCCACGCGAGCTCGCGCGAGGTCTTCGTCGGGAGCGGGAGGAGAATGGCGACGTCTTCTAGCGCGACGCGACCGTCTGCCTCTTGGAGCTCTGTCTCGGGCGGCGTGGCCGCGGCCGTGCCGTGCACCCCGCTGCAGCCGCTGGCGACCCAAGCGAGCGCACCGCCGAGGGTCGCGAGCGCGAGCGTCCTGCGAAGGCCTCCAGGATGGGCGACATGGGACATTGCCCTACATGGTGCAACTTATCAGCCAACTCGATCCCCGCGCTTCGAGGCCAAATTTCGAGGGGACCGCCAGCGCGAAGGAGAACGGAATGTGCCTCGTGATGGGACGAGCGTTGCCCGAGCGAGTGGCAGAGGGGTAGCCGAAGCGGAGACCGTGCCGGCGCTCCGTCGCCGCGCGAAGGGTGGCGTGCGCGCACTCGTCGAGCTCGGCGGGTCGTCCCGAACAGGACGATCGCGGAGAGAGACATGCTCCCCCTTATCGCGACGGTGTCGACGTGGACGACGAACGTTCGCCGAGGGAGCTCCGATCTCACGTATCGTAAGCGCCCCTATGGCGACGATCCGCAGGTCCATCTTTGCTTTTCTTCTCGTGTCCGCGGTGGTCACGGCCTGCGGAAGCTCGGCCGACCCGTGCGCCGCGTACACGGTAAAGGACTGCGACGCGGCCCCGGCGTGTCGCTTCGTGTTCGCCTCGAGTGGTAAGGAAGAATGTCTCGCCAAATGCGACTCTGCGCAGACCTGCGACGGTGACCGGAAGGTCGAGTTTAGGCTCACAGTCGTCGCGATCGGGGGACGGTTCGCGCTCGAGTGTGTTTGCGCACCCGAGGCGAGTCCTTGATTCGGACGAAAGCGTCGTCGAACACGAGCCGCCCCGGCCGTGACGGACCGCCTCTCCGCCGGCGCGACCATCCCCGAAGGCGATATCCGCCCTCGAGGATGCGCGTTTTTCAGTCCCGTGCGACACGTCGTCGGGAAGGCCCTCGTTCCGTCTACGCTCCCGTCACTTGCCGCACATGGCAGTGCCCCACTTGCCAGACGAGACGGTAATTCTCCAGCCAGTCGGCGGCGCGTAACTGATGAATACACCATCGTTCTGGGTGTCCGTTCGGAACGAGCCACCAATCGAGACGAGCCAGCAGGCCTTGCCGTCCACGACGCCGCCGAGCCCGTGGGTTCCCTGTCCGCCTCCGTCGCCTCCGTGCATCACGAAGCCCGGCACCGTCGCACAGCGCGCGGCGCCGGATACCCGGCCTTGGCCACCGAGGTACCAGTTGGTCGCGTCGCTCGTGATCTGGAGGCGGTCGTTCGCGTTTGCGAATTTGTCGCCCGTGTAGTTGTAGACCTGGGTGAGGAAACAGAACGAATTGGCGGTCTTCGGCGCGAGGATTTGTTTCGCCGCCGCCGGGCTCTGCCCGTTGTTTCCGTAATGAACCTCCGTGGTCAGCGTGCCCGTCGTGACACCGCCGCCCCGGACGACGATCGTATTATTGGCGCTGCTATTGCCCCACAGATTGGCCACCCCACCCACACCGTGAATCGCCGCTTCGCCACCACCGGCGAGGTTGCCCGCGAGCCCGGAGAGGAACGCCGGCCGGCTCGACGGAATGCTCGCGATAGGGGTGTTCCCCTGGCCGTTGTTCGACCACACCGCCTGGACATAATTGCTGTAGCTGAAGGCCTGCGAGGTCTGCCCGATCGTCTCGCCGGCCTCCCCCGCGCCGTTGGCGCCCTGGCTCTCGGTGTCGACGGCACACCCCACGAGCGAAAGCATGGCAGCGGCCGATACGACCCCAAGGAACGACCGAACGATTCGTGTTTGCATGGATAACCCCTCGAGCGTGGGTGAGTCGCTGGGCGCACCGCGCGCCGAGAGAGCTCGTCGCTCGGGCCATGACACGGTCCGTTGAGGACTGATGCACGGGGGTGGCAAGAAAGTTTCCCGGACTCGGGTCAGCTCAAAAGCGCGCCCCCGCAAAAACAAACCCGCCTCTCCCCCCCGGCGCGACACCGAACGAAACCGTCCGCGGAGCGCTGGTGCTCGGCCACAGGTAAAGGAGCGCGCCGCCTACGAGGGCCGTCACTCCGGCGCCGAGGAAGACGGCCGTGAGCGCGTTGTCGCGCGCGATGCGATCGTTCGCGCTCACCACGTCGAGCTGCGACGCCCCCTGCGGCACGCTCGCCGAGCCCGCCGATACGCCGAACGCGACGCCCGTGCCGGCGAGGACTGCGCCGAGCGCGAACGTGCCGACGCCGAGCGCGCGTCGTGAGTCGAAGCTCTGCGCGCGTGGGGGCTCGTCGGGGGCCGGTGCGAGCGGCGGAGGGAACGGTGCCTCCGAGTACGAAGCGACGACGCTCGCGTCGAACGAGAGGGAAAATAGGCTCGAGAACGCCTCGTGCGCCGCCCCTCGCGACGCCACGCGGGGCGCGCCTTCCTCGAGCGCAGCGACGCTCACGGCTTCGTCGCCGGGCGGCAAGAGGAGCTCACGATCGTCCGATACACGCCGAAGGTACGCGTGGCCGGTGGGGGCCGGGCGCACGAGGTAGAGGTCGGTGCCACGCGTGTTGTGCACGTCGGCGAGCCGCACACCCCGTGCATCTTCCAAGTAATAGTGCCCCGCGTGCGCTCCGTCGATCGTGAGCCTCCGCCCTCCCGCGGCGCGCAGATCGACGAGC
>JAAFHV010000065.1 GCA_013297655.1 Myxococcales bacterium | reverse complement strand
CTCGTTGAGCGCCCCCGACTCGCGCTCGTAGACGAGGCGGGAAGTGTGAGCGATGACGCCGTGTCCGAGCTCGTGCACGAGGACGTCGAACGAGAGCGCCAACGGAAGGTAGCGCTGCGTGCGGGGGTTTCCGTCGCCGAGATGAATGCTCGCGTTCCCGGGCTGGTAGTGGGCATTATCGCCGTCGTAGTTTCCGGAAGAATTGTCGTGCACATACACCTGGAGAATGCCGCCTCGTCCGTCGAGCCCCCTCCGACCGTGCGCGTCTCGAAAGTACTCGAGGGCGCGCGTGGCGTGGAAATGCGCGTCGACCGCGATGCCCCGGTCGGGGACGTCCCAAGCGCCGAGCGAAGCGCTCGATACGACGTTTCCGGTGCGGAAGTCGCGCGTCTCGACGGGAGCTTGCGCGCTCTGGGTACGCATGTACCAAGCGAAGTCGGCCCCTTGCGACACGTCAATCGTCTTCCTGTCCGAGGCGTCGTTCCACGTGTAGCTGCTGCCTCCGCGGACGGTGTCGAAGTAGCTCGGTGATTCGTCGCGTTGCCGGAGAACGTCTCCCGTCGCCGCGTTCACGTAGACAACGGGGGCGCGGCAGGTGCCGGCGGCACCGAGCGCTAGCCGATAGGCAAGAAAGACCTTGCCGGTGTCGTTCGGCCAGCCCCCGAGCGCAGCGGACGTCGCCTCGCTTGCGTCGCCGCAAGTGGAACGCATTGCACGCGCCGCTGCGCCCTTCGCCGCGGCCTCGGAGATCGCCGGCGCGGTCGTCGTCGAAGAAAAATCGAGTCCGAGACCCGACTCCACGAACGACACGTCGCCATCGGCGTCGGTCTCGAGCCCTGTCCCGCGCTCGAAGACTGGCAGCGACGTGCCGGGGATCACGTGAGAGAAATGAACGGCCTTCGAGCCATCGTCAGAGGTGGATTCGTCGGCGACCCCGAGGTCGCGGAGGCCATCTCCTCCCAGGTCTGCTGCGTACTTTGCGAGAAATGCGCGCGCTGCGTCTTGCGAGCCGCCGCCGGGGAGCTTCACGTGCCCGACCGGCGCGAGCGTGCGGGGAACGTTGTCCGCGCCGCGAACGACTTGCCACTTGGAGCCGGTGTCGGCCTCCAGCCTTTGTTCCAAAGCGGACGACGCGCCGGAGAGCTCGAAAGGAGGCGGCTCTTCGGCCCCGCTGCAGGCAGCGAGCAGCAGGGAAGTCCCTACGATGCCGAGGACGGAAAAGGGAGCGAGCCTGAGGTACGTGTGGTTCATGGCCGCTCATCGGCGGGCGCCATGGGTTCGTTGCGGGTGGCGTGTCGAATTTCTTCGGAGGCGTTGGTCTTGTGGGCTCGGGGTCGAAAATACGCCGTGAGACCCGGTTTCCAATCGTGGGTTGGGCTCAGCCGGCTCGGCTTCGCCTCGTTGGTTTCGTCGGCTTCGGCTCGTCTGGCCGACCTTTGCAGCACGTGGAGCCGTGAGCGCGTAGCACCACGCGCAGGCGTTCACTGGAGCCGAACGCATCTGATTCTCGTGACGTTTGCTGGTCCGAAGAAATCGACACCGCGGAGGCAACGGAACGACCGCTCCTGGCGATAGAGGGCCCAAGGAGCTCACGATGAAACGTTCAGTCCCCGCCCTCGGTTCTTTCGCCCTCTCGCTATTGGTCGCGGCCTGCTCTTCGGACGGCGCGGAAGGCCCGGCACCTTTCGAGACGAGCCTAGAGAGTCAGCTCGAAGCCGAGCTCGGAGCGAAGTTCTCCGTCGACTACGTGAAGGGAGACGCCTTCGTGGCGTCCCCCCTCGGTCGCACCCGTGTGGTGGCGCGCGACCACGATGGCGCGCTGGCAGCCGCGAAGAAGTTGTTCGCCGAACACGGCAAAGCCTTCGGATCGGGGCAATCGCCGCCGTCGTTGAAAGAATCGGATGCAGAGCCGTCGAGCACGGTCATCCATCTGGTTCAGCGAATCCCCGGCACCGAAATCGAAGTCCAGGGAAAGGGCGCCATCCTCGACCTCGACACGGATGGAACGATGCTCGAAGCGATTGGCGCCCTCGCAGACGTTCCCGCGCTCACCCGCCCGGTGACCACGACCGCAGCCGACGTCGAAGCGAAGGTCGCCTCCATCGCTAAAGCCATGCGACTCCCCGAGGCTTCGCCGCCGGAGATCGTCGGCACGCCGCGACTCGTCGCGACCGAGAATGGCGGAGAGCGCGAGATCGTTTGGCTGACCACCTTCAAGATAGACCTTCAAGGATTCGAGGCGAAGCTCGATGCCTACACCCTCGACATACGAGAGGTCACGAGCCCCCGAGCAGGGCTCGAGGGCGCCGCCGTTCCGTCTGCGCCGGCGAAAGGGATGTTTAGCTATCCCCTCGCGCAGTTGGTCGACCCGTCTGCGAAGCGCGATCTCCTCCCGATCGAGACTACGTTGAAGGACGGTAAGTACTACCTCGTGCGCAACGGTTCGGCGAGCACGAGCGAAGTGGCGACTAAGGAGTGCACCAGCGTCTCCGCCGCCGAGCGAACACCGAAGAGCGTCGACATCTCCAGCGCCACGAACGACGAGTTCCTCGGCCAGTATCTGGCGCTCGGCTTCAAGGTCAACGGTGTCGGGCTCCTCGGGCCCGGCATCGCCGTCGACGTGCACCACAATGCCCTCCAAGTCGACAAGCATTTTCGCGCGCTCTTCAGCGGAGAGGGCCCCTCCGCGGACGGGAAGCTCGTCGGCCTTATCCACGCGAATGACAAGTTCGTCTTCCACACCGGCGGCCCGGCGACGTTCGAGGCCGACGGCGGCAGGCACAGCGCGAGCTGGGACCCGGTCACGAACCTCGTGAGCTTCGGTGACGGCGGCTACCTCGAACCGATCGGCGCGTGGGTCAAGCCCCCGGGGGTGGCCCTCGACATCACTGCGCACGAGTGGACGCACGCCTACGTGACGAGAAAAGCGAAGCTCGGCCTCGTTGGCGAGGACGGCGCGATGCAAGAGGGCATCGCCGACGCGATTGGCGTGTTCGTCGCGGCGCGGGCCGGCCAACGCGACTTCACGGGTATCGGCAAGACAGTACGCCTCGATGGCAAATACGTACGCAACTTCGCCGACCCAACCGGAACGAACGCGCCCTCCACGGCCTCGGCCGAGCCGGACAACACCGGGAAGAGGCTAACGTCTTTGCCGATGCCGAAGATGCGAGGAAAAATGGACAAGGCATGCGCTTTCCGCGGCCCCGACCAGGGCTGCGTGCATTTCAATGCCGGCCCCTTGAATCACGCGTTCTATCTCATGGTCCACGGCGGGGGCGGGCTCTTTTTCAATAGGGGGAACGTCGCGCATTCGGTACGCGTCATCCCCGGCAACTTGGCGAACATCGAGAAGGTTTGGGTTGCTTCGGCACGAACGGCGCCGAACGTGGGCCCGGCCGAGCCCGTGCGCGGCGAGGTGAGCTTCATGAGGATCGAGGCGATGGCGCTCCAACAGGTGAATTATGCGCGATCCCTCGGCGACTCGAAGACCACCGCCGCCGTCGGCTGCGCGTGGCTCGGCACCGACTTCGTCACGCGCGAGCAGCTCGCCGTGCGGGGCGTTACTTGCCTATCGGACGATACCGAGCGCGCCGCGGAGGGCCCCTCTGACTGTCGCGGCAAGTCCGATGGATACCACTGCAACTCCGCGAGCCCGTTCAGCGGCACGCTCTGCCGTGGTGGGTCGATCGCGGGTGGCATGCAGTGTCGGTCGGGGATGATCTGCGCGCGAAAGAGCCCGGGGTCGACCGAAGCTCGCATGACGGCCGAAGGGGCTCTGGAATGCGAGGAGCCCCAGTGAGCCATCGTCTATCCACTGCTATTGCCGTGTTCTTCGCTGTTCTCGCCACGACGTCGACGGCACCGGCGGACGACTCACCCACCGAGTCGTTTTGGTATGTCCCGCAAGGTAACATCGAAGAGGCGCCTCGAGCGCTCACGCCTAGCGAGGAGACCAAACGTGCATACGAAACTGCCGCACGAAACGCCGAAGAAGCGCGCATCGCCAGCGAGGCAGGCGTGTACTACAACTCGACCGAAGGGCTATTGTGGGCTCACGTCCGGTGCACGCCGCTGTGCGGTGTATGGCGTGTCATGGTGGGACCCGCCATGACGGCCGCCGCGGTGGTGGCTCCCCGAGCTGCCTTTCACGGGCTCGCAGCCATAAGTCCCCACTACGTCGGCGCTCGTCCTGAGCAGGGCCTCGGAGGTCGTCCCGACATCGACTCCGAGGGGGTGCTCTGGTTCTCACGGAGCGTGCATCGTCGCTTTCGATGCGACTGCGCGGTCGGGTTCGCGAACGTTTCAGCTCCGAGCGCGTACTTCGAGCGCCTCGATGGCGCGAGCGAGCTGCCCGACGACGTGAAATACACTCGTGGGGAGGCGTTCGCCGCGGCCCTTCGCCAGCTCGTGGTCTCCGATCCGCGGCCGAACGGCGAGCCCGAAGAGCGTGTGGTCGTGGTCTCGGCGGGCAACCGCGCGCGGCTCGTTCATCGTTTCCTCTTCCGGTTGAACGAAAAGCCGCACACGGTGGACGTCGACGACGCGAACCTCGAAGTCGTGAAGGTGCTGCCCGTCCATCCGTTCGTATTGAGTGGGCAGTTGCTCTTGTGGGGCAGGCGGTGAAAGGCTCGGGCGAGACAAAAGCCACCCTCGCCACCCCCCGCATAAATCGCGTCGAATCATCCGCCTCGCGTCGAGCCATCGCAGGAGCGCTCGCGTCGCAGGCCCTCGCCGATCTGCTTCCCCCGGCGCGCCGAGAAAGACCTTATTCCCGCTCAATGTCATCGAGCAGCCGACCCCCAACGTAGCGGAGTACTGGCGGTTGGGCTCGGGCTCGGACCCGGGATCGGGTGCGACCTCGGGCTCACGCATCGCGAGCACGGCGAGGCCCGTCGCCTCCTCCATCTCGTCGGGTGGGATCGCGCGAACGTAGTCCGCGAGCGGTTCGTCGAAGGATCGAAGAAGCCGAGCTTGTAGACGTCCCCGTAGTCGTCGATCGCGAGCCCGCCATGATTGAACACGGCGCCGCCCCCCGTATAGATGCAATCGAGCACAACGCCCTTCGCCTGGGGCGGCATCGCGGGGAGCCGCCGCGACGCGTAGGCGGGAGCGCGAAGGCGGCGCCGGGACGGGGGTGGTTCGTCTCACGCACGTCGTGCCGGGCACTACTCACCCGCTCTTCGATGTCGTCTCCTCGATCCACTTCGACGCCTCCGGGGCGGTCGTCTTCGTCGATCCCGGAACGAAGGTCTCGTTCGATGGAATCGCGCGCGAGCCCGGGATTGACGTCGCGAGCGCACGAAAGACGGCGGACGAAGCGCGTTCAGCGTGTCCCGCGACAGAGGGCGTCGCGGTCGCTGTCGGTGTCGCACGCACGGAGGCCTTCCCCCCTCGCGAGTGGGGAAAGCGATATAGGTAGGTGGGCCCAGTTGGGATCGCAAGACACAAGGTGATGCCATGAACCGCACAGCGCGACGCATCGTGGAAGAAGCAGTAAACGGCAGGGCTGTCACGAAGCAGCGCGCTTTCGACGTTGAAATGCTCGGCGAGGAGGGCCTGGCGGAGTTGGTCCAGATCATCAATTCCGGGTCGTTGTCATCCAAGGCCTTCGTGAATGCGACCCAACTTCTGTACGTCCTCGCCCGCCACAACGGTTTCGAGCGCAAACCTCGTGCTATCGACAGCATATTGCCGTTCGTTGAGTCGGACGACACGGCTATTCGCAGTCGAGCAGCCTATTTCGTCGCGAGCCAAGGTCGGTTGCTTCGAGCGCTCTACCGACTGCCGAGCGCTCTGGCAAGAGACGAGCACGAGCTCGAGACCATCGAGGCTCGTGTCAATGCGGCCATCGTCCAGGCGAAGTTGCGCGGGCTCGCAGGTCCTGATTCTGAACGTTTAGCCGCGATCGAACGAACGGGCACCGAAGCCTTCGACGAATCCTTGGGCGAGCTCAAGGATGATGGTGATTGAAGGCTGCCTTCGTTTGCGCGACAGAAGTGATGGTGGCGCGAGCGTCGATCATGTTCACTGTCTCCGAGTCGCGACCGAAGAAGTTCTCGAGCGGGGAGCGCGACCTTGAGCTGACGTGTTCGTGCACCCGCCGCGAAGATTCGAATGAACAAACCAGCGCACTCGGAGCACTTGCGAGATGAATACACAAGAATTTGTCGACGCCATTCGGCTGGCTGTAGTCGACACCACGGCCTCGGGCGTATCCACAGTTATGCGACATCCCCCGGGGACGGCGCCTGATGGTGAGCTTGTGGAGATGAGTCGGTGGTACAATGGCCTTTCCGACGATGACGTGGCCATGGTCGAGCGCGCGATGGGTATCGCGGTGCGACATGCCGTTTTCGGCGTCTTCGCGGTTCTCGACGGCGCGAGGAAGGTAGATCCGTCGTGGGCACCGGGAGATCATTTCGAGCTGCACCACATTCATGGTGGTCGCATTGATATCATTGGCGGTGAGGAAGGGCCTCCACTCCACGAGCTCTTGTAGGCATGGCTCTGGCCGTCGCCCGTATCGTCGTGACACCACGGTGTGTTGGCACGACGGTCCGCGCTCGATGCGACAGAGCTCGGCAGACCTCGTGCTCGTGAGCGGAGCCCCGAACGTCTTCACCGCCTATTGCCAATCAACTTCTTAAGGCTTCACAAGCTCCAGCCCACCCAACAATTCATAGTACAGGTATCTAGCCACTCGTGATCGGCAGTACAGCTATGGAACTCTTTCTCGAACATGCGTTCGTCGTCTTATATGACGTCGGTGAGCAGACTCCGTGCCCAGAGGTCCGACTGGACCATGTGAGGCAGGGATTCGCGCGGCGTCCGAGCTCGGTGATGTTGTTCTTCCGGGAGGAAGAAGTATGTTTCGTCACGGAGCTGATTCGCGACTCGACTAGTCTTGCCGATTGCCCATTCGTTCTCTCGGTCTCGCTGTATTCGTATTCTGGCGACGTCAGATTGTCGACGACCGATCCACTGGATCTGCCGATCTGGACTGGCCGCCCGGGCTGGATTCGGCTGTCGATTGGGCAACAGTTAGTCGCTACGCGCATAATGCGTAGCGAGCGAGTCTCGGAGTATCGAGTCGTGGTCACCGCTGTGGAGGCGGAAGGCGAAGAGCGAAGCTATGTTTCGCAGGATGGCGATGTCCTGTCCGACCTGGTAGAGGACGCAGACTTTTGAGTCTTTGGTGAAGGGTCTCGTCAAAGCTAGCTCTCGCCCTCTGTAAATCAGGCACCTCAACATGGAAGTGAGCACGTATAGAAGCGCACTAATCGTCCCGCTGGTGATTCTCACCGCCTGTTCATCGTCGGAGCCGACTGCCGACGGCGGCGCCACTACAGACAGCGGCATCGATTCGCCGTCTACAGCCACCATCCCCGCAGGCTGCGAGCAAACCCCGAAGGGCTGCCTCATCTTCCGCTGCAACTGCGAGAACGGCACCACCAGCCGCACCTTCGCGGACAAGACCGGCGGCGGATGCAAGAGCGGGCTCGAGACCTGCACGGAGATCTGCCAGCTCGTAAACTCGCGGGTCGTCGAGCCTATCTCGTGCAACCGCAAGGAAGCGGAGCCCGACGCGTCCACCCCCACGCCCACCACCGACGCGGGCCCAAAACCCGGGAAGCCCGGCGGGCCGTGCGACCTTGGGAGCTGCACGGCGGACAAGTGCGAATGCAAAGACGGATCTGCGATGAGCCCGGCTGGCGGCATCTGTCGAAATAACGTGTGCAGCTCCCTTGAGGAGACCTGCAAGCTCGCCTGCGAAGAGAACGGCGGATGGACCGGCGTGGGCATTCCGTAGCCGTGGCCAACACGGCTGCATGACAACGGGCGTCACTGGCAAGAACCATGACGCCCGTTTATGCTCGCCCCGAGAACTCGATGACGATCTCCGGGAGGCGAGCCTCGCAGGCCCCCGCCCTACCCCAGCGCCGCCCGCACGGCCGCCAAGACGCCCTCGAGCTCCCGCTCGACGTCCCACGCCTTCACCCGCAGCGTACGCACGCCATACCCCGCGAGGAACGCATCCCTCCCGCGGTCCCTCGCCTCGCGCCCGTGGTGGGCTGCGCCATCCACTTCGACCGCGAGCCGCGCTTCGGGGGCGAAGAAATCGACGATGGTATTCGCGAGCACGACTTGGCGCCTGAACTTCACGCCGAGCCGCCGCCCGCGCAGTGCTTCCCAGAGGATACGTTCCGACTCCGTGGGATGGCGCCGCGAGTATTGCGCGCAGGGCGTAAGGAACGACCGCTCGTACCGAAGCGTAGGAAACGAAAAGCGCACGGTGACCTCCGTGCCGGCGAGAGCGCCGGCTTCGAGCAACCAGGCGCAGGCTCCGTGCCAGCGGCAAGTTCCGCCTCTCTCGTGACGCGGGGCTGCTGGCGCGGAGCGTGCGCCACAGCTCGCAGCCGGCGCTCTCGTCGGCACGGAGGCCGCGGGTGTCGTTATTCCGGGCGAGCCGCGAGCGTGCTCCAAGCCGAACGCGAGACGCCGACTCCCCACGACGGTCCGAAGCTCGAGCCGGAGAGCCGTAGAGCCGTCACCGCGAACGCACTCGACTAAACGAAAGGAGCCGGACGAACCCGCGACTTCACAAGAACCACAGCGCTCGTACCCTATCGCGACGTCTGCCGCTCCAGGGCAAAGCGAGTCCCCGTCCCCAACGAGTGCCCCTCGCCCTCCACGACTCTGCGTCTCCCCCTGAGCGCGCGGAGGACCTGCCTCGTGCCGTATCCCGACGGCCTTGACGAAGGCAGGTCCGAGCACGCGATTTGGGGGAGACCGACAGGGGAGAGAAAGAACATCGCGTTAGGCCGCATCTCTCTCGGGAAACCGGGAGTGGCGTACACGCAGAGGTCTTTCTCTCCCCTGGCGAGTGGGGGCACCTCCCTCTCCCCTCTCCTTCTCAATCGGCCTCTGCGGGTCTCCCGTCATCCGCCAAAGCCAACACGCCCTTCCCCGTCACCCGATAAACAACGAGACTCTCCCCCATCTCCCGCTCGTCCTCTTCCCCATCGGGCGCCTCGCCGTACTCCCCGATCACCTCGACGAGCCCCAAGTCACAGAGCCGCTGCATGGCCTCGTACTCGTCGTCGCGGAGCTCGTTTCCGTCGAGGCCGCCGTGGTCCTCGTCCGAAATGCGAACCACACGGAGGAGCGCTAGCTCCGAGCTCGCGAGGGTAAAGGTCATCGCGTCACGTGCTCCGCTGCGCGGCAGGTGCTCCAGGTGCTCACGTGGTCACGTGCCACGGGGGAACACGTCGAACGCATAGTCGTACGTGCCGTGATCGTCTTGGGTGCGGACACGAACACGTATGCTGTCCTCCCGAAGCTCGCTCGAGATCTCGATCGGTCGCTGGACCCACATCGTCACGACCGAGTGCACGAACCCTTGAACGTCCTCGTGAAACCGCGACAAGAGCTGCGCCATGGTGAGGCGCTTCGTGCCCTGCTCGAGCAAATCCTTGAGCTCGCCGAGGTCGACACACGACGCGCGAAAGCCCATCCCCGAGTGCATCGCGCTCGGCAACCGGCCCGCGAGCCCCGGCGCGAGAGCGAGCGCGTTCGCCTGCCGCGGATCGGTCCCTCGCCCCGGAGTGGGCGGCTTCACGGACGGCAACGGGGGAAAGGCCCGGCGCACGGAACCGTCGTCTTCGGACATCGTGCCCATCATCGCAAAGCCACGGTGTTCCCGAAAGGCCTTCCCGAGACCTCACCGTGCACCGGAACACAATCGTGCAATTTCATATACTTGCATAGCGTGCCCGGCGACACCGACGCGTCGCGACGAGGCACTGGGAGGTCCTCAAGCGCCGAGGCACCCACCCGTTCGCACATTGACGCGTCGGATCCGGTTCGTAACGTAGGGCGCTTCCGACGTGCGAATGCGAACGAGAACGGGAGGAACCATGTCCCTCGAGAAGCCGACGCGAAGCAAAGAGGCCACCGAACCGAGCGCACACGCGTCGACCACGCGGCTGCGGGTCCCGGAGCCACGCCGCCCGTCGGCCACCTGGGTCGCGCGCTCCACCGTCGAAGAGCTCCCCTCGTTCGCTGAGGACGAGAGCCCGAGCACCGACACGATCGTGGGCCTCGGGTCCTCTGGGTCGCGAACGGTGCCGCTCCCGAGGACCCTCGTCGACGTGCCGGTCGAGATCCCTCCGCCGAGCCGCGTGCCGACCGTGATCCCGCACGCGGTGCGGTTGCTCGACGTGCTCGACGAGACGATGAAGCTCTGAGCAGCAGGCGTCACGCGTCACGCGTCACGCGCGCCACTCACCACGCCCCGCATCCGGCGCGTGCGCTCTGCATGAAGACCACGCGCCCGATCAGATCCCGAAGCGGGCGCGATCCTTCGTGACGAACGCGACGTAGGCCTCGCTCTCGAGGTACGGCTCGATCTCGCCGGCCGCGACCGCCGCTTCGAGCTTCTGCTTGATCTCGCCCACGATGCGCGACGGCGGGAGCCCGAAGGCCTTCATCACCATGTCGCCGACGCCCTTGGGCAGCGGCGGCTTTACGGCGTCCTCCGCGGCGAGGAGGGTGATGCGACCGGCGAGCTCTTCGATCTGCTGGAGGCCACGGCGCTTCTTTTCGGGGCGCTTGGTGGTGATGTCGGCGCGCGCGAGGCAGAGCAAATCGTCGAGGTGACCGCCGAGCTCGCGCGCGAACCTGCGCACCGCGCTGTCGGTCCACTCGGCCTCGTACTGGTTCGCGCGGAGGTGATGGAGCACGAGGAAGCGGACCGTGTCCTTCAGCGCGGCCTCGGGAGTAAAGAGCCCGAGCCTGCGATCCATCTTGTCGAACATGCGGGTGCCCACCTCGGCGTGACCGAGGAAGTGCACCTTGCCGTCCGGGCTGATGCTGCGCGTCTTTACCTTGCCGATGTCGTGGAAGAGCGAGGCCCAGCGAACCTCGAGCCGCGGCACCGCCTGGCGGACCACCTGCTTCGTGTGCTTCCACACGTCCTTGTGGCGCCACTCGCCGTCACCGAAGCCGATCATGGCGTGCACCTCGGGGAAGATGCTCTCGAGGGTGCCGTTCTCGAACAGCACGTCGAGCCCGAGCTCCGGATCTTGACCCATGATCACACGATCGAGACGCGAGCGCACCGCGAGGCGATCGAGCTTCGCCGCCGCGCGCAACGACTCCGCGTCGCACACGAGGATCTCGCCCACGCGAACACCACGCTCGGCGCACACCGCCGCTTGCTCGAGCGCGTCCATCGCGGCATCGAGAGTGAGGGCGGGCCCGCTGGACTGCGGTGATTTCAGGGCATCGTCGGAGGACATGACGGGGTGGGCGTGTGTAGTGCAAGGGACGCGTTTCGGCAATCGACACGAGACATCTCGCCTTGCCCTGAGAGGAGAACCTGCCAGAAACTACGCAGCCCATGCGTACCCACTTCGTCTTTGCTTCCTGTTTCGCGTCTGCTGTCCTCGCTGCCTGCGGCGGCGCGACCCCCTCCGAGCTGTTCTCTACCGAAGGCGCGACCGACGGCGGCACCGCCCGAGCCGACACGAGCGTGGACACGCCGGACTCGAGCACGATCGAGCCGCTCGAGGACGCGGCCATCGAGCCCATCGACGCGAACGTGCCGGACGCGATCGTGAACCCGCCGAAGAGCAGCATCACCTGCGGAAACACCCCCTGCGCGATCGGCCAGACGTGCTGCGCGAACGGCGAGCGTGCCCCCTTCAACCACGTCTGCAAGCCAGACAAGGGCGGCTGCGGGGACCCCTCCGTGATCATCCAGTGCGACAGCGCGGGCGACTGCGCGACCGCCCCCGGCAACGCGCGGATCTGCTGCGGCGAGCGCGTGATCGACAACGGGCGCACCTCCTACCGCGACGTCACCTGCCGAACCTCGTGCACCGGCACCGACGTGCGCTTTTGCGATCCGAGCAACCCTGCGGCGAGCTGCGGCGCGCAAGGCCGCTGCGGCCCCTCGACGATCCTCCCCGGCTACAACACCTGCCAATGACGTGAACGACGAACGCCGCGATCGGTAAGGATCGCGGCGTCGTGTTCGTGACTCCGTGCACTCTGCACGTGACGGAGGATCAGGCTTTGGCGACCTCGACCGAGCTCGAGATGTCCGGGATGAGCCGGCTCGAGGGCGCGGGCGGCAGGATGGAGCCGTCTTCCTGGAAGCCCTTGAGCTCCTCGCTCACCTTGCGGAGGTATTGCTGCTTCACGTGGAAGGGCAAGAACGCGCTCTTGAAGCCGGAGAGCACCACCGCCTTCAGGTCGGCGATCGTGAAGCCGAGCTGGGTGTGGCAGAGCCAGAGCTCTTTGCTCACGGTGGTGTTGGTGACGAGGCGGTTGTCCGTGTTCACCGTGACGCGGAGCCCGAGCGCCTTGTAGAGCTTGATCGGGTGGCTCGCGAGATCGCGGATCGCGCCGGTCTGCACGTTCGACGAAGGGCAGCACTCGAGCGCGATGCGGTGGTCGTTCACGTAGTGGAGCAGATCGCCGTTCTCGCGGAGGCGGCACCCGTGACCGATGCGGTGCGCGCCGCAGACGTGGATCGCCTGCGCGATCGACTCGGGGCCGTAGGCCTCGCCGGCGTGGATCGTGACGTTGATGTTGTTGTCGCGGACGAGCTGGAACGCTTGCCGGTGGTGCTTGGCGGGGTTGTCGTACTCGGCGCCCGCGAGATCGAAGCCGACCACGCCGCGGCCCTTGTAGGCGACCGCGAGCTCCGCCATCTCGAGCGAGCTCTCTGGCGACACGTTGCGGATGCCGCAAATGATGACCGCGGACTCGATGCCGAAGCGCTCTTGCGCCGCGCGGAGCCCCTCGAGGACCGCCTCGACGACGGCGGTGAGCTTGAGCCCACGCTGGGTGTGGAGCATGGGGGCGTAGCGCACCTCCATGTAGCGTACACCTTCTTTTGCGGCGTCCTCGGCGAGCTCGTAGGCGATGCGGGTGAGCGCGTCTGCCGTTTGCATCACGCGGAGGGTGACGTCGAACGCCTTCAGGTACTCGACGAGCGAACCGCAGTTTTTGCCGAGGTTCATCGCCTTTTTCAGGCCGTCCTCGTCGTGGGCGGGGAGCTCGATCCGCTGCTTGTCCGCCAAATCGAGGATCGTCGTGAGGCGAAGCGAGCCGTCGAGGTGAACGTGGAGGTCCGTCTTCGGGAGCTTCTCGATGAGCTCGAGGGTGAGGTGCTTCGTCATGGCGGACCACTAGCACAACACCTCGGCTGCGATCGGTCTCCGTCACGTGCATCGTTCGTCGCTCTCGAGCCTGAACGTAGAACCAGGTAGCAGCCGTTTCCCGAGCGCCGAAACGGCACGCTGCGGCGACCGACGGCTGGCTCGTTTAGTCGCGCGCGCTTCGAACACGGACCGCGTGGCCGTCGCTCGTGACCACGGTCGTGCCCATCGTGTCGGTGCGAACGAGCCTTGTTTTCTCGCGCGATCCGAAGGTTCGCAGCGTCTCGGGGTGGGGGTGCCCGTAGCGGTTCCGGATCCCGCACGAGACGACGGCGATCTTGGGCGCGACCGCGTCGAGGAACGCGGGGGTCGACGAGCTGCGGCTCCCGTGGTGGCCGACCTTGAGCACGTCGGCGCCGAGAAATTCGCGGCGGGTGCGGACGAGATCGGCCTCGGTGCCGTGCTCCGCGTCGCCGACGAAGAGAACACGCGTCTCGCCGTACGTGATCCGCACGACAAGCGAGTTGTCGTTCGTGCCGCGATCGGGGGAAAACGAAGGACACGGCGCGAGGACCTCCACGATCGCACCCGAAATGTCATGGCGCCCACAGAGCTCGCCGGGGCGACGAACACGCGCTCCCCGCGCGGCGAGATCACGGAGCGTCGCTTGGTACACCGCAGGGCCGAACGCGCGCCCGCTCGTGTCGTCGACGCCGTCGATCTCCCCTGTGTCCCACACCTCGTCGACCCGAATCCCTTCGAGGCCCGGCGCGAGGCCGAGGAAATGATCGGGGTGCGGATGGGACACGATCACGGCACGAAGCGCGTCGCGACGGCGCGCACGAAGCACCGGCGCGACGACTCGCTCGCCCGGGTTCGTCGCGCTCCCGACGAGACCTCCCGCGTCGATCAGGATCGCCTCGCCATCCGGTAAATCCACGATCGCAGCGTCACCTTGGCCCACGTCGAGGAACGTGACGCGGAGCACGCCGCGCGGCTTGCCCTCGTGCCGCGCGTGCGCCTCGGAGAGCACGAGCCCCACCCCGAGCCCGGCCACGAGAGCCCACCGCGCGCGGCTCGCGAAGCGCGACGTCTCCCCGCGACCGAGGCCGACCACGAGCCACAGCGCGGCCACGAGCCCGAGCTGCGTGTCGGTCGGACGAGGCATCGGGAGGCGCCCGAGGCGGCTCTTCCACGTGACGTGCGCCATCCCATCGACGAGGAGGAGCGCGCCCCCGCCCGCGAGCGCGGCCCCTTTTTCTGCCTGCGGAAACGGCGCGAGCAACGTGTGTCCGAGGCATATCGGGAGCGCCGCGAGCTCGCCGACGGGGACCGCGATCAGGTTCGCGACGAGGCCACCGAGAGAGAGCGCGGGCCCCATGCGAAGGAGCAGCGGCGCGCAAGGAACGGTCGCCGCGAGCGTGGTCCCTAAGCTCACCCCCGCCGCGCGCACGAGCTTCGGTCCGCGCGATCCGAGCGCGGTCGAGAGCGGCTTCCCGAGGGCGACGAGGCCCAGCGTCGCCCCCGCCGACAAGAGGAACGAGACGTCGTGGATGCACAAGGGATCGACGAGCGCGACGAGCATCACCGACCACCCGAGGGTGCGCAGCGCCTTCGCGCGACGACCGAGCGCCACCGCCAAGAGCTGCACCGAGAGCATGCACGCCGCCCGCACCGCGGAGCCGCTCGACCCCGAAAAATCGCAATAAATCCAACAGAATACGAGACCAAATAGCGACGCCGCGCGCCGCGGAACGACCCGGATCGCGAGGCCTCGAACGCGCGCGAAGATGGCCGTCCAGAGGACGACGAGGCCGTTCACCGCGACCACGAGGTGCATGCCGGAGACCGCGAGGAGGTGCGACAACCCGCTCTCACGGAAGGCGCGCGCGTCGTCTTCTTCGAGGTCCGACTCGCCGAGCACGAGGGCACGCGCGAGGCCGACCGCGCGGGGTGGAAACGTCGCTTCGATGCGGGCGCGCACGTGGGCACGGACGGCGTCGACGACGTGAGGGATCCCACGACCGCGACGGATCACGAGCACGTCGGCCGCGCCTCCGGAGAGCACGACCCCCGAGCGCGCAGACGCCGATCGATCGTCCCCGAGCTCGTCGACGGCGAACGTTTGTGGAGGCGCGAGCGCGGCCACGAACGTCACGTGGTCTCCTCGCCCGAGCCCGATCGCGACGTCCGGATCGGCGAAGATCGAGACGCGCCCGAAGACGACCTTCGGATCGCGAAAAGGGCTATTTTCCTCGAGCGCAGTGGCGTCACAAGAGAGGGTCACGCGCGCGAGGGAGAGGCGCACGGACGCGCCTCGTTTCGTCGGTGACGCGTCGACGTCGCCCTCGCCTTCGCACGGGAGGAGGCGCGGCTTGCCTTCGCGCGCGTGGGGCACGTCGCGTGTGTGCGCTTCGTGGGCGGCGACGAGCGAGGTCGAGCGGCAAGAGCCGACGGCGAACGCGACGAGCGCGAGCACCACGATCGCGTACGCGCCCCGACGCGTGAGGAGCGCGACGGCGAGCGCGAGCACCGCGACGGCGACGAGGGCGCCCGAGGACCACGCCGAAGCCGAGCCGAGCACGAGCCCGCCCCCCGCCAACGCCGCCGCGACCAGGAACACGCCGTCCATCGAGCGCCCCTTCGCGAACGACGTGCCAAAGCCACCCCCGCGCGAACCCCTGGAACTTTCCTGAGAATCCGGGATGCGAGCCTCCGGGGCCCGTCCGGGGACACTTTTTGGGGCGTCCGGGGACGGTTACGAGCCTTCTGTTCACGTCGAAAATCGCCTACGCTCGGTCGACCGTGGTGAGGTCCGTGGGAGCTCGATGAGTCAAAGGTTCGTTCGCTGCCCGCACTGCGGAACACCGCACGACGCGCAAGCGCTCGTTTGTCCCACCACGGGCAAACGAATGCGCGTCGAGGGCCGTCGTCCCGCGTCCGAGCCGCCGCGCAAATCGCGAGGCAGCTCCCCTCCTCGCGCGTTCACCTCGAGCAGCCCCGCGAACATCGAGCCGATGACCGAAGACGAAGCGCCGCTCATCGGCCAGGTACTTGGAAACCGCTACCGCATCATCTCCATCTTGGGCTCGGGCGGGATGGGCGTGGTCTACGAGGCGGAGCACCTCGGCCTCGAGCGGCCCGTCGCGGTGAAGGTCCTGAACCCGGTCCAGGCCAAAAAGAAGAACACCGTGAAGCGCTTCCAAATGGAGGCGCGCGCGGCGGGCGGCATCGGTCACCCGAACATCTGCGAAGTCTACGACATGGGCTGGCTCGAGGACGGCTGCCCGTACCTCGTGATGGAGCGCCTCCACGGCCAGACCCTCGCCGATCGCATCCGCAAGTCCGGGGGGCTCCCGTTCCTCGAGGCGGTGGAGGTGCTCTCGCAGGTGCTCGCCGGGCTCATGGCCGCGCACGAAAAAGGGATCATGCATCGGGACATCAAGCCCGAGAACATCTTCCTCTCGCGTCGCACGAACGCCGATCCGGTCGCGAAGATCTTGGACTTCGGCGTGTCGAAGGGCATGGCCGGCGGCGTGGAAGAGCCGCTCGATCTCACCCGCACCGGCATGGTGATGGGCACGCCGTATTACATGTCGCCAGAGCAGGCGCGCGGCGAGCGCAACCTCGATGCGCGGGTCGACGTCTACGCGTGCGGCGTCATGCTCTACGAGTGCCTCACGGGGCGAAGGCCGTTCCTCGCGCCGAACTACAACGCGCTGCTCTTGCAGATCCTCACCGAAAATCCGCGGCCCGCGCGTGATCTTCGGCCCGACTTGCCGGCTCCGTTCGAGGCCATCATGCGCCGCGCGATGGCGCGCGCGCGCGACGACCGTTACCCCACCGCCGCCGCGCTCCGGCGCGATCTGCAGCACGTGGGCAAGCAGCTCGGCGGCAGCCACGAGCCCTCCAGCGCGCGCCGCCAAGAGGCCGCCCCAGAGCGCGCCCCGCAAGCCCCTGCACCTTACACGCAACCGGCACCGCAGCCCGCGCACGCAGCTCATGGGCAACAAGCGGGTCATGCACCGCACGCATCTCCCCCCGCCCCGCCGGCGGCGCCGTCTGCGCCGTTCCCGCACGTGCGACCCGCGGCGGGCGCGCCCCCGCGAGTGGCTCCCGGCACGCAGATGCCAGGGCCGATGGTGGCTTCACCTTTCCCCTCCGGCGCCAACGCGATCCGTCGCCACACCGTGCGCATGAACGCGCCGCCGCCGATGCCAGCCCCCCAGGCGAAGGCCGCTCCGCCGCCGGTGCCCCCCTCTCACGAAGAGAAGATGCGCGCGCCAGTGGCAGGAGCGCGACCTCCGCACGGCTCGCACGCTCAGCACGTGCCTGCTGCGCCGAGCACCGAAGATCTCCCGAAGCTGTTCGATACGAGCCCGAGCAACGAAGGCACGCCGAGCCAGCACGTGCGCCCGCACCCGGTCACGCCGCAGCGACCGGCGCCACGTCGCCTCGACGCGGTGGAGCCACGAAAGCCGGAGCCGCTCGTGCAGCGCAAGCCCGAGGCCGCGCCGTCGATCGCTCGCAAATTCGAGCCCGCCCCGCCCGCCCCGATCGCGCGCAAGACCGAGCCGATGCCCGCGCCACGAAAAGTGGAGGCGCACGACTTCTCCGATGCCCCCACCTACGTGATCTCGCGCGAAGAGATCCTCGGTGATTTCCTGGCTGGCGGGCTCGGGCCGCAGTCGAGCCACCCCACCGAAATTTCGGACTGGGACGCCGAGACCACCGTCACGACCGCGCCCCCGGAGTGGGAAGGCGACACGAACGACGACGCCCCGATGAACGCGGGCGACACGTATCCGCCGCCCCCGGCCGACCGCATGGAAGCCCTCCGCAAGCGCATCGAGGACGAGTACGGCGATCTCCCGGTCGACGACGCGACCCTCGTGCATCGCGCGCGCGAGCCACGCCGCAAGTAGACCGAACCGTGTAGACCGCACGCGATTCGAGGGAGCGGCGTGGAGCTCTCTCGAACGCGAATCATGCCGATCGCACACGACTCGCGGGTGTGTCCGTCACGCAGGCCAGTCGGCGAGCGTGCGCGCCTTCCCGCGGAAGCCGTTCGCGCGCGCGGGGGCCTCGCCGCGGCTCCGCACGATCATCTCGAGCCCGCGGTGGGGGGCCATCGTGATCGCGACGCGGTGATCGACGCGGCTCTCGCGCGGTAGCTCGAGACGAAAACGCGAGAGCACCATCGCGAGCACGAGCTTGATTTCCATCATCGCGAACGCGGCGCCGATGCACATGCGAGGGCCGGCGCTGAACGGGTTGTACTCGTAGACGGTGGGCTTGATCGTCTCCCAGCGGCGCGGCAAGAACCGCCGCGGCTCGGTAAATACAGCCGGGTCGTGATGCATGTGAAAGATGGAGAGGATGACCTCGCTCCCGGCGGGGAGGGTGTATCCGCCGAGCTCCGAGTCCTTCGCGACGATGCGCGGGTGGAGCGGAACGGGCGGCAAGAGGCGCATACTCTCCTTCACGACCGCCTCCAGGAACGGCATCTTCGCGAGGTCCTCGACCGTCGGCGCGGCGCCACCGAGGGTCGCGAGCTCGTCGTCGAGATCGCGCATGACGTCGGGGTGTTGCGACAAGAGCAGCAGCGTCCACGCGAGGGCGTTCGTGCTGGTCTCGTGGCCGGCGGCGAAGATGACACCGGCGTGCCCCACGAGCTCGTCCTCGTCGAGCGCGCTCCCGTCCTCGTCGCGCGCGGAGAGCAGCATCGAGAGCATGTCGGCACCCTCCGGTCGCTTTCGCCGGTCGCGAAGGATCGCCGCGGTCTCGCGATCGATCTCGTGGGTGAGGTTCAAGAACCGCCAGTACGGAAGCGGCCGCACGTCGTGCGTGAAGAGCATTCCGGGCGACATGAGGGTACTGAGCCATTCTTGCATCCGCCGCGCGAGGCGGGTCCCGCGCGAGCCCTCGTCCTCACCGAAGAGGGTCGCCGTCGCGATGCGAAGCGTGATCTCCGTCATGTCCTCGTGCACGTCGCGGGTTTGGCCAGGGCGATACGCGTCGAGCACGTCGTTCGCGATGCGGACCATGTCGTCGCGATAGGCATCGATTCGAGTCTTCGCGAAGGCTGGCATGAGCAAACGGCGATGCTTTTTGTGCTCGCGGCTGTTCACGTGGAAGAGCCCTGTCATCGTGCGGGTGACGGGACGCTGCCTATCGCTCGGGGTAGGGCTCGGCGGGTAGAGGCGACCGGTGAGGGCGATCATGAAGTAGCGCTCGTGATCGGTCAGCACCTGGCGATTGAGCTCGGCGCCGTTCACGCACACCACGCCGGCGCCTTTCGCCCCCGCGAGCGCGGGGAACGCGTCGATAGGTCCCGGGTTCGCGATCCGTATCGGGCCCTTCGCGATCGACACCACATTTCCGTAGCGCGCGAAGAGCTCGCCGGTGCGAGCGATGGGGTCGTGCATCCAGCGGACCGCATTGCCGAGAATGCCGACGATCGGATAGGGGCGAGGTCCGGGTGCGTTGGGGAGCGCGAAGGTGTCCACCCAAGAGGCGTATCACCGTTCCGAACGGGCGCGTCACTTCGCCTTCGCGCAATTAAATGCGTTGTACATGCACGTGGTTCGGCGCGCGCGACGCGCGACGCAGGCGAACGAACGGCTCAGCGAACCTCGGCGCGGGCCTCGGTGTGCCTTCGCCGCCTCGCCACGAAGGCCGCGACTCCGGCGAGCGCGAGCCACGCCGCCCCGCCCATCGTCGGCGCGGAGGTGGTCTTGCAGCCGCAGCCGCTCTCGCCTTCTTCGGTGATCGGCGTGAGGCCCGAGTCGGCCGCTACCCCAGAGTCGGTCGCGGAGCCCGAATCTTGCGGGCCGACCGCCGAACCGTCGGCGACCGAGGCGTCCGTGGTGGATGCATCGGAGCCGCCGTCGGCGCCCGCGTCGGGAGCGCCGATCGCGACCGTGACGGGGGTGGTCGCGGTATTTCCGAGCGAGTCGGTGACCGTCACGATGTCGGTCGCCGTCGAGGTACCTGCAGTATACACACCGGTCGTAGCCACCACGTTTCCGCCGGAGAGGTTGGTGCTCACCGTGTACATGAAGCCGGTGCCGCTGCCGCCGGTCGCGGTGAACGTCACAGAGCCTCGCGGCGCGACGCGCGGGGTCTGCGGAGAGAGAGTGATTCCCGGTCCTACGGTCACGGTCGCGATCGCGGACATGCCTTCGAGGTCGGTCACCATCACGGTGTCCGATACGCTCGGCGTCGCGCCCGCGGTGTATGCACCTGTCGCGGCGACGACGGCGCCTCCCGAGGGGCTCGTGCGCATCGAGAACGTGTATCCCGGCGTGCCGAGCGTGGCGGTGAAGGTCTGCGTTCCGCGCGGAGGCAACGTGACGGTGGAGGGAGCGATGACGACCGCAGGGCTCGTCACCTTGGTGAGGGTCGCGTCGAACGGCTCGCCACCGAGCGTATTTTGCAGCGGATCGAGGCGCGGAAAGTCGAACGAGTTGGTGAAGCCCACCACGCAGGCGGTGCGCGCAGCGTCAATCGCGATCCCGCGCCCGCTCTCCTCGCGATTGCCGCCGATGTACGTGGAATAACCGAACGTGGTGCCGGTCGGGGCGAGCTTGCTCACGAACGCGTCGATTCCCCCGTGGTACGTGTCGTGCCCCGTTATGGCGCGCAGCACGGGGTAATTGGCAGACTCGGTGATGCCGGTGACATAGGCATATCCATCGGCGTCGGCGGTCACCGCGCGGCCGTCGTCGTTCGCGGACCCGCCGAGATACGTGGAGTATACGAGGGCGCCGCCCGCGGCCGCGACGCGGGTCACGAAGGCGTCGGTGGTGCCGCCGCCGTGGGTCGCTTGCACCGGGTTTCGTGTCGGAAAGTCGGTCGACCGCGTGACGCCGGCGACGGTGACCACGCCCGCCCCCGAGACGTGCATCGACTGCACACGATCGTTCGCGCTGCCGCCGAGGAAGCTCGAGTGCACGAGCGCGTTACCGGCCGCGCTGAACTTCGTGACGAACGCCTCTTCTCCGCCCGCGATCGTGGTTTGGAACGCGTTCGCCAAAGGCAACGTCGTCGAGAACGTGGCCCCGGCAAGGTATGCAGCGCCCGTCGCGTCGATGCCTACCGCGAGCCCCTCGTCGGGGCCCGTCATTCCGAAGTAGGTCGAATACACGAGCGTGTTTCCGGCCGGCGCGATCTTGGTCAGGAACGCGTCGAAGCCGCCGCCGTAGCTGTTGTCGTACGCGTTCGCGGTGGGAAAATTGTTCGAGTTCGTCGAGCCGCCGACATACGCATTGCCGGTCCCGTCGACGACGATGGACTCGGCACGATCGGTAGAGGTGCCGCCGAGGTACGTGGAGTAGGTGAGCGCGTTTCCGGCGGGGGCGATCTTGGTGACGAAGCCGTCGCGGACGCCGCCGTAGGTGACTTGGAACGCGCCAGCGGTGACGGGAAAATCGGCAGACGAGGTCTGGCCCGCCACGTAGGCAGCGCCGGTCGCGTCGATCGCGATCGACGCGACGTCGTCGAGATCGGCGCCCCCGAGGTACGTGGCATAAACGAGCGCGTTCCCCGCCGCCGCGATCTTCGCGACGTACACGTCGGTCGCGCCGCCGTACGCGGCTTGATAGGGATTCATCGTCGTGAAGTTCGTCGACATGGTGGAGCCGACCACGTAGGTGTTCCCCGCCGCGTCCACCGCGACGCCGCGCGCGCGATCGTCGTTGTTGTTCCCGATGTAGGTGGAATAGGTAATCGCGGGATCGATGACGAGCTCACGTGCGTGATCGTACGAGGCCACTTCGAAGCCGACACGGTTCGGAGCGACGACGCGGTACGAGGTGGGCACGTCGGTGAGGGAGCCGTCCGCGTTCTTCTGGAACACGTGAGGACGAGGCTCGACGAGGGTGCCTTTGCGGGTCGCGATGCGAAGCTCTCCGTCGCTCCCGATCGTCATGCCGTCGGCGCCGGAGACCTCCATCGCGATGCCCTCCGTGCTCGCGCCAGGTGCCACGTGGAAGTCGTACTCGAGCGTTCCCTCGTCGCCGCGGAACACGAGATCCACGCCATCGCGCACACCTTGGTAAACGACCTTGGAGTAGCTCGGTACGTCGGTGACCTGTTTGCGCCCGAGAAAATAGCTGGTTTTGGTCGCGGTCAGCTCGGCGCCGCGTGGCACGACGCGCCTGCCTCCCGCGACGCGCATGGTGAGCTCGGTGCCCTCTGCCTGCCCGCCGAAGCGCATCTTCGCGCCATCGTCCGTGAGGAAGACGACCGCGCGACCCGCCCGCGAGACGTACCTCACCGCCGGATCGAGCTGCCCCATGTTGGCCTCGAAACGAAGGCCGGCCGCGCGGGAAGACGAGAGCGACGCCGACGACGCGAGCACAGGAGCCAACGCGGTCGACCCGGGTGCCGGCTCTGCCCCTACCCCCGTCGCGCCGGGGCGAGGCACGAGGGTGGACGCGAACAGGACGACCGGGAGCAGGCGGCGGACGAGCTTCGGCATGATCCCTTCAGGGTAACCCGGAGACTCCACCTTTCCGCAAGCGGCATTTCGCTAAGGGCAAATCAGCTAGCGCGCGTGCGGTACGACCGCGCTCAAGTCGAAGCGATCGCCGCGACGAGGTGGGCAGAAGTAATACCCGCCCGAGAGTGGCCTCGTGAATTTGAAGAGCGCGTCGGCGATGCCGTCTTCGAGGCCGCACATGCGCCGCAAGACAGCCTCGTAGGGGTCGAGTGACGCGCCATAGGCCACGAAGGCGAGGCCGTGCTCGGTCGCCGAGCCCCACGGCATGGAGCGACGGAGCATGAACGCCTCGGGCGAGAACGACTCTTGAGCAGCCCGCTTCACGTGCGCCGACTCGGGTGCGTCAGGGAGCTCCTCGTTCGTGATTCGCGAGCGCCCAATCGTGTGATCTTGCTCCCCGGGCGGCAGGCCCGCGAAGAACACCACGTCGTGAACCCAGCGCTGGAACGCGAGGAAGCTGCCCTTGGCGCCAGGACCTTCGGCGACGAGGGCGACCTCCTCCGCGCGATCCTCGGGGTTCTCCGTCCCGTCCTCGTAGCCGGTGAGATCGCGGCCGCCATCGTGGGAAAAGACAACGATATCCTCGGCGATACGCACCTTCCCGAGCGCGGACATCACCCTGCGGGCGCGCGCGATTCGCTGGCCGCCGTCGCCGCCGGACAAGAACAGAAGGACCGCGCCCTGCGTCGACGGAACGCCGATTCCGGGGGCCGTGAGCGCTGGAAACGTCCGAAGGCCAGGGACCGTCTTTCCCGCGCCACGAAGGAGCGGCTCGCCGATCCCGAGGACGAGGTCGTCGTCGGCGGGGAGCTGGGCGAGGGCCTCGAGCACGTCGCCCGCGGCGGTGGGAGCCGCGAGCTCGAGCACCAAAAAGGTCCCGTGTTCTGGCACTTTGGCCAAGATGGCCGGTTGAGCGGAGCGTTCTGCCGTCATGCTCCCACCCTACAAAAGATGGGAAACGAAGGCACCCTGCAAGGTTGAGAGTCTTTCACTCTCGCCTTTGCACATTTGAAAGCGTGGATCGTGCAACTCACGGAGCTGGGCGGTACGAAGGCGATAACCTCGCGAAGCCACTTGCCGGATCGCTACGTGCATAGAGCACGGGTGCGCCCGAGCCGCTCTGCGGCACATTGGGGGGCGCTCGGAGCAGCATGTCGATTCTTGGATCGGTCTTAGGGCGCGACTCTCGGGGCATTCTTACTGCGCAGACGAACCGCGTTTGGCCTTTCGCCATCGGCTTCGGGCGCGACCGCAGCGCGGGTGCGTCATGAACGTACCCTCGTTGGATTTCGGCCCGCGTCATCGTCACGACTCCTCGCAGCTCACGGCGGTCGTCCGCAACTACGATCCGAAGGCGCTCCTCCAGAGCTCGACCGAGACGAAGGACGAGATCCCCGCCGTAAAGGACGACGCCGACACCGAGGTCAGCAAAGAGACGCTCGTCGACGCTTGGGTCGCCTGCGTGCCTTCGCTCCTCGTGGAGCTTCGCAGCATCCTCGCCGCGCGGATCGTGCCCATGCGCACGGGCCTCTTGCTCGCGCACGTCGACGGGCGGTGCACGGTCGCCGAGATCGTGGCCGCGAGCGGCGCCAAACGGGACGAGGTCGTTCAAACGTTCATGCGCCTCGAAGCCGACGGGCTCATTCGCGTCGGCTGACGCATCTCTCGTATCGAAACGCTCGCGACGCGAGCAGCGAACGAACGAACGCTGCTCGCTCGAGCACCCGCGTCAGAGCGCTTCGCCGAGCTCGTGGAGGAGGAACGAATAGATGTCGGTGCTCTCCTCGATTTCGGCGCCGAGGGGAGTGCCCATTCCGTGGCCGGTGTCGGCCGAGGCGCGGAGCAAGATCGGGTTCGCCGAGCTCGTCGCGGCTTGGAGGCGAGCCGTCATTTTGCGCGAGTGATACGGGTCGACGCGCGGGTCGTTCGCCCCGGTGGTGAAGAGCACGGACGGATAGGCCACTCCGTCCTTCGCGTTGTGGAGCGGCGAATAGGCAAAGAGCGCGCGAAACTGCTCTTCGTTCTTCACCGAGCCGTACTCCGTCACGTTGAACGCGCCGTTCGGGGTGAGCTCCACGCGGAGCATGTCGTAGATGCCCACCCGGCTCACCACCGCGCGAAACGCCTCCGGGTGCTGCACGATCGTCGCGCCCATGAGGAGCCCGCCGTTCGAGCCGCCCATCGCCGCGATGCGCTCGGGGCGGGTGTATCCCTCGTCCACGAGCGCCTTTTGGCAGGCGTAAAAATCGTCGAACACGTTCTGCTTCTTGGTGAGGTTGCCGGCGAGGTGCCACGCTTCGCCGAGCTCGCCCCCGCCGCGCAAATTGGCCTCTGCGAACACTCCGCCACGATCGAGCCAGAGGCGCGTGAGGGGCCTCAGGCGGGGCTTGCGGCTCACGTTGTAGCCGCCATAGCCGGTGAGGAGCGTGGGCCGGTTCTTGTCGAGCGCGGTGCCCTTTTTGCGGAGCACGCTGAGTGGCACTTTGGTGCCGTCCTTCGAGAGGCACGAGGTGCGCACCACCTCCACGTCGCTCATGTCGATCGTCGCCGGCGCGCCGAGGCCCGTCGGGGTGACCTTCTTGTCTTTCGCGGAGTAGCGGAAGTACGACGGCGGCAGTAGATAACTCTGATTCTTGAAGAGCACGTCGTCGCCGTCGCGGACGATTTGATCGACCGCCGAGACAGGCAAAATGGGAACCTCCGTCGACGAAGCCGGGCCCTTGGTGGACACCGCACGAATGCGCGACGGGCCGCCGACGAGGTCGACGAGAAAGAGCGTGTCCGACGTGGCGGCGAGCTGCTCGATCACGGCGTCGCCTTCGGGCACGATCACCTTCGCGGAGGCCGCGACCGTGGGTTTGTCGAGCTCGAGGACCTTGCCCTTCGGGGCGTCTTTGCGGGAGAGCACGTAGAGCTTGCCGTTCTTGCCGAACGTCGCGTGCACCCACTTGTCCGCGAACGAGGAGAGGCGCACCCAGCCCTTGTCGGCGAGCACGTGGAGCTCCGCGTCGCCGCCGTCGCCGTTCGCGACCCGCGCGAGCACGAGCTTGCCGTCGTCCGTCGTCTCGAGCTCCACCTCGGCGATGCGGGGAAACTCCTTGCCAATCGCGTAGACGTCTTTCGCGGGATCTTTTCCGAGCTCGTGGAAATAGACCTGTTGATAGAAGTCTTCGTCTTTCTCCGGGCGCTCTCCCTTGCGCGGATAACGGGTATAATAAAACCCATTGTTCTTGGCGTTCCAGGCCAGGCTCCCCCCCGCGGTGCCGCCGTGCACGCGGGTGACCACGTCGCCCTGCTCTTTGCCCGTGCGCGCGTCGAACACGTGCACGTCGCCGCTCTCGGAGCCACCCTTGGAGAGCGAGACGGCGACCCACTTGCCGTCGCGAGAGGGGAAAAACCAGTCGATCGTGGTCTTTCCGCTCGGGTCGATCACGTTCGGATCGACCAGCGGCTTGGCCTCGTCGGCCGCCGCGGTGCCTTTGCGCACGACGAGGAACGGCTGCTGCTTGGGCGGCTCCTCGACGAGCACGAAGTACGCGCTCCCTGCCCGCTTAACGTCGAGCGCGTCGCGGCTCTTTTGGCTGACCAGCTCGGTCACGCGCGCCTTCAGCTTCGCGCGCCCCGGATAGGCATCGAGCACCGACCGCGACAGGGTGTTTTGGTCGGCGGTGATCTTCGCGACCTCAGGGTTTTTTGCGTCTTCGAGCCACTGGTAAGGCTCTTTTACCGTCGTCCCGAAATAGCTCACGCTCACCGTGCGATCGGCGATGGAGGGATAGGGCAACTTCGCCGCACCTTTCGGCGGGAGCGCCACCAGCGCCGGCGTCTGCACGGAAGCGACCGTGGGCACGGAGGGGGGCTTCTCGTTCTCGCAAGCGGCGAGGAGGGACGACGTGCCCAAGAGCAGGGGGAGAGCAGTAACGCTGACCTTACGCAACAACGCGCCGACGGTATGCATGGCCGCGGAGTATAGGGCGAACGCGCGGAGGTCTCCCCGAATTGGCGCGCCGATCGCGCCGCGCGGAAGATATAACGGCGACCGGAGGTGGGAGATGACGGTGGAAATTCCGGGGTTCGAGAGGCGGGCGATCACCCTCGCCGGCGCGGACGGGGTGCACAAGACGCGCGATGTCTACGTCGCTGGCGAAGGCCCGGCCGTGATCGTGATGACGGAGGTCCCCGGGATCACGCCGCACATGATCACGTTCGCCGAGCGGCTCCTACGCCAAGGGCTCTCCGTTTATATGCCCCAGCTCTTCGGAAAGCCGGGCGCCGCGCTCGGCGTGGGGACGACCACGAGCGCGCTCTTGGAGGTGTGCATTCGGCGCGAGTTTTCCCTCCTGTCTTCTGGCGCTTCGAGCCCGATCGTGGCCTGGCTGCGAGGGCTCGCGCGCCTCGCGCACGAGGAGCGCGGCGGCCCGGGAGTGGGCGCGATCGGCATGTGCGTGACAGGGAATTTTGCCCTCGGAATGATGATCGACACCAAGGTGATAGCGCCCGTGCTCTCGCAGCCATCGCTCCCTCTCGGCCTCACGCGCGCGCAGCGAAGGGGCCTCCACGTTTCGCAGGACGAGCTCGCGGCGGTGAAAGCGAAGGTCGCGAACGAAGGAGCGAAGGTGCTCGGGCTGCGCTTCCACGGCGATCCGCTGTGCCCCGCGGCTCGCTTCGAGCGCCTCCGTGAAGAGCTCGGTGACGGCTTCGAGGGGATCGAGCTCGACCCGCGCTCCGCGAACCGGGCCGTTCCCACGACGCCTCACAGCGTGCTCACCGTTCACCTGATCGACCGCGAGGGCGAGCCCACCCGCGAGGCGCTCGATCGCACGCTGGCCTTCTTGAAGGAGCGGCTCTTGCCCACGAGCTGATTGCCGATTTCACGGCACGATCCTCGGGTATCGTGGCGGCGATGATCGAGAGCGTCCCCATCCTCGTCGCAGGCGATCGCGTGGCGATAGGTCCGCTCCGACAGCGGCTCGCGAGCCTGTATGCCCAGTGGGAGAACGACCTCGAGCTCTCCCTGTTGCGCGGCATAGACCCTCGCGCCGGCGTCGACGGAGAGGCGCCTCGGCTGCTCGCGGAGCGCGCGGAAAGCTCGGTAGTTTTCACGATTTACGAGACCATTTACGACTCGAAGGCGCCGCGACCGATCGGCATCGCGGAGCTCTCGGAGATCGATCGGGCGCAGCGAACGGCGCGTTTCTCCATCTTCCTCGGCGAGCGCGACACGTGGGGCACCGGCCTCGGCAGCGAAGCGACGCGCCTCACCCTCGCGTTCGCGTTCGATTCGCTCGGCCTCTTCAACGTGGTGCTCCGCGTGCGCGCGGACGACAAGCGCGCCATTACCGCGTTCGAGCGCGCGGGCTTCGTGGCGATCGGTGTTCGGCGCGGTGCCATTCGGCGCGGGCAAGACACCCTCGACGAGCTTTGGATGGACGCTGTCGCCTCGCCTCGCGCGGCCACCGCCGAGCACGACACCAAGAGCTGAACGTTCGCGTCCTCGGATCGGTCGCCGCGCAAGCACGGGTGAAGACTGAACACCCGCTCCAGCAGGTGCGATCTTTCGGTGCGGGCGGCTTGTTTTCCCTCCGGTCGCACACGGCGATTCTCGCGATGTGGGTGCTCGGGGTACGCTTCTCGGGTGTCGGCCCCCCTGTCCATACGCGCGTGTCCCCGTTGCGGGCTCACGTACGAGGGGGACGCGGCCTTTTGCCCCGCCGATGGCACGCCGCTTCAAGTGAAGGGCGGGCAAGATCCGTTCATCGGGGCGAGGCTCGGGCGCGACGTCGAGATTCGGAGCGTGATCGGCTCCGGCGCGATGGGCAAGGTGTACCGTGGCTTCCAACACGGCACTGGCCGCGACGTGGCCGTGAAGATCTTGCACGACGAGCTCTTGAGCCGCACCCAGCTCGTTCAGCGCTTCTACCGCGAGGCCAAAATCGCGGGAAAGCTCCGCCACCCGAACGTGGTCGAGGTGTACTTCACCGGGGAAATCCCGGATACGAACCCGCCCGCTTCGTACATCGTCATGGAGTTCCTCGACGGGCCGAACCTCGCTGAGGTGCTCCTCGAGAACGGCGGGAAATTACCCCTCGAGCGCGCGCTCAGCGTGATGTTGCAAATGTGCGACGCGACCGGCGAAGGGCACACCCTCGGCATCGTGCACCGTGACTTGAAACCGGAGAACGTGATCTTGCTCCGGCGCGAAGGGCGCACGCGCGACTTCGTGAAGGTGCTCGACTTCGGCATCGCGCGAGCGGCCCTTCCAGACGAGTCGCTCGAGACGGCCCAGGGCGCCGTGTTCGGTACCGCCCGGTACATCTCTCCGGAGGGCGCGCAGGGCCTCACCGTCTCGGCCGCGAGCGACGTGTACTCGCTCTCGGTGATCCTCTATCAGCTCCTCGCCGGGCGCCCGCCGTTCGAGGCCGAGGCGACGGTGGGCCTGCTCCTGAAACACGTGCATGATGCACCTCCGTCGATCGCGACGCAGCCCGGTTGCGCGATGCTGCCCGCCACGCTGGTGCGCGTGATCATGGAAAACCTGGCAAAAGAGCCGGAAAAACGGGCCCAAAACGGGCGCGCGTTCGGCGCCGCGCTGGTGCGTGCGGCGCGCGACGCGAACATGAGCGTGCCGGGCGCCGATCGTTTCGACGACGAGAGCGAGGCCGCTCCGCCGCATCCACCGCAACGAAGCTCCGGCTCCACCGCGTTCGTGGCGCCAACGCTCGACGACGCGCCGGTGCCTTCGCGCCCCGGAAGGGTCGTCAGCGAGCCGCCGCCGAAGAAGCCGCCCGCGGGCTCCAGCCTCGGGAAGGTGTTGCTCACCCTCGGCGCGTTCGCGACTGGCGTGCTCCTCACCGCGCTGCTCCTCCGCAAAGCGACCCCGGATCCGAAACCGGTCGACACCGAGCGAGCAGCCTACGTGGAGCGCGCGCGCGCCGCGCTGACCGACGGCCATTACACCGAGCCGCCGGGGGAGAACGTGAACGACCTCGTCGCGACGGGGCTGAAAAAATGGCCGAACGACGGCGAGCTCCGCCACCTGCGCTCACAAGCCGAACAAGAGCTCATCACGATGGCGATGGCGGCGCGGAGCTCGGGGGATCTCGTGGGCGCGCGCGATCTCGCGAAAGATGCCTATGCGCTCGACTCGACGGACAACTCGGCGCGTTTCCTCCGCGCGCAGCTCGACGACGAGCTCAAGGGCATCGCCACTGGCGCGACGGTGAACACGGGTCAGCCGCGCCTCGTCTTCGAGTCGCCCGCCGTCGCGAAGCCGGGCGAGCCGCTCGAAATGTCGTGTCGCATCGTGCCAGGCGCGGGCGGCCCCAAAGCCAAGGTGTCCGCGATTCGAGTCACCGTGTTTCCGAACGGGCAAACCACCGGCGGCACCCCCGTCGCGATCACGAACGCAGACGCGTTCAACGTGAAGGCCAAGCTCACCTCGCCGAGCAAGATCGGCAGCTACGACGTGTCGTTCGAGGCGAACGTGGACGGCACCGTGGTCCGCGCGATGCGCGATCTCGACGTCGCGAACTGAACGCCACAGCCGCGCCCGATTCTTTCGCGACCATCGCCACTAACGTCGTCATTTCAGGCACTTACGTTTCGCAGAGAAGTGGGCCCAGGAGGCGCGCCTCTGGAAAGCTTCGCCTGCGAAGATGAGCGCGGAGACCAAGCCCGAAGGCGAGACGATCGCGGACAAACCCGGCGCGTGGGTGGACCTCGGCCTCACCTTGCCGATCTTCGTGCTCTACCACTTGGCGGTGATCTTCCTCGACGTGAAGAACGCGACGGACATGGTCACCGGGCACCTGTTCCGCCTCGCCGACGGGAGCACCTCTTCGTACGTGGGCATCACCCTCGCGATTGGCATCGTGTTCGCGGGCATCTTCGCGTTCATCGGCCGTGGTCACGCCTTCGAGGGAAAGAAGTTCGTCCAGATCGCGATCGAGGGCGTGGTGTATGCCGTGCTCATGCGGCTCGCGGCCGGTGTGCTCATGGAGCGCATTTTTGCGGGTCAAATCCGCGACGACTCGCGCTTCGTGGGCTTCACGATGTCGCTCGGCGCCGGCTTCTACGAAGAGCTCGCCTTCCGCGTGTTGCTCTTCGGAGTGGGCACGAAGATCTTGCTCTACCTCTTTTCGGACGAGGACATCTCGCTCGTCGCGACCGGCCCTTCGCTCACGTTCCGCGGCTTTTGCATCGCGCTCGCGTGGGGCGTCGCTTCGTCGGCGATCTTCAGCGGGTTCCACTACGTGGGCGCGCTCGGCGACACGTTCAAGATGACGTCGTTCGTGTTCCGGCTCTTGCTCGGCCTCGCGCTCACCATGGTGTACGCCACTCGCGGCTTCGCGGCGGCGGTGTGGACGCACGCGGTGTACGATATTTGGGTACTCGTCTTTCGCTGACCTTCGGAATCACGGGGCGCGGGAGCTGCGGTCGGCTACGTTTCGCGCATGCGCGTCCCCCTCGTTGCGATGGCCGTCTCGCTCGTTTTGGGCTCTCTCCCGTTCGTCGCGTGCAGCTCCGTTACAGTGGTCGACACGAACGACGCCGCGCCTTCCCCCGTCGACGCGGGGCCTCCGCGCGGAGTGGTCACCACCGATACGGCGCTCGACCGCGCGCACATCGGGAGCGACTCCGCCAAACCCGACTTCCAAAAGGCCAAAGGCAGCGTCGACCTGAGTGGCACCTTCGAGAAGGTGGTGCTCGTGGTGGACCTCGAGTCGCCCTGCTTTCCGTTCGACAAATGGAAAGACGATCCGCCCCCCGCTGGTCACAATTGGCCCGCGTCGTGCGACGCGTTCGACCGCAACTTCGAGACGTCGCTCTCCGATCCGAAGAACCCTAGCGCGCCGGGCCTGGAGCTCGTCCGCGCGATTACCCCTTTTGGCGGGCCGCTGCACATCGAAGAAGACGTGACCGACATTTGGAACGGGCTCGAAGGTCCGCGCGAGCTCGCCATTCACATCACGACGTACTCCGACTCTGCGGGGAAGGTCTCCGGCGCGAACGGCGGGTGGTTCGTCTCCGCGAAGATCCAGAAGACCTCCGGCCCCGCCCCGCGCGAGGTGCTCGCCGTGACTCCCCTCTTCTACGGCAGCGTCAAGGCCGAGCAAAGCACACGTTCACTGCCGTTCGACGTCCCGCAAGGGGCCACCGCCACCCGCGTGGCCTACCGCGTGACGGGCCATGGCGGGCAGATCGAAGAAGGTGCAGAGTGCAGGCAACCGGCAGACGAGTTCTGCCAGCGCGTGCACGAGATTGGCTTCGACGAGGAGGCGCGCCAAAAGGTGACGCCGTGGCGAAAAGACTGCCGTTCGCTCTGCACCGTTCAGCACTACAAGGGGAACGGGCTCGACTTGGACTACTGCGCCGAGAACCCGTGCGGCGCGCAGGCGAGCGTACGTGCCTCGCGCGCGAACTGGTGCCCCGGCTCCGTCACGGCCCCTCTCGAGTACACCCCACAAAACGGCGCCCCGGGCCGCCACACGTTCCACTTCGGGATCGCCGGGATCGCCAAAGAGGGCTCGTGGGCCGTGTCCGCGACAGCCATCTCCGTCAAAGAGTAATCCCGCAGGCCGAACGCGCGACAACCAAGCGGCGCCACCCTGTCGAAGGCCGCGCCGCTCGGGAACGGAGAGCTCCGTGCGTTCCCGGTCTCGCCGAGGTGACTCGCGCACCTCGCGGGTCTCCCTCTTTCAGCGGCGCTGGAACGGCGCCGGCTGCCCCGGGGTCCACGGTTGGGGCTGCGGGAGCTGACGGCGGAGCGACTGCGACATCTCCGCGCGGTACTTGTGGAGGTCTTGGCGGAGGGGCACCACGAAGTCGGCGCTGATGGTGGCTTTGCGCGCGCGGCTGGCGCGGCCGGAGTGCCACTTGCTGAGCGCGAGACGAGCCGCGGCGTCTACGAACCTTCGGCCAGGAGCGCCACCCCAAGAGAACGTGGCCTTGATGTGGGCGATAGGCGACGTGACGAGGAGGAGCTCCTGCGGCGTGATGTTCCCGAGCAAAATCTCGTCTTCCAGGTTCGCGCGGATAATCTTGCCCTTGCGCGACACGAGCCAAATCAAGAGCCCCATGAACGCGAGCACGAAGAGCAGCCAGAGCGGGAGCATGAGGAGCGGGAGCATGTTCGACAGCGTGGCCGACGTGTTCCACACGCAGTGCAAGAACACCGCGCCGCAATAACCAACGAGCGGCGCGACCCACTTCACCCAGCCTTTTTCCGTCTCCCGTGCGATGCCGAAGCCGATCCCGGTCATCGACGTGTAGAGCGGGTGACCCCACGGCGCGAGCACACCACGAATGACGAACGTGGCGGTGAGCGCGCCCTCTGCGCCGTGAGCGAGCTCTTGTTTGGCGGCGCGAGAGTAATAAATGATGTTCTCGATCGCGGCGAAGCCGAGGGCAGCGAAGGTGGCATACACGATGCCGTCGACGATGCCGTCGAACTCCCTACGCGCGAAGTAGAACACGCCGAACACGGCCATCGCTTTGGCGGCTTCTTCTACGATCGGCGCGCTCACGCAGGCACCGACCACGTCGCCCATGGCGGGGCCACCGGCGGCCGCGGCGACGGAGCCGACGAACGTGTTCACGAGGGCAGAGAACCCACACGCCGCGATGCCGCCCCAGGCGAGGCACATCATGAGCGCCCAAACCGGCTCGGGATCGTACCGATCGACGATCCAAGGGATCCATAGATAGATAACGAGCGGAGGCAGCGCGAGCACCGCGCCGACGCCCATCGCGTAATACTCGACCCCCGGATCCGCGGAAAAGAGCGGCGGAATGAGGAACATCGCGAACAGCAAGAACCCGCCGATGAGCATGCCGAGCACGTAGAGCACGATGCCCGTGATCTTCTTGCCGCGCTCCGGGTCGGGCTTCTTCATCGGCTGCGGCGGCCGCTGGGGGTAGCCCTGTTGCTGCGGATAGCCCTGTTGGGGATAACCGTGTTGCGGAGGTTGCGGGTAGCCCGGATAGCCAGCCATCGTCGTTGTTCCCTTACTTGATCTCGAAGGCCTTGATGTCGGCGTTCTCGGGGTCGAGCTTGAGGGCCTCGTCCTTGGCTTTCTTCGCGAGGTCCTTCTTGCCTTGGGCGAGGCGGAGGCGCGCGGTGGCGAGCTCTACGAGGGCCATGCCTTTGGGCTGCGGCTTGCACGTCCGCGCGCTCTCGATCTCGAACTCCGCTTGCGCGATGCGCCCCTTCTCGAGGAGCCCACGCGCGAAGTCGAGGTGAGTGTCGGCGCGCTCCACGTCGACGAAGATGGCACTCTCCCCGGCCTGGACGAGCTCGTCCCACGCCTTGGCTTCGACGAGCTTGGCGGTATACACGCGCCATAGTCGCGGATCGTGCTGCTCGAGGAGAGCCATTTTTCGCACGAGCGGGAGCACGTCGCCTTCGCGTTTGTCGTCGATGGCGAGCTCGAGGAGGCCCTTCAGCGGGTCGGGGCGGCTCGCGTCGAAGCGGTGCGCGCTCTCGAGCGCGTGGCGGTACGCGGCCTTGTCTTTTTTGGCTTCGGCCGCGTCGGCGAGGAGCATCCGCGCGTCGTACCCGTCGTGGCCATTGTCGACGAGGACACGGGCGCGACGTTCGACCTCGGCCGGATCTTTCGCCGCGACCTTGGCGGCGAGGTAGTTCGCGTCGGGGTTCTTCGGATCGAGCTTCAGCGCGGCGTCGAGGGCGGCTTTGGCCTCCGGCTTGTGCGCGACGGTGAGCGCGAACGCGAGCTCGGCGTGAGCCGACGCGTCGTTCGGCTTGGCCTTCACTTTGGCCTGCGCTTCTTCCACGGTGGGAGGGCGCTCGTCGAACACGTACTGCTTGTCGTAACGAGAGAGTCGCGCGAGCGTCCACGCGCGGAACTTCTGATCGTAGTCGGCCGCCGCTACGCCAAACGCCTCTTGGATGACTTGCGGCGTGCGCTTTCCCGCGCCCCAAAGCTCCAGCGCTTTGACCACCTTCGGCATGCCGTAGCTCTCCACCGTGAAGAGGAGGAGCTGGCTCGCGGCGTAATACGCGACCGAGACGTCGGAGCCGTTCGTCGCGTGGGTGAACGCGCGGTTCATCGCGACGGAGCCGGGGAGGCGGTTCTTCTTGATGGCGAGGTAGAGCTCGGGGTCGAGCTCTCGTTGCCACTCGGGCCTTCGCGCGATCGTCTCGTATTCGGAGAGCCCCTCGGTGAACCAACGCGGGACGTGGTTCTTCGATTGCTGAATGGCGAACACGTGGCCGAGCTCGTGCCACACCACGTTGCCCCAGTTGAAGGGCTCGCTCTTGGGGCTCATCGCCGCGACCACGCGCCCGAAGCAGACGCCCTGGATACCGATGTTGGGGAGGCCGCTCGTGCGAATACTGAAGGGCTGCCTGCCCTCGTACATCTCGAGAAACACTGGGTTTTTCGGCACAAAATTGTAGCGCGCCTTCATGCTCGCCCATGCCTCGCCGGCGAGGCGGGGCACGTAGCGCTCGAGCACGGCCTTCTCTTCTTTCGGGTAACGAATCTTGAAGCGACCCGTGTCCGCCGACTCGTAGCGCTGCGGGATCGTCTGCTCGTAGAGGTTCAGCGTGTTGAAGACGCGGACGTTGTAGTGGTCTTTCGACCACGCCTTTTTGATCGCGTCGAGGCCGCGTGTCTCGTCGCCGTTTCGCATCGCGGTGAGGCCGAGGTTCGCCCACGCCTTCGCGTCGTCGGGGTCCACCTTGGTGGCCTCGCCCATCATGTTCACGATGTCGTCGTAGCGGTGCTCCCACTCGGCGTACTCGGAGACGATGCTGTAAAACTCGGAGAACTCCGGGTTCTTGGAGAGGGCTTCTCGCTTCTTTGCTTCGTAGCCGGGCAGGTCGTCGTCCAAGAAACGCGCGGCGGCGTAGAGCGCGAGGAGCTCGGTGTTCTCCGGATCGATCGCGAGGCCGGCCTTCACGGCCGTCTCGGCGGTCGCGATTTCCATGTCGCGGAGGGCGACGCCGGCACGAACGGCGAACGCGCCGGTGTGCTTCGGGTTGATCGAGAGCGCCTCGGCGACGAGCTTCTCGGCGGCGTCGAAGTCGACCGTTTGCTCGAGCTTCACCTTCGCCATCGCGACGAGGAGGTCCGGTCGCTTCGGCGAGATCGCGAGCGCCTCGCGGAGCACCTCTTCGGCGTGACCCGGATCGTACTTCTCGAGGAACAGCTCGGCGCGCGCGAGCAGCGTCGCGACCCGCTTTTTGTCGGCTCGTTCGCTCTCGTTGTACGCCGTGTTCGCGTCCTTCGGGACACGCATGAGGTGCGCCGCGCGCCCCACCTGCGCGAGGCCCTCGGCGTCGGTGTTGGTGATCGCGCTCGAGTTGTAGTCGGCGACGATCGTCATGAGCACCGCCTCGGCGTCGGTGCGTTTCCCCTTCTCGAGGAGGAGCTCGCCGAGGAGGAGCCGAAGGCGCCTGCCTTCGACACCGGGGGCCGACTTGTTCGCCTCGAGGAGACGGATCGCGTCTTGGCGACGACCGGTCGACGCGAGCACGCGGGCCTTCACGTGGACCGCGTTCGCCTTCGGCCCCGCGGGGCCGTTCACCTGCGACGCGAGCTTGTCGGCGTCCTCGTATTTTCCACGGAGGAACGCGAGCTCGGCGAGGCCCACCTTGGCCCCCGCCTCTTCGCCGCCTTTGATCGCGCCGAGCGCCTTCTCGGCCGCGTCGTAGTCCGACGCTTCGAGCTGCGCGAGGGCCTTCGCGAGAGGCGTGCCGCCCGCTTGCGCATGAGCGACCGAGGGCACGGAGAGAAGGAGCGCGACGAGCGGAACCGAGACCGCCCATGCCAAGTTTCGCATTGTCTCGGAAAGGTATCTCACGAGGCCCCCTAGCAGCCCGTTGATTTTCTCCCGTCGGCCAGTCGCCGCCGCATCCCGACCGCCTTCGTTGCGATCCTCCGGTGCGTGCTCACCTAGAAAACTAGGCTCCGCGCGCTCCTCGGATCGCGCCTCGGC
>JAAFHV010000064.1 GCA_013297655.1 Myxococcales bacterium | reverse complement strand
CCTAAGTGTTGCGTACGATTCAGTTTTCAAGGACCGAGGCAGCTTTTCCGTTTCCGGAACCCGCTGCGCGGGGCGCGAACTCTACATCCGCTTTCTGCTTCCGTCAAGAACTTTGTTTCGTTCTTTTTCGGAGCCCGTCATCGTTGCTCATCGTGAAGATGGACCTCGACTCCGGTACGGCCGCTCGAGACTTTCGTCTCGTGGACCGTTAGGGCGGCGTAGATTGCTCTCTCCGCCCTGCATCGTCAAGAAGTTTTTTAACTCTTCTTTTCGGTGCCTCCCTCGCTGCTGGGCTTTCACCCGTACTCGGCTTGCCTGCTTTCGCTGGGCCTGCCTCGCTGCATTTTGGGCCTTTTGGCCCTCGAGAGAGCCCCTTCTGCAGGCGGTGCCTGCCGTTCGGGGAGGCGGAACTTGAGGCTTTTCGCCCCGTCCGTCAAACACTTTTTCGCGACGGCTGGTCGTTCTTGGAAAACCCTGGTTCGACAGCCGAAATTTCACGTGCGAGGCTCTCCGCGATGGGCCGACCGGACACTCTCGCCTTCGAAAATGCGGCGGTCGACGAGATGCGGACGCACCTCGACGACCTCGCTCGACGCCCCGATCTCCACGAAGACGCGCGGATCGCGCGCATGCGTGAGCTGCTCGAGACCACGCGCGTGGCCCTCTGTGAGCGAGCCGAGAACGAGCACCGCGTGAACAACGCCCTCGCAGGCGTGCTCGCGAGCCTCGACTACGCCGAGTTCGCCTTCGCCTCCGCCGACCCCTCACGCCCCCTCTTTCCAGAGGCGAGCCCGGACGAAAGACAAAACGCGCTCGACGCCCTTCGTCACGCGCTCGACGCGGCGAAGAAGCTCGCCGCAGCGCTGCGCTCCACGAAGGTTTGATTCGCTCGCTCAGGCCGTCCCGGTGGGGTCGGGCCCCTCATCTTGCGTGCCCACGCGCATCGAGACGAGCTCGCTCACGAAACTGGTCGGCTCTACGGGGCCCCCCGAGTACGTGAAGTCGAGCGCGATCTGCTCGCCCGCGCGGAACACGACGACGCTCATCCCACCCTGCCTGAGGTCCTTCGCTTCGATGTATTCCTCAATCGATCGCGTCCTCCTCCCGTTTACTTCGAGGAGGACGTCTCCGTAACGAAGGCCTGCCCGCGCCGCCGAGGTTCCTCCGAGCGCGCCCAAGATCGGCACGCCCTCGAGCCCCTTCGCGAGCGCGAAGAGCGAACGCTTCGCAATCATGACGGTTCGTGCCTCTCCTCGCGCGGGCGAGTCGCACGCGCGAGTGAGCCGAACGGGACCATGTTCAGACGACGAGGTCCTTTTCGACGTCCGCGAGCGCGATACGCGCCATCGCGAGGTTCGCACGGGCGCGATCGAGCGCAACGTAGAAGAAGAGGGTCGGACGGCCACGGAGCGGGCGGATGAGGTGGTACTGCTTGCCCAACGTGATGAGGATGTCCTCGATCGTCTCCTTGAGGCCGAGGTTTCCCATCGTCTTGCGCTTCGCCTTGACGACCTCGGTGTTGCCCGCCGCCGCGACCTCCAGGTTGAGGCCGCCGCCGCCTTCCTGCCCGAGGAGCATGCCGCTCTCCGAATCGACGAGCGCCGCGCCCACGAATCCGTCGATCTGGTTGAGCTTAGAAAGACTGTCCTTGATGTTCATTTTGGCCTCCAATGATTCCGTTCGTTGCGTTTCTTGCGGCGCGGGATCGCTCTTGGATCTCGGGCCGAAGTCTTGGAAGAAGGTGTCCAGCTCGTTGTCGAGCGGGTCGGGCGCGGGCGGGGCTTCGGTCCAGCCCGTCCGCGAAGGGCGCTCTTCCTCGCGCCGCGTCTCGTCGATTCGTCGGCAGCTCTCCATGAGGAGCTCCTGCCAGTTCGTCACGATCGAGGCCTCGTGTGTCGTCGCTCCGGCACGCATCGAGAACTCGCCGCCGGACCACTGCATCACTTCGTAAAAGGCCTCGTCGCCGACCGCGCTGTTCGTGACGGCGTGACGGATCGAGCCGCGGTCGAAGTAGACCTGCCCCTCCCCGCCGTGGTGCTTGATGGAGAGCATGCCCGTCGCGCTGGAGAGCACGTAGAGCTGCACGATGTCGGGGAGGGTTTGGACCGAAATCGCGCCCGAGAACCCCACCGCGCGCGGTGGAGGAGGGACGAGCGCGCGGTCGACGAGCTCGAGCAAACGGTCGAACTCGAAGGGCTTCTCGAGGAAGCCCGTGAACGGCCCCGAGGAGAGGCGCTGCACGTCCGACGACGTGAAGGCCGTCATCACGATCACGGGCAAGTCTGGGCGCGCCCTTCGCGCGGCGAGCACGAGATCGATCCCGCTCATGCCCGGCATGCGAATGTCGGCGACGAGCAAATCGGCTTGGTTTTCCTGCATGAGCGCGAGGGCGCTCGTCCCGTCGTTGGCGGTGATGAATTGATACTGGGGCCGCACCTTCGCGAGGCGGCTCGCGAGGGACCAGACGAGCGCCTCTTCGTCGTCGACGAGGAGGACGCGTCGGACGTGAGGTGCGTTGGCCATCGTGGATTCACCTCAATGCAGCGCGCGTGCCATCCACGGAACGGGCGCTGCGCGTGCGGAACCTCGATTTTTCCGCCGCGCCGTTCGTCCAGATTCTGGACGCGACCTGGAACGTCCGAATCTCGAACGGCGGTTCGTCCAGCTTCCAGACTTCCTCTCCACGATTCCCCGCAGCGTTCGCGAATCGCCGATGGCACGCGCGTTGCGATAGCCGGTGGGTTCGGCGGCAAAAGGAGAGACGATGGCCTACCTCAACGTGCGCGAGCGGAAGATGGAGACGCGCATCGCGTACGTTGGCCCGTTCGGCGTTGGCAAAGCGAAGAACCTCGAGCAGCTCGGCCTCCGCGCCACCCCGAAGGCTCGCGCGACTTCCCGGCAAAAACACGGCGACGGCGAGGTGCTCTCCCTCGCGTGGGAGTCGGAGACGAGCTTCCGCGACTTCCCTATTTCCGTCGAGGTGGTCGCCCCCTGCGACGGTACGCCGGAGCGAACCACGGCCCTCGTGCGCGACGCCGACGCGATCGTGCTCGTTCTCGACGCGAGCCCCGACGCCGGCCCGCGCAACCGGGCGCTCGTCGATCTCGTCCGCGAAGCGCTGGTGTCGGACAAGGTGCCCGTCGTCGTGCAAGTGAACAAGACCGACGTCGCCCAGTCTCGGATGCCCGCGACCATCGTCGAGGAGCTCGGGATCGGCTGGCCCCACCTCGCGGCCTCGGCGACCCGCGGCGAAGGCGTGGTCGAGACCCTCGCGCGCACCATCGAGGGCCTCCTCGTCAGCCTCGAGGAGCTCCCCGTCGACGGCCCACGAGAGAGCGCCGAGGTCGGAGCGAAGACCCCCCTCCTCGCCGCGCTGAAAGACGTGCTCGCCGACGCCATCTCACGCCACGCCGCGAGCGTCGAAGGGGGCTTCACCGCGCGACTCGACGAGCGCCTCGCGCGAGCGCACGCCGAGGCCCTCGCGACGCTCGGCAAGGTAGTCGCGGACGAGTCCACGAAGACCCACGCCGCTATCACGAAGCTCCGCGAGCGCACCGAGGCCATGGAAGCCGTCGCGCGCGAGCTCTCCGCCCGCGTCGCGAACGGGACCGACGACACGCTACGCGGCCTCGCGACCCACGCGACCGCCCTCGCCGCACACGCCGGCGCGCTCTCCGCGCTCGAGGAGAAGGTGGGCGACGCGCGCGTCCTGGAGCGCGCGATCGAAGCCGTCCGCGTCGCGAGCCTGCGCCAACACGACGAGCTGTCCGCGAAGCTCGACCGGCAAAACGAAGAGCTCCGCACCGAGCTCGGACGCGCGATCGAGAGCCGCGCGAGGACCGATCGCGAGCTCGTGCTCTCGTCGATCGCGGGGCTCAAGGGGGCGATCGAGGGCCTCTCGATCGACGTGAAGGCGCACGACGTTCGGCTCGGTGTGACCGATTTGAACCGACTCGTCGGCGAGATGCGAACGAAGGTGGACGCGATGGTCCCCGTGCTCGCGGCGGTCAAAGACGTGCAGCGAGCGCTCCGCGACGAGGTGGGGACCGCGATCGTCGCGCGCGTAGCGAAGGTGGAGGACCTCGTGCGCTCCCTCGCCGAAGCGACGAGCGAAGCCGACACGAAGAGCGAAGTGCGCGCGACCGAGATCGGCGAGCGCGTGAAGGAGATCGGCGTCGCGATGAAGGCGAAGAAGAGCTGGTTTACCTGACGAAACGACGTGACGACGAAACCGAACGCCGCGTCCCAAGCGCGGGGGGAATTCCGAAAGCCTCGGAGGAGCAATCATGAGCCTGGAATCGACGATGAAAGAGGCGCTCGCAGCGCGGCCAGAGGTCGCCGCGCTCGCGTGCATGGACGGTGAGGCGGGCCTCGTGCTCGGCATGTGCATCCAGGGGGACACCAACGCGGACGAGGTGGAGCTCGCCGCGCTCTCGGCGCCCGAGCTCGCCAAGACGCCGCGTGACGACGGCGAACCCGACGACCCCGCGCCAGAAGCTCTCGTCATTTCGGACACTTGGGTACATGCGTTTGCGCGCGTGCCCGAGCGACCGGAGCTGATCATCATGGGCCTCGCGCGCTCGAACGAGAACATCGCGACCTTGCGCGTGTGGTTGGGAGAGGTCGCCGGCCAGGTCGGGCGAGCCCGTTGATCGAGCCGTCGTCGCAGCACAGCGAGCGGCGCCTCTCTGCCGAGTCGGTCACGGACGTGTGCACGTTCGTGGACGACCTCGACGGACCGGCGGGCGAAATCGTCGTGGACTGCGACGACGCGCGAGGCGCTGTCTTCGTGGAGGACGGGCGCATCTGCTGGGCCGCAGCGACGGGTCTCTCGCGTCGCTTGAGCGAGCTGCTCGTCGCCCACACGGGGGTCGCGCGCGAGTCGATGGAAGCGATCTTTCTTCGCTGCAAGGCCGAGCGACGCCCGCTCGGCGAGTTCCTCGTCGCCGAGGGGATCGTACAGCCGCGCGACCTTCGATCGGCGCTCGAGCGGCACACCGTCGAGTCGCTCCTCGCGCTCACGGGACGTGGACGACGCGCCGTGTTTCGTCCTCGTCCGCGCGGCGGCTACAGCCCTCAGTTCACGTTCGGAACGTCCGAGCTGCTCACCCGCGCGTCCGCGACCGAAGATCCCGCCGCCGCGGATGGCGCAGAGGCAGAGCTCGAACGATGGCTGTCTCGAGAGGCGTGGGGCGCGGCGTTCGTGAGGCGACCATCGCGCGCGACGCCGGATCCGATCGCGATCCGAGGGCGCGGCCCGCAGACCGCACGCGACCTGCTCGGGCTCGCAAAATGGGCCGCCTCCGCGCTCGACGTCGTGTCCGTCTTCGGGGCGAAGGACGCGATCTTGGGGGTGCTCCGGCCAGAGTGCGTGCGCGTGCGAGGGCGCGATTTCCTGGTCGCGTGGAGCCGCGGTGGGCTCGTGTGCGTCGGCGAGGCGCGCGAGGGATGGCTCGAGGACACCGCCCACGCGGCGGCGAGAGGAGTCGCGCGCCCCTAACGCGACGAACGTCGCAGGAGCGCAGCGCGAACCCCCCATGTCCTACTTCGATCTGCGTGAAAATCGCCTCTATGCGCGCGTCGTCTACGACGGCGCGACGGGCAGCGGCAAGACGGCGAACCTGCTGAGCCTCGCGAGGCTCTTCGCCGGCCCACAGGACACCGAGGTCTACTCGCCGGACGAGGTGGCAGGTCGCACGCTCAGCCTCGACTGGCTCGAGATCCACGCGGGCGTCGTCGCCGGCATGCCTCTCCTCTGTCAAATCGTCGCGGTGCCGGGGCTCGCCGCGTTCCGCGAACGACGCCTCGCAATCCTCCGCGACGCCGACGTCGTCGTGCACGTCTGCCAGAGCCGTGCGGCGGAGCTCGACGCCCTCCGCGCCGACCTTTCACGCGTGCGCGCCAAGGCGAACGTGCCCGTCGTCGTTCAGGCGAACCACCAAGATCTCCCGGACGCCGTCTCCGCGATCGAGGTCGCACGCGCGCTCGGGCTCGAGCCGTCGAACGTGGTCGATGCCATCGCGAGCACCGGGGTCGGGGTCGTCGACACGTTCGTCGCCGCCGTTCGTGTTCTCTCGCGAGAGCTCTCCGAGCGCCACGAAGGCTCTCGCCGCGTAAAAATAGGCCGTCCGCTTTCGCGTGGCGCCACGACCGCGGTCGTCGCGCGGATCCCGGCCGAGCGCGACGGGGTCGCAGAGCTCTACCTTCGAGCGGCCGCGCAGGAGATGCCCACGGCCGCGCAGGAGATGCCCGCAGGCGACGAGAAGCGGGCCCCCGCCCTCCCCGTGTTCCCGGACGACACGGTCGCGACCGGCCTCGTATGGCCAGCAGACACCGCCCGCGCCGTGCTGCGGAGGCTCACCGAACGAGGGCTCGGAGAGGCCCGCCCGCGCGCGACGGCGGGTCGCACATTCGTGCATACCGCACACGATTTCGTGCTCGAGACGCGCCCTGAGCGCCGGTACGAGACGGCCGAGTCCGCGAAGGCCGCGCTCGTCGCGGAGGCGCGCGCGTGCACTCAAATCGAGAGCCTCTTGGTGGACGGGACGGTGCTCGCCGCGAAGGAGTCCCGCGACGGAGCGGTCTGGATCTGGACGGCGCGTCCCGAGATTCCGCACCTCGCCGCGGCGCTCGATCCGGCGGTCACGGAGCGGCGAACGCACCTCGAGGCGTACGGGACGGCGCTCGCGACCGCGATGCGAGTCGCGACCCAACACGGCATCGGCTTCGACCTTCGCCTCGCCTCTTTCGGGCTTCAAAACGGCTCCGTTCGATACTTCGGGCCATTGCTCTCGGCCTCCGCGACGACGGTCGGTCTGAGCGTGGCGCTCGGCGAGCTCGACGAAGACGACACCAGCGTCGTGCTCTCCGCGTTCGAGCGTGAAGGCAAGCGCGCGCGCGCACGGGAGGACGACCGCGCGGAGCGTGCGGCGCGCGACCATGCGTCGTTCACGAACGAAGCCGGCACGCGATGACCCGCGCGAACGCACCGTTCGGGGACTTTCTCTCGTCCGCCGTGGTGGTGGTCGGTCCGTTGCCGGAGCTCGCGGAGATGTCTCTCGGATCTGTGACGATCGAGCGGCTCGGAGCGCGCTCACTCGACGCCATCACGCCGACGACGACGACGGTCGTCATCGATCTTCGTGGCGTGCCGTTCGACGACGTCGTGTCGTGGCGCACGTCGATGGAGCCGCCCCCCGCTCCCCTCGTCCTCGTCTCGGATCGGGCGCTCGGGGAAGACGCGATCGACGGGGTGCGCGCCGACGAGGTGCTCGTGCTCCCTCGCGATGCCCTCCGAACCGCCGAACGGCGCCTCCGCCAGTGCATCGAGCTAGGCCGCGCGCGCCTCTCTCTCTTGGTCGCCGAGCAGGCCCTCCAGCAGTCCGTCACTGGCCTCGCGATCGCCGACGCTTCGCTCCCCAACGTCCCAATCGTGAGCGTTTCTCGTGGTTTGGAGCGCCTCACTCAGTACGACGAGCGCGAGATACTGGGGCAGACGTGCCGCCTCCTCCAGCGCGACGACGTAGGCCAAGCGGGAGCCCTCGCACTCGGCGACGCGCTCCGGCGCCATGCGCACGCGACCGCCGTCGTCCGCAATTACCGCAAGGACGGCTCGGCGTTCTGGAACGAGGTCACGGTGTTCCCGATCACCGTAAACGGGTCGCCCACGGGGTGGATGGGCGGCGTGCACCACGACGTCACGAACCTCGCCGACGCGCAGGCCGAGGTCGCCTCCCTTTACCAGAGGCTCGCCGACCAGCGCACCTTCGACCAGGCGATCTTGGACGGGATCGACGTGGGCATCATCACGACCGATCGCGAGGGCCAGATCCTCTTCGCGAACCGCTGCGCGACGAGCTTGCTCGCGAACCCCGCGATCGCTCCCGGCGCGCACGTGTCCGACGTGCTGCATCTACCTTGCCTCCCCGACGCGCTCCTCTGCGGCGAGTCGCGATGGACCGCGCGCCACACGGTCGTGACTCCGGACGGACCGGAGGTGGAGCTCGACATCGCGCTCAGCCGCGCCGACGGCCGGGTCGAGATGAACATCGGCTTCTTCTTCATTTTTCGCGACTCGCGCGAGGAACGCCAACGCGCCGAAGAGCACCGGCGCTTCGAGAGGCTCGCCGCGCTCGGGACGATGGTCGCGGGCTTCGCGCACGAGGTGAGGAACCCCGTCGCTGCGCTGCGCTCGATCGCGGAGGAGCTCGGCGAGGAGCTCACCCAGGCTGGGCTCATGTTGCCGCACGCGGGCCGTATGCTGCGCGTGCTCGAGCGGATGGAGAGGCTCGTCAGGTCTTCGCTGCGCTTCGGGCGCCCCGACGTCCCCAAGCGCGCGTCGCACCGCCCCTGGATCGTGTGCTCGGCTGCGCTCACGACGCTCTCCCCGAGGCTCATCGGCGGCGAGCAACTGCGCGTCGAGATGGATCCCGACCTCCCGAGCGTGTTCGTCGACGATGGCCAAATCGTGCAGGCGCTCGTGGTGCTCCTCGACAACGCGCTCGACGCGGTCGGATCGACGGCCGGCGTGTGGCTGAAGGTCCACGCTCCGCGCGCGCCGGACTCGGAGCGCCCCCGCGCGTCGGTCCCGGTCACGGTCCCGATGGTACGCTTCGAGGTCAGCGACTCGGGCCTGGGAATCTCGGCGACCGACCTGCCGCGCATCTTCGACCCGTTCTTCACGACGAAGGCTTCGGGCACCGGCCTCGGGCTCTCGATCGCTCAGCAGCTCGTCAGCGAAAACGGAGGCCGGATCGAGGTGTCCTCCGGCCGCGGCGTGACCACGTTCACAATGCTCGTCCCCATCCAAGACACGCGCTCGCTCGTGCCCGCGTTCGATCGGGTGAAACCCTAGAGCACCGAACCGCTTGATTCGGTCGGCTTTTCGCTCGTTGAGCGTCCGGCGCTCTAGATGTCCGAGTCGGCGCGTCGTGTGCCGTGCGCACGCCCCGCAACCATTCGATACTCTTTGATTTTTTGATAGAGCGTGCTGCGGGGCATGCCGAGGCGCTTGGCCGCCGCTTCGACCTTTCCGTTCTCGGCTTCGAGGGCCATCTCGATGTGCTGGCGCTCGACCTCCTCGCGGGTGGCGGTGCTCGCGTCCGAGCCGAGGAAGCGCACCGAAGAGACCGGCGCTTGCGCGACCAGGCGGGTCGACGACACGGCCATGGCGCTCCCGTCGAGCACGATGTCTTCCTCGCGAATCTCGGAGCCGCGGCGGAGCAGGAGCGCGCGATCGAGCACGTTCTTGAGCTCGCGGATGTTTCCCGGGAACGCGTACGAGAGCAGGCGCTGCTGCGCCCCCGGAGATAGATCGACCTCGACCCCGGACTGCTGCGCGAGGAGATGGCGCGAGAGCGGGACGATGTCTTCCGGGCGCTCGCGGAGGGCCGGCATGTAGAGCGTCACGGTGCTGATGCGGTAGTAAAGATCGGCCCGGAACGAACGCTCCGCCACGGCCGCGAGCAGGTCGTGGTGGGTCGCGCAGACGAGCCTCACGTCGACCTCGCGCTCGCGCACGTCGCCGACACGGCGGAAGCGACGGTCCTCCAAGACCTTCAAGATCTTCGGCTGCACGAGCATGTCGATGTCGCCGATTTCGTCGAGGAAGAGCGTGCCGGTGTTCGCCGCGTCGAAGAGGCCCGCCTTCTGCGCGTGTGCTCCCGTGAAGGCGCCCCGCTCGTGGCCGAACAGCTCGCTCTCGACGAGATCGCGGGTGAGGCCGGCGCAGTTGATGTCGACGAAGGGGTTCCGCGCGCGAAGCCCGATCTCGTGAATCCGACGCGCGAGCACGCTCTTCCCGGTGCCGGTCTCGCCGAGGATGAGCACCGTGTGGTCGGACTGACGCAGGCGCTCCACCTGGTCCTCCAGGCGCTGCATCGCGGGCGAGAGCGACTCGAGCTCGGTGTACGCGCGCAGCTTGGACGACGTGCGCATGAGCCCGCGCTTCTCGGTCGCCGCGCGGACGAGACCGACGAGGCGCCCGAGATCGACGGGCTTCGTGAGGAAATCCTCCGCCCCTTGTTTCACCGCCGCGACGGCCATGTCGATGGTGCCGTAGCCGGTCATGAGCAGCATTTGCACGCTCGGATCGACGCCGCGCAAACGGGGCAGCAGATCGAGCGCGTTCCCGTCGGGGAGCCGCAGATCGGCCACGATCACGTCGGGGCTCGTCTCGCGGACGCGCTTCAACGCGTCGGCGCACGTCTCGGCCTCGAAGACCTCGTATCCCGCGCTCTTCAACGCCATCGCGACGCCGAACCGCACGTGCGGATCGTCTTCCACGAGGACCACTCTCCCACGCCTGCGAACGACCGCGGCTTCACCCATCCGTCACACGTTAGAGGGCAAGACCAGGAGCCGGAAGCGCTTTTAGAGATAATTCGTATCCTATTTTGATTTGGCGTTCTTGCCGGCGCGAGTGCCCCATTTCGTGCCACCCGAGCGCGGCGATCCACCGCGATTTCTCGATGAATCCTCCTATTTCTAAACACTTACGAGACGTCCGCCCGCCGCGGCAACGCCACTTTTGGCTCGATGTTCGCGCCAATCGATCGGCGGTCCGCACACCGCTGTCCGAGAGCCCGGACGAGACGTGTCCGGCGAGCCGGACGACGCGACTCGAAACCGTCCGGAGCGTCGGACGCTGTGCGTCCCCTCGAACGACCGAAGTGCGACACGCTCCCACCTCGGCGCGCACATCGTTGATCTCATGCATCACACAGGCAAACGCCCGCGATGCAGCGACGACACGGCTCGCTCACGCACGCTGTGTGCTCTCGCGACGCTCGCGGCAACTCGCGCAGCGTAGCGTGACCGCGTTCGCCCCCACGAGCGCCCACGCGCCATGCCCTCGGTCGTGTGATGTCGGTCGCGAGCAGCACTGCCCGCGGCGCATCTCGCACGAGAACAGGACGAGGACAGGACGAGGACGCCCAGCCGGCGAAAGACTGTCGAGGGACTCGCCGCGCGCCGATGACGATCCAGCGGCAAACGAAGCGAGCGAGGTCTCACGGAGCTACCGCGCTGCGAACGACGCCACGACCCCGAGTCGGCAACCACGACCGCCGAGCCGGGCCCGCTCGTGAGCGGCATCTGCGTCGCCGAGGCTGCGCGAGACGATCACACGCGGAGGCAGGGAAAGAAGTCGGGGAGGCCGGATTCGAACCGACGACAACGAGCACCCAAAGCTCGTGCACTACCAGGCTGTGCGACTCCCCGGAGGAGCTCCACTCATAGCAAACAGGCTCGCGCTGCGAAACCCCTACCGTCGAAGCGCGTCGATCGCCTCGCCGAGACCGGCCGGCGTGGCCTTGAGCTTCATGTAGATGTGGTCCGCGTCGGTCTCGATGGAGCCGATGCCGAGCACCGGCGAGAGGATCGCGAGCGCCTTCCGCAAGGCCTTATTTGCCGCGATCTTCGGCACCTGCATGAAATCGACCACGATGCGATCGCCCTCCGCCTCGACGATCGCGGCGGGTCGCTTGGGGAGAAACTTGACGACGTTGCCCGGCTTCGAGAGGTCGAGCGCGCCGGAGCGCACGAGCATCGAGACCGGCGACTCGACGTCCGAGAGCACGGCGAGCTTCACGTCGCGGAGCCGCACGCCGACACGAATGCTGTCTGGCGAGATGTTCACATCGTCGATCTTGATCGAGGCCGCGGCGCGGAGGGGCGTGCCCATCGCGTCGATGACGGCGCTGAACCGCAGGGCGGGTGGGGTCGCGTCGATCTCGACCTCCTTCGGGGCTCTTTTTCCCTGAATTTGGCCGGCGAGCCAGCGAAGGCTCGCGAGCGGGACGCCGAACTTGAGCGCGGTCGCGTTCGACGCTGCCTTCACCACCTCGTCGGGGTTCTTCCGTAGGTAGCCCACCGCCGCTTTGAGGATCGCCTTCGGGTTCAGCATCCAACCCAGGGTACCGGGTCGCCATGCCTTGGAAAGGCCCATTTTTCCGGCGTGTCGCGTCAATTTCCAGACGACACGCTCCAGCGCGGGTCGCCGTGGAGGCTCCCGGTCCGAGATTCGTCGACCAGGTTTGCATCTCCCGGGGCGCCGATCACGAGCTCGACTACGCGCGAACGATCGCGTCCCAGTTGTCGGCGATCTCGTTCGCGGTCCACACCGTGGACTCGCCCTCTTTGAACTTGCCGGCCGTCTCGACGACCTTGAACGCGTACATGCGCGCGCCAGCGACCGCGAGCACGTAGCCCGTCCGCCCGCCGCACAAGTCGCTCGCGAGGAAGAGCGCGGCAGGCGCCACGTGCTCGGGCCCCATCGTCTCCATGTTCTGGAACATTGGGAGATCGTTCGTCATTCGCGTCTTCGCGATCGGCGCGAGCGCGTTCACCGTGATGCGATGCTTTTGGAGCTCGATGCTCATCGTGCGGGTGAGCCCGTAGATGCCAGCCTTCGCCGCCGCGTAGTTCGATTGGCCGAAGTTGCCGAGGAGACCGGACACGCTGGTGGTGTTCACGATGCGCCCCCCCTCGCCGCGCGCGACCGCACGCTTCGCGAACGCGCGAGAACAGAGGAACGTGCCCTTCAGATGAACGGCAATCACGGAGTCCCACATGGACTCCTCCATCTTCAAGAGGCTCTTGTCTACGAGGATGCCCGCGTTGTTCACGAGGATGTCGACGTGACCGAACGCCTTCTCGGCGTCCGCGACGATGCGCTCTGCCCCCTCCGCGACGGCGACCGAGTCGAAGCTCGCGATCGCTTCGCCGCCGGCCTTCCGAATTTCTGCAACGACCGATTCAGCGGAGCTGCCCGCGCCATCTCCGCTGTCACGAAGGTCAGCGACCGCGCCGTCGCGCCCGCCGCCAGCGTCATTTACGAGTACTTTCGCGCCTTCACGCGCAAACAGAAGAGCGTGCTCGCGGCCGATGCCGTTGCCTGCCCCGGTGACGATCGCCACTTTGCCGTCGAGAAGTCCCATCGGGAATCCTTTACGACCATCCCGAACGGGACGGAGACCTTTTCTGCCTGCGAAACGCCGAAACCGCGGTAGAGAGTTGCGCGGTAAGGGTGCGGCAGCCGTGGCGGAGGGATTGTTTTGAAGAATCGCACGACACAGCGGATCTCCACCTCCCTGCTCGACGTCCGCGATCCGGACAACGAGACCTCGCCCGGGTTTCGCGCCGACGACGACCGCGAGACCGAGCCGGGCAAGGTGAAAGCCGCCCCCGAGGTCCGCGATCGACCGACCCTCGTGATGCTCACCGGGATCAACGCCGGTCAGGTGTTCTGTCTCGCAGACGAGGGCACCCACGTCGTGGGTCGAAGCTCCGATTGCGACTGCATCGTCGACGACTCGGGAGTGAGCCGTTCGCACGCGCGCGTCGCGTGGTCCGGCACCGCGTGGACATTCGAGGATCTCGGGTCCACGAATGGCAGCTTCGTCAGCGGTAAGAAGGTGTCCGACTGCGTCGAGCTCGTGCCCGGCGACCGCATCCAACTCGGCCCGAACGTGGTCCTCCGTTTTGCCGTCACGGACGAGACCGAGGCCGACCTCCAGCGCAAGCTGTTCGACTCCTCCACCCGCGACGCGCTCACGCGACTCTACAACCGCCGGTACTTCGCCGAGCGCCTCGTCGCCGAAGTGGCCTATGCGCGCCGGCACCAGAGCCCGCTCTCGCTCATCCTCCTCGACATCGATCACTTCAAGCTCGTAAACGACAGGCTCGGCCACCTCGCTGGAGACGAAGTGCTCTGCGCCGTCGCGGACGAAATCCTGCGCGTCGTGCGCACGGAAGACGTCGTCGCCCGCTACGGCGGGGAAGAGATCGCCGTTCTCGCGCGCGCCACGAGCCGCGACGCGGGGGCGCGCCTGGCGGAGCGGATTCGCGCCTCGATCGCGGAGCTTCGCGTCAACGGGGGCCCGCCGCCCGGAGTGCGGGTCACCGTGAGCCTCGGCGTCGCGTGCCTCAGCGAGCTCGCCCTCGGCACCGAAGAGGGGGCGCTCGTCGCGATGGCCGACGATCGCCTGCTCGTCGCAAAAGACAGCGGCAGAAACCGCGTCGTCACCGGAATGGAGGGCGCATGAGCCACGAGACGAAATCACGCACCGACTCTCTCCTCGCTCCGCTCGCTCGCGCGCCGCGCACGCTCGCCGCCGGGGGGCTCCTCGTGCTCGGGGTCGCGCTCGCGTCGTCGTGCAGCTCGTCCACCCCTGCGGCCGGGGCCGACGCATCGACCGACGCAGGCCCGCCGCGCCCGAGCGAGGTCGAGTTTCCGAAGGGCTTCCTCATGGGCTCGGCGACCGCGTCGTTCCAAATCGAGAGCGGCAACGCGAACACCGATTGGGGCATCTGGGCCGCTACTCCCGGGAAAATCAAGGGCGGGGACAAACCCGACGACGGCCCCGACGCGCTCGCCCACATCGACGAGGACGTGGCCTCCCTCGTCGCCACGAAGCAGAACGCGTACCGCTTCTCGCTCGAGTGGGGAAAGCTGTATCCTACACGGGCATCGCTCGACGCCGACACCCCGGACGAGCCGACGCTTGCAAAGTACAAGGAGCTCGTCACCAAGCTCCGCGCGGCGAAGATCACGCTCATGCTCACGCTGAGCCACTTCTCGCTCCCGGCCTACGTCGCCGACCCGCGCGTGGCGGGCCCGTTCGGCTGGGAAATCCCCGATACGGTAAACGCGTTCGCGACCTACTGCGACCGCATCGCGAAGCGCTTCGGCGCCGACGTGGACCTGTGGGCGACCATCAACGAGCCGGTCGTCGCGCCGCTCGCGGGCTACATCCAGGGCGGGTTCCCTCCCGGGCTCACCCTCGAGGTCGATCGCGCCTTCGCGGTGGCAAAAGCCGAGGCGAGGGGCCACGCGCGCTGTTACGACGCGATCAAGAAGGCCGACACGATCGACGCCGACGGTGACGGAAAGGCCGCCCTCGTAGGCCCGGTGCTGCACCAACGCGACGTGTATCCGCGCGATCCGAACGACGCCGACGACCGCGCCGCCGCCGATCGTGTGCGCTACGTGAACAACCTCTGGTTCGCGAACACGAGCACGCGCGGCGACTTCGACGACGACTTCGACGGCAAGCTCGACGGACCGAACGACAAAAAAGCCGACCCCGAGCTCGCCGGCCGCGCCGACTTCCTCGGCGTGAACTACTACACCGCGATGGAAGCGGCCGCTTCGTCCGGCATCGTGCTCCCGCGCCTCAACGCGGTCATCAAGGCCGATCGCCTCACGTCCGATCGCCCGAAGACCGACTTCTACTGGGACATCCACCCGCAGGGGTTCGCGACGATCCTGGACGAAGTTGCACAATACAAGCTTCCTGTTTACATCACCGAGAACGGCATCGCCGACTCGGCCGACAAGAACCGCGCGCGCTTCATCGCCGAGCACGTGTTCGAGGTCGGCTTCGCGATGAAGCGCGGGCTCGACGTGCGCGGCTACTTCCACTGGTCCCTCATCGACAATTTCGAGTGGAACAGCGGATTTTGCCCTCGTTTCGGGCTCGTCGCGTACGACACGAAGACCAAGACGCGCACGCGTCGGAAGAGCACCGACACGTTCACGCGCATCATCGAGGCCGGCAAGGTGACCCAAGCGGACATCGACGCCTTGCCTCCCTACGCCGCTCCCACGCCCTGCGAGTGAGCACGGTGTGGCGCCGCCCCTCGGCGCTCGCGGTGGCGCTCGTCCTCGTCTCGCTCGTCTCGGGTAGCCGCGTCGCGCTCGCGCAGGCGCCACCCGAACCACCAGCGACGACGCCGACTCCGCCGACCGCAGCTCCGACTCCGCCGACCGCAGCTCCGACTCCGCCGACCGCAGCTCCGACTCCGCCAACCGCAGCTCCGACTCCGCCGACCGCAGCTCCGACTCCGCCAACCGCAGCTCCGACTCCGCCGACCGCGCTGCCGCCCTCGCCGTACTCATCGGGCGCGCCCACGATCGTGCCACCACGCGCGCGAGGCGACGTGGAGGCGCCGTACCCGCTCGGAGGCGAGGGGTTCGCGGAGGTGGTCGTCGAGCTCTTGGTCTCTCGCGAGGGCACCCCGTCGGAGGTCCACGCGGTCGCGGGGCGGGCTCCGTTCGTCGAGGCCGCGGAGAAGGCCGTGCTCGCGATGACCTTCGACCCGGCCACGAAGGACGGCGCGACGGTGGCCGCCAAGATCCGAATCCCGATCCGCTTCGTACCCGCGGTCGACCTGCCCGAGGATCCCTACGAGGCGCCGCTGCCGGTGCTGCCGAAGAACCCCTATGGCGACGACACCCCCGTGGTCGCGACGCCGATCGAGCACGTCGAGGTGACCGGCCAGCGGCGCGCGGCAGGCAAATTGTCACTCGGGAGGGCGGAGGTGCGCGACATGCCGGGCGCGTTCGGCGACGCGTTTCGTGCCCTCGAGGCCCTCCCGGGGGTGACCCCGATGGCGAGCGGATTGCCCTTTTTCTTCGTGCGCGGCGCCCCCCCCGGGAGCACGGGTTATTTCATCGATGGCATTCGCTTGCCGGTGCTCTTTCACCTCGGGGCAGGCCCGAGCGTGATTCATCCTGCGCTCGTCGATCACATCGATTTTTATCCTGGCTCCGCCCCTGCCGCGTACGGGCGCGCTTCGGGTGGCATCGTCACCGCCGAGACACGCGCGCCGGGCGACAAGCTGCACGGCGAAGGAAACGTGCGCCTCCTCGACGCGGGCGCCCTCGTGGAGACACCCCTCCCGCAGGGCCTCGGCACCGTGCTCGCCGCCGGTCGTTTCGGGTATCCCGGGTTGCTCCTCCCCATCTTCGCGCCCAACACACGACTATCGTATTGGGACTACCAATTACGCTGGGTGATGCCGGTCGGAAAAGAAGACTCGGTGTCCGTGCTCGTGCTCGGCAGCTACGACTACCTCGGGCGTCGTTCGGGCTCGATCCGGGGGCAACCTACCGTCAGCGATCCCATCGGTCTCGGCGAGACCGAGCGCACCGGCCTCGAGACGCGCACCATCTTCGAGACCGAGTTCTCCCGCATCGAGGCGCGCCACGATCATGTGGAAAAAGGGGTACGAACGCGCGAAGCATTCATCGTCGGCAAAGACGCGAGCGCCCTCGGCCTGAAGGACCGCGTCGAGGCCGAGATGATGGGCGCGCGGATCGAGGCGGAGCGCCCGCTCGGCGAGCACCTGCTCCTCCGCGGGGGCATGGACGCAATCTATCAAAGGTACGCGGTGAAGGCCTCGGACCTCACCCTCCCGAATCCCGAGTTCGAGAAGCTCTTCCCCACCCGCGACGAGCTCGCGATGGGCATTCGTGGCGACGTAACCTACACCGACTCCGAGCGTTTGAAGGTCACCGCCGGGCTCCGGATCGATAGGTATTCTGCGTACCGGATCGAGCATGTACTCTACACGCTCCACCCCGATCCGCTCTCTGCGACTCGGTTCTCGATCGAGCCTCGTGTCTCGGCGCGTGTCAAGGTGATGCCGCGCGTGGTGTTCGTTTCCACCGCCGGAATCGCGGGGCAGCCCCCTCGGTTCGTATTGCCACTCCCCGGTCTCACCGTCGGTAGGCTCGCGGAGGGGCTCGAGCGCTCGGCGCAGACGAGCCACGGAATCGAGTGGGCACTTCCGTATGCCTTTTCGCTCACGACCACGTTCTTCGCGTCGCGCACGGTGGGCCTCGCCGACGTGTTCGCGGCCTGTCCCGGCGCTCGAAACGCGTTCACCGACGGCAACGCATGCACCGAGCGATCGACCGGCGGCGCGTTCGGGCTAGAGGTTTACATAAAGCGGCCCTTCACCGAGCGACTCACCGGTTTCCTCTCGTACACGCTGTCGCGCTCGTTCCGCAAAGTGCCAGTCCACGTCTTCGGCTCGGGGTTCCGGCGTTTCGCCGCTGACATCGATCGCGAGGCTGGCGCGCCGGTCGAGATCCCGTCGGACTACGATCGCACCCACGTCTTCAACGCGGCCGTCGCCTACGAGATCGGTCGCGGCTACCGCGCGGGAGTCCGGTTTCTCTATTATTCCGGGCGCCCCTACACGCCGACCTCGTTCAACGGCGCGTTCCTCGCCGCGCCGAACTCGAGGCGAATGCCAGGGTTTTATCGCTTGGATTTGCGCCTCGAGAAGAAGTGGACGTTCTCGCAGGGGCGTTACGTGTCGGCGGTGCTCGAGGGCTTGAACGTGACGCTGCGAAAAGAGGCCAACGGCGTCACGTGCGGCACCGTCGCGACCGCAGACGACGTGGACCTCGGCGATGGGTGCGTGGCGGACGAGATCGGGCCCATCGCGGTGCCGAGCATTGGTATCGAAGCTGCGTTCTGAGGTTTGGCCGAGCGCGCGGAAAGAACCGGACCACGAACGTCTCTCGCGCCCGGTACACCGGCGTGACGAAGGCGACCCGCCACCGGCGCTGCGCCGTCCCCAAAACGTGCGACACTCGAGGGCGGGAGCTCATCTTGTCGACCGATCCATTCCTCTTCGATCTCGAGGTCCGAGGCTACGTGCCCTTCCCGCTCACCGCCGAGCTCGCGAAGCACGTCACCACCGCCGTGTCGCGAAGCGGCTCGTTCTCGACTCCCCACGATCTCGTGCTCGTCGTGGATCGCACGCAAGCAGACGGGCTCCTCGGATCGGCCGCTGCGCCCCACCGCACGAGCCGCCGCGCAGGCCCTTTCTCGATGCCCCACGACGAGCTCGTCGCGCTCGCCAAGAGCCTCCCCTGCACCGCCGTCGCGCCGCTCGCGAGGGTCATGATCCTCGAGATCTCCGACGTGCCCCCGAGCCGCGAGGACCTCGATCGCCTCGACACGTACACCACCCCCGCCGGTGGGAACGTGCTCCTCGGCGCGGCCTACGTGAACGCGAACGCGAACGCGCCCGCCGTGCACACGAACGACGGAGGGAGCCCCTATTCCACCGGTCTCGTGCACGCCGACGACATCGCCGACATCGCACGAAAAGCCTATGGAGCGCCGAGGCTCGACGGCCCCTCGACCGATCCTGTCGCGCTCTTCACGTCGCGCACGGTGGGGGCGCTCTCGTTCGTATGCTCCCCGATCGCCGGCGCCGCGCTCCTCGGCTGGAACTTCCACAAGACACGTCGCACGCGCATCGGTCTCACCATCGCGGGAGGGACCATGCTCACGTTCATAGTGGCGAGCTTCGCGTCCATGCTCGCGGGCGATGCAGGATATGCCCTCACGATCCCGCTCAACATCGGCGGCGCCATCGTGTTCGTCGGATTGAACCGCGCTCAGTTCGGCGAGCCGCTCCGCAAAGGCAACATCGGCTTCGCGATCGTCATCGCGGCGGGTGTGCTCTTGTTCTTCGTGGTCACCATCTCCGCGCTCGCCTTCGTCACGAATACACGCGTGGAGTGACGCTCACGGCGTCGGATCGGATGGCACGCGACGGAGAAGCTTGGCGCCGAGGCCCTTTCGCGCGCCCACCTCGCGGAACATCGCGCCGTATTCGTCCCACGCGATCGTCCAGAGATTGAAGCTCTCTACGTTTTTCACGAGGCCGTACACGACGGGCTCTTTCTCTTCCATGAAGTGCCGAAGAGCCGGCCCCACTCGTTCGATGCATGATGCACGCGATGGTGGGACGCACCTAAACCAAGTTCGCGTTGCCGATGATCGCCATGACGTGGGGGCGGAACCCGTTGGTAAAAGCCTCACACGAAGATGCGAACGTCGCCGCCTTCGCACCGGAAACGTGATGGCCTACTGGCAACTACGCGACCGTGAGCGGCACACGCGATCCCGCTCACACCTCGGTCGCGTTGAATCGGAGGAGGTGCTCGAGCACACCAACGAACGTGAGAGGTCCGGAGATGTACTTGCCTTCCTCGGCTGCCGAAGCGGCGTTGTCCTTGACTCGCTGCTGGAACGCCGCGCTGAAGCCAGCGAGATCCGTCTCCGAGAACGAGGCTTCCTCGAACCAGTCCTCGATCAAAAAGCAGGCGTCGGCGCCCGTCGTCCTCGCCGGGTAGAAGAAGACGTAAAAATCGTTTTGCCCGCTCGATCCGACGAGAAGCGATGCTGGCTCCTTCGCGTCCTCTAAGTCGGTGGCGATCTGCTCCAGGGGGAAGAGGTCCATGTAGCGTCCGTCGATCGAGCTCCAGCCGTTCGTCAACCGATGGAACTCCTTGAATCCGTCAGGGAGAGGCCCGTGGAGCACGCGTTCGATGCGAGCCTCGAGCTCGGCGACGCGAGCCTCGGGTACGGGCGGAGCCTTCGCGCCAAAGTCGAAGCCCTGACGTCCACCGAGCGACTCGAACTGGGCGATGAGTGTGGGGATGGTCGACATTCGGGATTTGTCGCCCGTCCCTGCGTCTGTGTCAACCAGGCTCGGAGCGGGCATCGAGCCGCTTCCGCGCGCCGCACCGCGCCGCGCCACGAGACGAGACGAGACGAGACGAGACGAGACGAGACGAGACGAGACGAGACGAGACGAGACGAGACGAGACGAGACGAGACGAGACGAGACGACGCCTCGACAGGATGGTGGGCGGCTACGGAGCGCGGCTTCGCGACGCTCAGAGCGCGTGCAACCAGGACCGACGATCACGGCATCGCATCGGGCGGCATGCGACGGAGCACACGGAGCTTGGCGCCGAGCCCCTTCCGCGCGCCCATCTCGCGGAACATCGCGCCGTACTCGTGCCACGCGATCGTCCAGAGATTGAAGCTCTCTACGTTTTTCACGAGGCCGTACACGACAGGCTCTTTCTCCTCCATGAACGTGCCGAAGAGCCGGTCCCACACGATCAAGATGCCGCCGTAGTTCTTGTCGAGGTAGCGCTCGTTCGATGCATGATGCACGCGATGGTGAGAAGGCGTGTTCATCACGAATTCGAGCGGCCGCGGGAGCTTGCCGACCACCTCGGTGTGGAGGAAAAACTGGTAAACCAAGTTCGCGCCGCCGACGATCGCCATGATGTGAGGGCGGAAGCCGAGGAGCACCCACGGCGGGTAAAAGAGCAGGTTCGTGAACGGAGTCCACTCTTGGCGGAGCGCGGTAGAAAAGTTGTAGTGCTTGCTGGAGTGATGATTCACGTGCGACGCCCAGAACAGGCGAACCTCGTGGCTGATGCGGTGGTGCCAATAGAAACAAAAGTCCCATATCAGCGCCGCCGCGATCCACACGTGCACACCCTCGCCGAGGTCGTAAAACCGATGCGGCCAGAGCAAATCCGAGACCGAGTACGTCGCGAGCTGAATCGCGCCGGCGAAGAGCAGGCTCCCCACCCCCATGCCGAGAGACGCGAGGGTGTCGCGCTTCTCGTAGCCGGCCACCTTCCGCGACCAGACCTCGCTCTTGCCGCGGAGAACCGCGATCTCCACCGCGAGGAACACGATGTAAGCGGGTACAGCGTAGGCTGCGGGGTCGACGGCCTTCATCCTCACGCTACGTTTTCAGAAGACCGCGCCTTCGTCACGTCCTCCGCGTGCGCGACACGGGAGGGTTGAGGAGCCCACGCGCGACATCTAGAAATACCGAACGAAACCACGCGTGTGCGGGATCTCCCTCCCGCGTGGCGTCGTAGGCGATCGAGAACCTGAACGGCACGAGCGACACCGGGACGGGCAGGATCACGAGGCCGGCGAGCTTCGCCACGTGCTCCGCGAACGAGCGCGGCAACGTGATCACGAGATCGCTCTTCGCGACGACGAACGCCGCGACGATGAAGTGGGGAAGACGAAGGACGACGCGGCGCCGGAGCCCGAGCTTCTCGAGCGCGGTGTCGACGACCCCTCCCGCGACGTTGCGCGGAGCGACGAGCACGTGATCGAACGACGCGAAGCGCGCCGGATCGAGCTTGCCGCGGGTGGCGGGGTGGCCCTTTCGCACGAGCACGACCATGTCTTGATCGCACACCGTCTCGTGGGCGATCCCGGACGTGCTTCGAAACCGCGTCCCGATCGAGAGATCGACGTCGCGCGCTTGGAGCGATCGCTCGACGTCGTCGCCGAGGAAGGCCGTCACGAGGTCGACCCGCGGCGCTTCGGTTCGGATGCGCGCGAGCAGGGGCGGCAAAATCAGGAGGTCGAGGTGGTCGGTGCCGCCGACGACGAACGTGCGTGCGAGCGTCTTCGGGGAGAACGTGGTCTTCCGACCGTCGAAGATCGCCTCCGCGCGGGAGAGCAAATCTTCGAGCTCGGGAGCGAGCCGCTCGGTGAGCGCCGTGGGACGGAGGGAGAGCCCGACCCGCACGAAGAGCGGGTCGGCGAGGTGGGCTCGGAGTCGCGCGAGGGCGTGGCTGACGGCCGACTGGGTGCGCCCGAGGCGCTTTGCCGCTTTGGTGGTGCTCCGCGAGCGGACGAGCTCACCGAAGACCACGAGCAAGTTCAGGTCGACGGATGCTAGATGAGGATGGTTCATAGATTCTATGCCACTTATGAATTAGCTCTCCCCGCCGCCGGTGCCTAGGCTCTTCCTCGAACGGCGACGAACGAAACGCGACGACGAGGAGATTCACATGACGACGAACATCTTGGTGACGGGCGCGACGGGGACGATCGGCTCGCAGGTGGTGAAGGCCCTCCGCGGAGCGCCGGGCGTGACGGTGCGCGCCGCGGTGCGGAGCGCCGAGAAGGCCAAGGCGCTCGCGGGCGACGGCGTCGTGGCGGTCGACTTCGACTACGCGAACGAGGGCGCCGTCGCGAAGTCCCTCGAAGGTGTCGACGCGGTGTTCCTCGTGACGCCGTTCGTCCCGAATCAAGCCGAAATTGCTGCCCGCTTCGTGGCGGCGGCGAAGAAGGCAGGTGTCGCACGGATCGTGAAGCTCAGCGCGATCGGCGTCGAGTCGGAGCCCGGCATTCAGCTCGGGCGATGGCACCGCGCCTCCGAAAAGGCGATCGAGGCCTCCGGCATTTCGTACACGTTCCTCCGCCCGAACAACTTCTTCGAGAACTTCATCGGGTACTACCCGCCGGGCGCAGACGGGAACATTTACCTCCCGCTCGGGGACGCCAAAGTGAGCTACGTGGCGGGCGCCGACATCGCCGCGGTCGCCAAAGTCGCGCTCACCCAGACTGGCCACGAAGGGAAGGCGTACGACATCACCGGCAGCGAGGCTTTCGGGGTCGCGGACGCGGCGAAGGCGATCGGCGAGGTGACCGGGCGCACGATCACGTACGTCGACGTGCCAGAGCAGGCGGCGCAACAGGGGATGGCGGGAGCGGGCATGCCGGACTGGATGGTCGACGCGATGATGGAGCTCCACGCGATCGACAAAGCGGGCTACGCCTCCGCGGTGACGGACGTGGTGCAGAAGCTCACCGGCCGCGCGCCGACCACGTTCCCTGCGTTCGCGAAGGAGAACGCCGCGCGCTGGAAGAAGTGACGTAACACTGGCTGTCGCGAGGCGCGCCGCGCGCGAGCCTCTCCTGCCCTAATGGCATGTCAGGTGCACATTGCCGCGGTTTCTCCGGATTTGAGTCTGACGTAAATTCCCCACTCAGGGACCAGAGAGCTAGAAGCGGCGCCAGTTATTCACGACGTGCAGAACATTCACACCTATGACGCGTCGCGCCCACAGAAAGCGTTCTGGTGTTCAGTCTACCCGATAGCCGCGACATTCGCTCAAGTACGCTCGCGACGCGTCGACTTCAACGCCTCGACAAGATCGGCACACGCCATCATCCGTTCCATTGTTTCATGAAAAGACTGCTGAAGTTCGTACGCTTCCATTGTCGGAAAGCTATGCACGAGACGGTCGTTGGCTGTCTTCCCAAGGCACCACGCCTTCCATGGCTGAACGACCTCCGCGATTTGACTTGTTACACTTGCCAGGGCGCGGATCACGTCATGGTGCGCGGCCCCGTGGCTCGAAGTGCACTCGGCCAGAACGGAATTCGTCGCAAGATACAGCCAAGACTCCATGCAGTAGAACGGTGTCACTCGAAGCAAGCGAGAGAGCGTGTCAGAGACGAGTTCCGGATCCTTCCGATGCTGCTGGATGTTCTGCGCAACGTGCACGCAGAATCGCGACCATTTCGCCACGTTCTCAGAATGGCCGCGACGTGACCAAGGCTCGTCACCATCGAAGTGGAAAACCACGAAGCCCCGCGGTCGCAGCAAATGAGTCGTAATTTCGCGAATCAGCTCACGCCGGTCAGGCTCGTCGCGCTCGGCGGTGCTTTTCCAATAAGAGCCGCGCGCCGCGCGCGCGGCCTTCTCCGTCGGCCGGGACCATAAGTCATCAGGCCACACATTGGCCTCGGGATCGATTTCCTGAAAAGACTTGCCGACTATCGTCCTGACCACTTCCCATCCCGCTTTGTCCTCCGTCAGTATGAGTACGGTGAACTTGGCGAGCATTACCAGAGCCCCTGTTGTCGGAGCAGCTCGCTCACGAGCTGCGCACCCGCCTGGTAGGTCTCGAAAAACTCCGCTGACTCCGCTTCGGTGAATTGGCGAAGCACCGCGTCGCTTCCTTGGCGCTCGCAACGGATAAAGCGGCGCCGAACGCTCTCGGAAGAACTGAATCCCACGCGATCGATCATCAGAGGGTTTTGAGCCGCGACAAATTTCTGCCGGCCGTCCATCCATTCAATGAGCTGTTTGATCCAGTCGTAGTGCAGTCCGTTGGTCAGCTCGTCCGCGAGAACGATTTCAGGATGCGCATCGAGATAAAACAGGAACGCGACCAGCCGCTTCTGCCCGAAGCTGAGGTGCTCGTGCGGCGTCACTGAGTCATGGGGCCCATGAAATTCGAGGCGAGACACTCTGTAAACGATATTCCTCTCTTCTCGCGAGTGTAAAGTATACTCAAATCTCGCCCCCTGGAACCCCATCAAGGAGCATGCTCTCTGGAGGGGCGCCGAGGTCAAGTGAGTAAGCTCGATTCGATCTCCGATTGTTTCAATAGTTCGGTTGGCTATCGCCGCCGCGCCGGTTTCAGGTCGGTCGCCGAACCCAGCCGGCCCCCAGCGCTCGCCGTTCGCGATCGTGAACGCTATTGCTGTAACCTCAGCCTGCTCGCTAAGCACCGCAAATGATTCCAGGGCTTCATCGAATCGGTCAAGGCCACGGAAGAAACGTCGGGGATCCATTCGCGCTCCAGTGCAATGCTGGATCGCGATTTCTGCGAACGATTCGATATTGAGTCCGTCCCCCGCTAGACCTTCGAAGAATTTGCCCCTCGTCTCGAATCGTATCTTGTTTTCAATCTTTGAAGCACGACCGAGCTCGGTTCCCCGCCTATTGACCGTCAGGTCGACGCGAGAGCGCATTGAATCTGGGAGCGAGCCGAAGATCGGCGCTTGTTCGGTGCTCGCCGACTCCGGACCGCGAAAAGAATGGGCTACAACATCTATATCGATGTCGGGCCGCGAGAGGGTCACTTCAACATCGTGGTCCGGAATCTCTCGTCGGACCGGAGTGGTGGCGAACAGTGTCTGAAGGAGCCGAAGCAGCGTCGTCTTGCCTGCACCGTTCTTACCCAGCAGGATGTTCCAGTCGTCGTCGAACTCAAGCGTCGTGGGCCTGACGTTGCGGCACTTACGGATCACGAGCTTCCGTAGGCGAATGTGCGGGGGAAGCGGTTCGACAAACATGCAGCATCTTGCCGCGACCGATGCGAGCGAGCGAGCATTTGTTGACCACGCGGCGGCTGCGGGCGGCAAGTTGCTCCTCCGCCGGCTCACTGAAACCGCGCGACCGGCGCTCGAGGTCGCCCTCGGCGCTCCTCGCGCCCGCCACACGCCGCAGGTATGACACTCGCATGCGCTGGGACGTCGTTGCCTCTTCCGGTGGTCCACAACTTGGCGCGTCGATCGCGCCTTGAGCGCCTCGCACCCAGATCACTCCTGCGACGCGCCGGCCGACTCCGCGACGTGCTTGGTTCGCGGCTCGCTCGACGCGGGGGTCGTGCCGCTCTCCGGCATCACGAAGCGCACCACCACGAAGATGATCGCGACGAGCACTCCGACGGCGACGAGGATCGCGGCGAGGGGCACGAGCCCGCGTGATTTGGCTTCGTCGACGGCGCGCGCGGTGGTCGCTGCGGTCTTCGCGCGGGCGTCTTCCAGCATCGGCGAGAGGTGGGCTGCCGCGCGCACGCCGCCCTCGGCGACCCGATTCGCGAGATCGCGGACCGAGGGTTTGGCCTGACGCGCCTCGGGAACGGCATAGGGCTCGGGTGGGAGCGCGAACGGATCGGGAAGGTTGGGGTCCGGCTCGGGCGTGCTCGCAGCATGCGATGGCGCAGGAGCGGACGGCGCAAACGGCGCCGGCGCGGGTGAAACGAACGGTGATGGCCCGAACCCCGGCGCAGCGCCGGCAGGTGGCGGTGGCGCGGCGGGCCCTGGCCCGAGATCGAGCTCGATCGAATGAAGGTCGTTGAGCTCTTGTTCGGAGAGGTTCGCCGAGCTGCCGGACCGCGAGCTCATCGTCGCCCCGCGGCCGACCGCACGCGCGGCCCCCGAACGTTGGTGCTCGGCCACGCCTCGAGACGCAAGATGGGGCGTGAGGGCATGCCCGTAGTGTGCCGCGAATTCGACGTTTGCTCCAGCCGAAGCGTGTAGAGCGCTACTTCGTCTTCGCGAGCTCGCCGACGAGGTAATCGACGACCCGCTCGAACGGGTCGAAGCCGAAAGCCTGCGCGATCGCGGGCCTCAGGTTCGAGTTCGCGTTGATGTCGTAGAAGATGCGACGACCGTCCTTGGCCTCCAGATACTCGATCCCCGCGACGTCGAGCCCGCCCGCTTGCACGATCGCGCGGCCCTCTTCGACCGCGGCGGCGGGCACCTCCGGGAAGGGGAAAAACTCCACCGGCTTGGCCGGCTTGGTCTCCGGGATGTGGCACGCGGCGTCGCTGCCGTCGCTCGGGTTGCACACCTCCGAGGGGCACAAGTTGAACGCACCGTGGGAAACTACACGCATCGCGTAGAGCAGCTCGCCGCCGAGAAATTCCATGCGAACGATGCCCCGCGCCGGATCGACGTCGAAGTGCTCCTGCATCATGAGCAGGTGATCGGGCTCCCACAAACCGGGGGTGAGCTCCAGCGTCTTCTCGAGCTCGGCCTGGCTCTCCAAGAGGAACATGCGCGCGCCGCTGCCGCCTTGTTCGGGCTTGAGGAGCGACGGGAAGAGGCTCCACGCCTTGGCGACCGCCTTCACGTCGTTGAACGCGAGCGAGCGCGGGTGCGCAACGCCGAGCTTCTTCAAGAGAGCCCCCTGCGCGCTCTTGCTGAGCTCGAGGGAGAACGCACGCGCCCCGTTCAAAACCCGCGCGCCAGCGATTTCCAGCGCGCGCATGAACGAGAGCGCGAACGGCACCGCGCGCGTGTTCCCCCGAACGTAGGCACTCGGGCTCGCTTGGTTGAAGTAGAGCCTCGCCGACGGAAAGAGATCCACGTCGAACGTGGCCGACTTCAGATCGAAGGCCGTGAAGCTCACCCGTCTGCGCTCGAGCGCGGCGAAGAGAGGCTTTTGCCATTCGGGGTGCTCGTAGAGGACGCAGAGGTCGGTCGCCATGCGCCCGGGTATGCGATCCGTCACTCGAAAGGTCAATCGTGACGCGCAGGTGGCGCCAGAAGCGCGCCGAACCAGGAAGAAGCGCACCGTCAAGCAATTAACGTTGAAAACCCGTCGGAAAGTACTAAGCCTGACGGAATGGCAAGGTTCGGAACGGTTCTCCTGTTCGGCGCGACCCTCGCGCTTCCCCTCTTCGGCTTCGCGTGCAGCACGGAGGTCGTCTCGGGCGATCCTACGCCGGCCCCTTCCGGGAGCACGGTGCCGGGCGCCCCGAAAGCACCGATGCTCGGCAAGGGCGACGGCTCGGCGGGCTCCGTCACCCTGACCGAGATCGTGACCGCCGGCGCGGGCCTCAAGGCCCCGACGGACCTCGATTGGAACCCGATGAAGCCCACCGAGCTGTGGGTCGTGAACTTCGCGGACGACAGCATCGTCACCGTGAGCGACGCGCCCACGGACGCGCGCGCCACCCTCCGCCGTCGCGATCGCGCCGCCACCCACTTCATGCCCAACCCCACCGGCATCGCGTTCGGCGCGAACGAGACCACGTTCGGGGTCGAGGGCACCTTCGCGGCGTGCGGCGAGTCTCGAAACGAGCGCGCGAACGGCTCCGCGAACGACTTCATGGGCCCCGCGCTCTGGTCGTCGGACCCCACGATTTTTGCGCAGAAAGACCCGATCGGGCTCGGCTCGCACCTCGACATGCTCCACAACACGCCGCTCTGTATGGGCATCGCCCACGAGTCCGCGAACCGCTACTGGGTCACCGGCGGCTTCAACAAGAGCATCGACCTTTACGACTTCAAGCGCGACCACAACGTCGGCCAGGACGACCACTCCGACGGCGAGTCGTACCAGTACGCGCGCGGCGAGCTCGGTTACGTCAAGGGCGTGCCGAGCCACCTCGCCTACAAGGCCGACACCAAGATGGTGTACGTCGCCGACACGGGCAACAAGCGCATCCTCTCGCTCGACGCGAAGACGGGCACCAAAGCCGGCACCGTTCGCGCAAAAGAGAAAATGGCGATCGCGGTCGAGATGGACGGCGCCACCCTGGCCGACCTCGTCCCCGCCACGTTCGGCCTCGATCAGCCCTCGGGCATCACCCTCGACGGCGAGATCCTCTACGTGACGGATCACGCGACCTCGAAGATCTACGCGTTTTCGCTCGACGGAAAAGAGCTCCAGCGCCTCGACACCGGCCTCGCGGCGGGCTCGCTCGCCGGCATTTCGGTCGGCCCGGACAAGAAGATCTACATCGTCGACATGGTCGAGGGCCGCGTCCTCCGCATCGATCCGAAGTAAGCTTCGTACCTATGAAAATCGAAGGCCCGAGGGTAGTTCGGCGGCGCGGCGGCAAGGTCGCGAGCTCGATCACCTCGGGCCTCATGTTTTTGGGAGCTGCCCTCTACGGGGCGTGCTCGTCCGACCCCGTCGGCCAAACGCCAGACGCGAGCGTCGACGCGGCCGCGAGCGACGCAGGGAAAGACGCGACGAAGACGTCTCTCTGCATCGATGGCAAACCGTCGCCCTACCCCACCGACACGAAGATCGACCTCTTCGCGACGATGCCGCCGCTCGAGTTTCCGAAGCTCGGGGGCGGCACGTACGCGCTCGCGAGCAAGTTCGAGCCCTGCGCGCCTCGCTCCAAGATCCTGCTCTTTCGCACCACCGCCGCGTTCTGCGGTACGTGCCTTTGGTCGCAAAATCACACCGCCGACGTGATCCCGAAGGGCCTCGAAGATCGGGTCGAGCTGGTCGATCTGGTGGTGTCCGACAAGAACAACGTGCTCGTGCAGACGAGCGACGATCTCGCGCGGGTGGAGGCCGAGCTCGGGCCCCACGCGGCGACCGTCGCCGCCGATCCGGCCTACCGATTCCAAAGCGTGGGCCTCGGCGACAGGCGACTTCCGTTCTTCGTCTTGGTGGACTCGCGGACCATGCTCGTACGTCGCTTCGTGCCCGATCCGGAGCCGGAGACGCTCGACAGCATGGTGCGGCGCGAGGTCGCGATGCTCGACGGCAACGTGCCGCCCCCCTTCGCCGACGTGAAGTACGTCGACGAGTTTTTCCCGACGAACCACTTCGACATGCTGAAGGAGATGACGCTCCCGGGCGCCCCTCCGAAGGATCCGACGAACGCCGTCGCCGACTCGCCCCTCGCCGCCGCGCTCGGCAAAGACATCTTCTCGGATACCCGCCTAGCGCCCAACGGGGCAGTCGCGTGTGCGACATGCCACGCGCAAGACAAGGGTTTTGCCGACGCCAAGGCGCGCGCGGTAGGTGTCGCAGAGGGCGATCGCAACAGCCCGAGCATTCTTTATGCGTCCCACTCGCGATTCCAGTTTTGGGACGGGCGCGCCGACACCCTTTGGCTCCAAGCGACGGGCCCCTTCGAGAACCCGATCGAGGTCGGCTCGAATCGCCTCTTCGTCGCCCATAAAATATATGCACTTTACAAAGATCGCTACGAGGCAATCTTCCCTACGAGCCCGCTCCCTCCGTTGAACGATGGGGCGCGTTTCCCCGCCAACGGCAAGCCGGGGGACGCGGCGTGGGACGCGATGGCGCCGGCCGATCAGGCGGCGGTCAACCAAGTGTTCGTGCGCGTGGCGAAGGTCCTCGAGGCGTTCGAGCGCACGTTGTCGGCGAAGGGCAACCAGCTCGATCGGTACGTAGGCGGCGACTTCTCCGCGCTCACCGAGGACCAAAAACAGGGTCTTCATATCTTCTTTACGGCCGGGTGCGCGCAATGCCACTACGGGCCGCGCCTCACGGACGACGCGTTCCACAACATTCGATTTCCCACTGGCCGCCGCGACGGAAAGCCGGATCTCGGAGCTTCGGTGGGCCTGGCACAGCTCTTCACTCACGAGTTCCGCAAGCCCGAATACGCCGACGGCGCGTTCCAGAGCGTCTTCTTGCCGAAGGACATGAAGGAGCTCGAAGGCGCGTTCCGCACGCCGCAGCTCCGCGGCATGACGGCGACGGCTCCGTATGGCCACGGCGGCAACCTCGCGACGCTCGACGACGTGGCCAAGCACTACGGGCTCGCGGGGCTCGAAGAAGGAGATCCGCGCACCATCGGCAAGAGCGAGCCGTGGGTCCCGAACTTCGTCGACGAGCACCGCCGAGAGCTCGTGCCGCTCCTCGAGCTGTTCAAGGGTGAGCTCGTCGTCCCCTGATTCAGTCCCAACCTCGGGCGCAGCCTCGGGCGCAGCGTGAAGGCACCACCTCACGGAGCGTGCTCTCCACCTCGCGGAGCTTGCGTGTCTCTTCTTCCCAGAGCGGCCCGGAGCGAATCGGGTTTCAGTCCCAACCTCGGGCGCAGCCTCGGGCGCAGCGTGAAGGCACCACCTCACGGAGCGTGCTCTCCACCTCGCGGAGCTTGCGTGTCTCTTCTTCCCAGAGCGGCCCGGAGCGAATCGGGTGAAGCTCGGCCGGATCGTTCTCGAGGTCGTATACGAGGCGACGGCGAGATTCCCCGATGTAAACGACCTTCAGCTTCTCCCCCACGAGCGCGCGCCGCGCGAACGACAGCTCGTTTGCAGGGAGATCGACGAGCACGGGGCGCGCGGGGGCGTTGGCTCCTCGCACCTCCGCGACAAGGGAGGTCCCACGGAAATCGGAGCTCTTCTCCACGTGCGCGAGCTCGAGGATGGTGGGGGCGAGATCGACGAGGCTCCGCGGGGTGGTGACACGCCGAGGCGCGACCCCGGGAATGCACACGAAGAGCGGGACGTGCACCAGGCTCTCCCATGTTTCGTATCCGTGAAAGAGCTGGCCGTGATCCCCTATGCCTTCGCCATGGTCGCTCGTGACCACGATCGCCGTGCGCGCGAGCATGCCCTTGTCTTCCATGTAGTCGAGCAGCTTCCCGACGTACTTGTCCGTGACATAAACCTCGGCATCGTAACGATCGCGCGGCTTCGGACCGAAGTCCGGCACCTCCTCGTCTTTGGCCGGGGCGAGCCACTCCGCGTGGGGGTCGACGAAATGGTACCAGGCGAAGAACGGCTTCTTTTCCCCTGAATCGAGGGCGTCCAGTTGTGTCTCGGCGAGCGCCTCGAGTGCCTTCGACGTTTGATTCGGGTCGACGTTCGGCGCCGGGCGGAGACCAGGGACGAGGGCATACGAGTCGAAGCCGGAGGCGAACCCGGCGCGGCGTAGGTAGTCGTGTGCGTGGCCGGCGACCACGGTGTATCCCGCCGATCGGAGGGCGTGCGGAAACCCCTCGAGCGACTTTGGATACACCGCAGAGAAGGCCCCGTCGCGCGGGAGCTCCGAGGGATACTTGCCATAGAGGATCGACGCCACACTCGGCGCGGTATGCGAAGCGGTGGCGTAGGCGCGCTCGTAGGTCACGCAACGCCGCTCGAGCTCGGTGAGGCGGGGGGCGATCTCGCGCGGGTACCCCGCCCACGGCATGTCGGCGCGGAGCGAATCGATCGTGACGAGGAGCACGGACAGCGGGGCCTCTTCGGTGTCGCTCGTCGCCGACACGCCCGCCACGAGCTTCGGATCCGGTGCGAAACGCGGCGCCACGGCAGGATCGCCGCGGTCCTCGACCGCACGAATCGCGCTCGCACGTGCGGGGTCGCGGCGTTGCGCGCCACATCCGAGCAGAGCGAGCGAGACCGCCATCACGAGGCGAAGCGACATGGGGCCATTCGAGCAAGCGTCGAGCCAAGCGTGGTCCTCGTCCGGCCGATCATCCCCCGTAGAGCTCGCTGTTCACGATGGGTCGCGGAGCACGAGAGGGCGGCCCGCGGCGTCCCCTCCGTGCCTTCGTGCCTACGTGCATAGGTGTACATCTGCGCACCGAGAGGTGCCAACTGCGTCAAAAAGTGAAGGTGTCGCGCCGTTAAGGTGTGGCACGCGTCTCGGCCGCGGGGTAGACCAGTGAGGCTCGCAGCTTCGCGGGAATGGCTCGGATCTGACGAAGGAACGCATGCAAACTCGAACCGCCCTTGCCGTCACGTTCGGCATCCTCGCCCTCGCGGCGTGCTCGTCCACCGTTGTCCGTCCCGTGTTCGAGGACCCGGTCGACGCCGGCATCTTGGTGCCCCCCCCCGTCGACCAAACCGACGACGGAGGCTCGCTCTTCGGCGACGCTGCGCCCCCGGAAGATCTCTCCCCGAAGGGCACGTGGACCGGCAAAGTCTTTACCCCCGCGGGCGACATTCCCGTCTCGGGCGCGCTCGTTTATCTCGCGACCAAAAAGCCGGATCCTATCCCGACGGGCAACTACTGCGACACGTGCCTTCAGCTCGAAAAGTCGTTCCCACAAACGGTCACCAAGGCCGACGGCAGCTTCGAGCTCGTCGCGAACCGCATCGGCAAGCAGTTCCTGATCTTCCAAAAGGGCCAGTTTCGACGCATCGTCGAGGTCGACGTCAAAGCAGGCGACATCCGGGTCGACAAGGCCGACAGCACCCTCCCGCGCGCGGCCGACGCGGCGAAAGGCGACCAAGTCCCCTCGATCTTGATTTCGGACGGCATCCACGACGACATCGGCGCGACGCTCAGGAAGCTCGGAATTACGCCGACGACGGTGGTGTCGGACTCCACCGAGATAGCAACCCTCGGTGACGCGAACAACCTATCCAGGTACCACGTAGTCTTCTTGCCCTGCGGCTCGTGTGTCGCCGACGGAACGCAAGACGTCGCCGACGACACGCGCATCAAAGGCGCGCTCCGCGACTACGTCACCAAGGGCGGAAAGGTTTACGTCACCGACTGGAAGCAGGGGTTCGTCTCCGAGACTTTCCCCGAATACGTCGAGTTCGCGCAAGCTCGCGGGTGCAGCGGTGGCGGTTACACCGTGAACGCGATCGTGAAGGACCAAGGCCTCGACGATTGGCTTCGTGGACAAGGCCACACGAACTTCGAGCTCAAAGCAAACTACCAGCGCATCAACCGCGTGAAGGGCATATTCGTCGCCGACGCCGACGGTGGTGCGGGCGCGACGAAGCTCTACCAGCCGAAGGTGTGGATGGCCGGCAACGAGTCTGGCGAGAAGCCGCAGACGCTCTCGTTCGAATACGGCTGCGGGCGCGTGCTCTACAGCACGTACCACACCGAGACGAGCGCGACCGCCCCCCTCGATCCGCAGGAAAAGGCGCTGTTTTATATCCTCTTCGAGGTCGCTTCGACGTGCGTCGTCGACCCCGTCATCCCGCGCTGAGCTCCTCCCGCGTGCTCACGAAGGCGACCAAGCAGACATGCATGGTCGCCTTCGGCGCGTTCGTGGTGTTTGCCTGCGCAGAGCCCGCGCCGCAGTCTCCCTTACCCGCGTCGAGTCGTCCGGCCCACCCGGATACCGGTGCTCGCGATCGTCTGTTCGCGACCGCATTTCAGGACTCGGCGAGCAGCACCACAACCGCGGATTCGGCCTCCGATCCGGGCGCGACGCCGGGCTCTCGCGTCGTCCTTCGTGACGGCGCTTCGACGCGCGCTGGCCACGGACGCGCGGTCACGATCGACGTGGTGCAGGCGCCGCTTTCGGAGGTGATTCGCCTGTTGGCCGACGTAGGCAACGTCAACGTCGTGGTCGACGAGAGCGTCGCGTCGAGCCGCGTCACGGTGAAGCTGCGCCACGTTCCATGGGACGAAGCGCTGGATGCCGTTGTCGCGTCGAAAGGACTCGCGCTCGAACGCACGGGCCGCGTGTATGTCGTTCGCCCACAAAAGCCGAAAATCTGACTCGAGAGCACGAGCGACACCGCGCATCTTGCGCGTACTCTGTTGTGATGGTCCGTGGGCTCGCAGGCTTCGCACTCTTGTTGTCGCTCGTCGCCGCATGCACCACGTTCGGGGTCGCCGACACGGGCGAAGACGGAGGCGTCGTGCCTTCACCGTCTACTTCGGAGTCGACGCGCCCTCCGCCCCCGCCCATTCCACGCCCCGACGGCGCGGCGCCGCTACCGATCGACGGTGGCCCTCCGACTCCCCTCGATTCCGGCCCGCGTCCAGAGGCCGGCGCGGGGGATCGCCGCATCGCTCTCGTGACGCTCGTCGCGCCTTCGGCCGCCGCGATGATCGCTAAATGCAAAAACGAGGTCGGCCCGAATTTCGTTCCGTTCGTCGCTCGTGACGGAAAGCTTCCGAGCGCGCAATACGCCCCCGACAATCGAAGGATCGTGCTGTTCAGCAACTCGAGCGCAATCGTCGCGCCTTCCCTCAGCGGGCTCGAGACCAACGGCGCGATGACGACGATCCTCCTGAAAGACGGGGGAACGCCCTCGTCAGGCACTCACGTATGGACCGGTCTCGGCGCGTCATCGAGCGCCGTCGGCGAGACATGCGGCAACTGGGCGAGCACGAACGGCAACGGCACCGCGGGTATTTACAACGAGACCGGACGGCGGACCGTCTTTGCCGAGGGAAAGACCTGCGAGGCCGTAAACACGCTCATGCTTTATTGCGTGGAGTACTGAAAACGCTAGTCCGAGGAGAAGTCGGCGTGCGCCTTCTTCACGGTGAGCTCGCCGCGCGGGGTCACGTGAACGATGGCCTCGTGCGAGAACCCGGCCGGGGGGGTATGACGAAAGGTCACGTCCCAACCCGACTTGGTATTGCCCTTTACCTCGCTCGCGGCCTTTACCCAGGGGCCGGTGTGGGACGGCGCGATTTGGTTCTTCTTCACGAAGTCCGCATAGGCCTTTTGGAGCGCGACGTTCGCGACACGCGACGCACGGGCGACCGCGTCGGCGTCGTCGAGCACGGGGCCCGTTCGTTCGACGGGGGAAGTCGCGGCCTCGCTCCCGCCCCCGCTCCCAGGGCCGGTCGAGGAGCCCGCGTCCACGTTGCCCTGCGCGACGCCCGCATCGGCTGGTGGTGAAACGGGAGCCACAGGCGGCGCCTGCGGCTCGTCGGACGCGTCCACCGTGCGGGGCTCCGGCATAGGAACATCGGGCGTGGACGGGGTCGCAGCCTTCCCGCAAGCAAAAACGAGGAGCGCGAGCAGCGACGCGGCGCCGAGCTTCACTCCGGACAGGGCGTGCCGAGCTTCGCGGGCGGGGGCACCACCGCTACTCCGTTCTTTCGATAGGTCGCGTGGAAACATCCGTACTGGTATCGCACGGCTTCGACGCGGCGGTAAATCCCGTGCCCGTCGAACGCGCCGTTGTCGTTGTCGTACTGCACGACGATGCCGGTGTACGGCTTTCCGTCGCGCGTCTTCAGGTTGGATTTTACGGGGTAGCTGGCCTTCTCGCCGAGGCCAACGAGCTCGAGGCTCGGCTTCATGCTCGGCCAAATGTCGTCGCCCGCGCGCGGGTGGCCATAAGCGAGCGCCATCGCGTCGTAGATGTCGGTGTTGAAGTACGAGTCCCCCTTTCCGACCGGCTCGTACACGCTTCGCACCGGGTGCCCGGGGAGCGGCTCACGCGAGAGGCGGGGGGTCGACGTGATCGGATCGATCGCCTCCCACGCCGTCTCGATGAGGTGGAGCGCGGGGTGCATGAAGGTGATCTCCTCGCGCGTGCCGATGAGCAAACGAAGGAGATTGTAGGCATTCGGGAGCACGTTCGTGCGAAGGGCGAAGAACGTCCAGTAGCCGCCCGCCCCAGTGGGGACCGCCGCCTCGATGCGAGGCTCCACCGCGCTCACCATGTTGGTGTACATGCCGCCCATGCTCTGCCCCTGCACGCTGAGGCGCTTGAGATCGAGCTTGTACTCGGTTTGGGTCGCGGGGAGCGTAACCCCGGTGCAGGCGTCGAGCACCGTCTTCGGAATTCGCGCCTTCTCCAGCGCGGTAATCAAGATTCGCGACTCCACGATTCCCTGGCGGAACGTGTCCCTCATCGCGGGCGTGTTGTTGAGGTTGAGGTAGTCGTAGTCCTTCGCGCCGGGCACGCGCTCGGGGCTAATCGGGAGCGAAGCGCCCGCCATCGCGAATCCCAAGTTCGCCATCGTCGCGCCGGGCCACACCTCGAAAGGGTCACCCTTGGTGCCGCCGTCGACCAGCTCGCGCGCGAGCCCGCCGGACCCGTGGTAAAACACCACGAGCGGGAAGCCTGCGTCCGGCATCTCGCGCTTCGGGATCGTGATCGACACCGAGACGTCCTCGTCGCGCTGCTTCACCGGCATGCCGTCGGCGCCGAACTCGAAGAGCCCCTCGGTGTCGAACGGCGGTTTGCCCTTCTGGAACTGAGGGAGCGTGATTTTGGCCGTCACGTGGCAGAAAGGTGCACTCTGCAACGAGGGGATCGCCTCGAGCGCGAAGTCCTTGAGGGTCGCGGGCGCGGCCTCGGAGAGCTTCTTCGTGAGCTCGGCCGTATCGGCCACCATGTCACCGGTGGTGAACACGGTGGCGGCGACCACGTCGGTGCGCGGCACTCCCGCCGCGTCGAGGGCGGCGAACAGCGGGGCATAGAGCGGAACGAGCGCGTCGCCGCGCGTCCCACCTGGGGACTCGCCCTTTGCGAGCTTTTGCATCGCCGCCGAAGCGACGAGGGGGTTGCCCGCGGCGTCCTTCGCGCCGGCGCGGACGACGAACGCATACTTGCGTGACGGAGAGAGCAGCACGCCCGGTCGCGGCGACACCGTGAGGAGGTACTCGGGCACGTAGCCGTCGGGGTTGGGGGTGCTCGCGACCACCGGGAAGAGGCGGCCCTTTTCGGGCGATTTGTCGTCCACGTCCATGAGCAGGATCGGCTGCGCCTTGTCGCCCGGGAGGACTCCGGATTCGGTCCTCGTCTCGAGTGGTGCGTCGAATCGGAAATAGCCAATCGACATCACGGGGAAGCCTTTGCGCTGGCCCGCGATCTTCTTGAACTCGTCCATGAGCGGGAGCGCGGGGTTCGGATAGGCCGCGATGTCCGGGCCCCCCTTCGCGTCGAGGCGGAGGTCGGACGGGTACGGCAAATCGAAGAACGCGCCCTCCTTCGCGAAGTCCGCGCTCGGATCGAACACCGAGGTCGCGCCCTTCGTGACCTGTGGCTCTACGCGTCCGTCACCGGGGTCGGACGAGCACGCCACGCTTCCGCTCACCGAAGCGAGCAACGCACCGAGGACAAATACGCCCAAACCACGAAGAAGCCGCATCGAGCTAACGTAGCCCAACCGCCCCTCGCCAACCAACGCGGC